>JAUMBK010000264.1:0-15294 GCA_032115795.1 Saprospiraceae bacterium | reverse complement strand
CCGTTGTCAGGTCATCCTTATCCGTCAATACAATGACAGGGTGATAGGGAATCCTTGACTTTATTTCAGCTACCAGCAGCGGGGTTTTTCCGCTTTCATCTGTCAAATCTGCTAAAATGATTTTCTCATTTTGCATTTTTAAGAATTGCTTCGGAACCCTGGCCGAGACATTTTCAAGGATATAATACTCATAACGAAAATCATCTTCCAACTGTGTTAAAATTTGATCTGTAAAATATTGATTAGCAGACAACAATACCACAATTGCAGGTGTATCGAGTAATTTTTTTCTATTCAGAGTAAACTGCAGGTTCATTTTTTTTACTGTTTAAAATTCATGCATTCAGGATGCAAAACTCCGCTTAAACTTCACCGTCACAAAACAATCCTGTACCATTATTGTATGTGTGCGTACCAAATTCCCTTTTCTGGTTAATTTATAAAGAAAGAGACTGCCTTTTTTCGACAATCTCCTTCTTTATTCTATTATTTTGGATTATTTGGACAACAGTGGTTCAACAATACAGAACAGCACGGCCGCCAGAAGCCCGCATCATGCGTATCGTCGCTCTGGTTGTCAGGGAAGCCATTGACTTCTGACTGATTGTCCAGCGCGCCATTCTCACCCTTCGGCAGGCAATTCACACACTGAATGACGATTTCTTCCATCACCATGGTGAGGTCCATCACATTGCCTGTAATGCCCATGTCGCTGTCGATTAGGCCACCATAAATTTGGCTGCCTGCGTTTGCCAGTGTCGGCAGCATATTGGCTGGTGTGGTAAAGACAATCTTGTACTTACCTGGTATCAAACCCCTGAAGTCGTATGCGCCCGTCGCAAAATTACCATCCGTACCCGATAATATCGAATACGTCCTGTTATCACCAGTCGTCGTCAAATCACCATCCGCTCCTGCCCATGTCAGTGCTATTGCGACACTATCCAGTCCAGGCTCGTCTGCCTCCTGTACTCCGTCATTATCGAAGTCATCCCACACATAACTGCCTACCTTATTCAGCAGGAAGGCATAGTCTTCCACTTCTCCAAATGGCGGTATGCCGCTATCGCCGCCAGCATTCAGGCCTCCTTCCTCACTCAGACGGAAACGTGTCATCGCCTTTCCATTGTAATATTTTGCATCTGCCGGCACCGTAAATGCCAGCATTGCATCCGTCAAGCCACCTACCGGTACTGTTGCCCCTTGGGTTGCAAAGTCGCCCGTTGTCAACTGCTCATTTGACTCAAACATACCATTGCCATTGAAGTCAACCCACGCCTGCAATACCGCTGCACTCTCTTTATCGTTAATGGCATTGACCTTGAATACCGCTTCATTGCCCGGTACCATCGGCGTTACCAGCTCTACCCCATTCTCGTCATCTCCCTCCGGTGTCGATGTACCAAAGGTCACCAGTCCCGGATCTTTGTCATCGCCATTGGCTTTTTCACCTGGCAGACCATCCAGTTCCGCATCGACCGATGTACCCAGCATCAGCTTTCTGTCCACGATCCCTGCCGGCGGATTGTCTTCTCCCGACGTATTGTAACTCTCTGGCAGGTCGCCGTAATCAAAGCCTGCAATCAGTACAATATAATCTTCCACTTCACCATCCGGTGCAAAGCCATCCGATCCGACATTCCCATCAGAAGTAATACGCAGACGCAAGCCTACATCCACACCTACTACCGCGTCAATTGGCGGGGTCAGCGTCAGACTCACCGGACCACTGTAGTTGGCTGGCACCGTTGCACTGACGTATTCTCCCATATCCTCCAGATTACCATTTGCATTCATATCCAGGTAGGCTGTCAACGTCACTGTGGAAGATGTGGTATTGACTGCCATAATTTCCATTGTCGTGGCCACAGTTATAACAAACGTTGGCTTCTCTATCGGAAATACATCTTCGTCATCTGCCAGTGAGTCGAGGCCATCATCGCCGGCACCAAACTCACCCGCTTTTATATCCGGCTGTCCGTCTTCTTCGATATCCACCAGGCTACCCATGTATATGCTCGGTGTCTGCAACACAGCGTGGCGAGGTCCATCATCTTCAATCAATACCGCATACGGCTCAGGCAAGTCGCCCAGATCCAGACACTGCAGAGGGAAGTTGTTGTTGGTCAAAAAGTCACCCGGTGTCAGTGTCACCTGGAAGTAGAACGGATTGCTCACACAGCTGTAATCATCAACAAAGCCATCGAGATCCATGTCGCCGTCACCCAGCGTCTGTGTACCCATGACATCCAGTGGTCCTGCTTCCTCTTCGCAATCAATGGAGTTGTAATAACCGGCCGGGTTGGTCAGTGCAATTGTGTACGTTCCCGTAGCATCCACAAAAAACTGGTAGAAGCCCGAGCTTCCGTCAGCAATCAGATACACATTGCCCGGACCTGTAATACTGATGGTTCCTCCTTGCAGGATTTCGCCTGTATGTTCACAATAAATATATCCCTGCGGATCTATCAGCTCAGGACGTGGGTCGGCAGAATTGGTCTCGTCAGGACGATAATCGCCATCGGCATCTAACATGACACCTGCGTCGAAGCTGTGGACACTTTCCTGCTGACTCACTGTCAAAACCTGGGCAAAGCCTGTTGTATCCGGATCGGAGTCCACGCCATCCAGCGTATTGCCTTCGATGTTCGGAATCGTAAACACATAACCCCCAGCATTCGACAAGCCACTTCGATCAAACGTCATCGCATAGCTGCCAGCCGCCGGCAATTGAATGTAATATTTACCCTGACTGTCCGTCGTCGCCTTGTAGTGCGTCACCGGTGTCAAAGCATTACCCCTGTTACCACCATTGGCATAAAACAGCTGTACTACAATACCGGCTGCTCCTTTTTCTGCACTATCGCGTTTGCCATTGAAATTGTTATCAAACCAAACTGTTCCTGACAGAGACGCCTTATTGACAAACGAAATCTGGCCCTCACGGGTGTTGCCATTTTCGTCAGTCACTATATATGTGATTCTTACTGTCTCCAGATAGGTGGAGTCGCCAGTAAATGTATAACTCCCGTCGCTGTTGAGCGTAAACGTGTAATTATCAGTTGTAATGGTCTGCGGCTCAACCGTCATCATGCCACCACTTGGGTTATTGTCGTTGTCCAACACATTGCCGGAGGTAGGCGTGCCCGCAGGTACTTCGACGACATCATCTGTAATTTGGATGGTGTTTTCATACGTTTCCTGTACTACGTTGATAAACTGAATGCCCTCGGAGCATAGTGATGGAGTGCCATTGTCACAAATCGTGTACCGGTACTGGTCTGTGCCCACATAATCTGTATTCGGTGTGTACGTGATATCACCCGTGGCAGGATCAATGCTCACTGTACCGTGTGATGGACCATTGCCAGCAACGATGACTACCGACGATGGAACGAGGTCCCTACCTGTAAAGCCAGGGATATCATTGACCAGTGTTTTGAGGGTAACGGCTGTGTTGACATACGTTTTGGCCAGATCAGGAGCGGCCACTGGCGGCTGTACTTGTGTCTTATCCAGTATATTGATCACCAGCGGCATCAGGATGGTATCACCTCCATTGATCACAGGAACGAGGAAGTAGTAGGTGCCCGGTACCATTGTATTGAAGGTAAAGGTACCATCTGTATTTACGGTCGGTTTGTCGTTGCCAGGATTTGTATATAACGGATCCGTTTTTGCCTCGCCATACGTGCTGCCCGGAGGCAGGTCGTCATTTAAAGACAACGTACCCGTCACAGGCATTGTTTCGTCCAGCCCTGCCACCACAAAGTCAGGGTATGGCTGGAATTCGTGTATATATAATCGGTAATCTTCCACTTCACCGTCTGTACGCTTTCCAGTAGGCAGTGGGTTAGTATCCCAATCACCGCTCAGGTCAGTAGTCAGTCGGATTCGCAGGTAGCTATATCCAGGTATGGTTGCTGCCGCGTTAATCCCTGTCCATCGCAGGGTGTCATTTCGTGGGTTTTCACTTTCAGGCACGGTGAGAATTTGTGATCTCTCCAAAGAATCGAATGTGCCGTTATTATTGAAATCAATCCATCCCACCAGTCGTGCAGAAGTACCGGTACCATTAATAATTCCCCTTACAATCACACCCATAGCCGTGGTATCCTTCTTAAACTCTATAGACTCCCAAACAGCATCTTCGTCATCCTCACCATCGTCGTCATCGCCAGCTGCCGGATCGCCATCCGTCGTGGTAAATCCATTGAATTCAGTGTCAAGGAGTTCTCCCATTTTCAATGATTCATTAAAATCATGCTTGGCAGCTTCATCTGCGTCAAAGGAAGCCGGAGCGTCACCATAATCCGCCCCCTCACACAACAGTACTGGAATAGTATTTACCTGAATATCTTTAGTGAGCTGGCAGTTGTTGTCCAGGTTTGTTACCGTGATAGTAAACAGTTCCGGCTCAAGAACAGTAGCCGTAGGATTGAGGATAAATGCATCGTCCAGCGTAGGCTCATCCCCCCAGGAATAGGAATAATTCCCTGTCGATGGTGTCACTTTTACAGGTAATCGAACTTCGCTTCCCTCGCAAGTGGAAAGAGTATCTTTTGACACACTCAGGCTGAATCCCGGATTAGATACAAAAATAGTCAGATCTATATCTTCTGAACAACCCGTTTTCAAGCTTGTCCTATTGAGTGTATAGTTGGTGGTTTGCGTTGGATTGACTTCCACTGAATTGGATGATGGATTAGAAACACCAGTCCCGGGTGTCCATGCATATACCATATTTGCTATAGACTCTGTCTCGAGTATTGTGCTTCCTCCAGCACAAATCGACGATTCGCCCGTTACGCTAAAATCTGGCACTTCTACCACATTGACAATCACGGAACCTGAAGCTGTGCACGATCCATTAGTCACTGTCAGTGAATAAGTCGTAGTTTCATCTGGGTTGGCCACTGTACTGGCACAATTCGTACAACTGAGTCCTGTTGACGGAGACCAGGTATAAACAGAACCTGGATAGGCGTCGCCTCCCAGTTCGACTGTTTCACCGGGACAAAGGTTGACTTTTCCTACCAGATTTGTATTGACCTCATCATTGGGTGATATGACAACGGACTTGGACCAATAACACCCGTTGGCATATTTAATGGTCAATTCATATAAGGTTGGTACGACTGGTGACGCTGTCGGATTGGCACAAGTACTACAGCTTAAAGCCGTTATTGGACTCCAGGCATATTGTGTCGCATTGGCCACAGAAGATGGATTTCCGGCAGCACCGATTCCGATTTCTGCGCCAACAGATGGACAGACACTTTTTTCTGTCAGGGAAAAATCAGTAATTGGAAGTACGGTGACCGTCATCGAAGTGGAGGCAACAGAACTACATCCGGAGCCAAGCAATGTATAGGTTGTTGTCACATCCGGTTTTGCCAATGGATTGGGACAGTCAGTACAACTTAAGCCGGTGGTAGGACTCCAGGAATATGTCACATCATCAGAACCGGCTCCGCCTATGTATGTTGATGCTCCTGGACAAATTGACTTATCAGTCAATGTCGGCAGCGGCACCTGATTGGAACCTGTAATCACCACTGTATCCTTCACACTACAGCCAAGTGAGGGTTCGGTCACGGTCAAAATCAGTGTTTGGGAAGGAATAATGACCAATAACTCAGGACTTGGCTGTGTTTCATTTGTCATATTTGTCCATGCCGAATTCGAAGGCGACCAGCTGTATGTAAAATTAGTATTGGGAATGGCATCTGCACCAATCGACACCACATTCCCAAGACACGTCAACTTATTCTGACCCGCATTGGCAACGACGAAAGGCACATTCACATTGACAGTATCATAGATATAGCAGCCAGATGTGATATGCGTGACTTTTACTATATATTGCTGGCTACTTGATGCTATGATTGATGGATTTGATTTTACTTTATCCAATGTAGGATCAGCCATACCAGAAGTGTTAAGCCAGCTGTAAATATAACTTGGATTATTTGCCAATCCAAGATTCAGTGAAGTACCAGGGCACACATTGTGATCAGTAGCATTAAACACTGGAATTGTGACGGGTGTATTGATAACAATAGAGTAGCTACAAGTGAGCGATGGATCAAATTTATCCTTTATAGTTGCTGTCAATGTAGTTTGATTCGTAGTGACTACCATTGGGTTGAAAATCGAATCGTTATTGACTGCACTCGAAGGACTCCATTTGATTTTTTTACTGGATAAGTTTTGACCTGTCGAAACAAACTGGAGCTGATATGGAACACCTACTGCTGAAGCACACCCATATCCTCCACTCACTTTAATAGAAGCCTCAGGACAAGGACAAGATGTCTGTAACGTGATTTCACTGGAATAGCAGACAACGCCATTAAATTCTGTTTTTCTGCGGAAAGTCACACTGGTTCCCCCGGTAGATTTAATATATGCATCTCTCCCATTATTTCGTGTGGAAAGTATCGTCATGGTGCCCGTTCCACCTGTTTTTTCCCAGGTATAGACCGTACCGGAAACATTGGTTCCCTCTTTCTGATTAATCCAGATTGGACCACAGTTTACATCTACTTCTTTTTGTACCTCTGAGTAAACAGTGGTCAAATCTACAGCATCGTAAAATGTACACCCTTCCCTACGTGCACGAAGAGTATATCTAAATGGGTTTTGAGACGCCGCTGATGAATTGGAATAGTTTGTTGGGTTGGTTGCTACATTTGAAAGAAAGTTGGAGGGCGACCATTTGTACACATAATTTGATACAGAGGATGTTCCAAGTGTGGTTGAAGTACCCAGGCAAATGGTTTTGTCAGGACCGGCATAACTGGCATTACCGCTGACTCTCGGAATGGGGATCAGTTTCACAAGCACTGTATCCCTTGTGGAGCACATTGACCCGTCCTTTCTTGTCACTGTCGTCGTCAGGTAAAACGACGTATTTGCTGTGACATTGGCAATAGGCTGAGGGCAATCCGTACAACTTAAATTGGTACTGGCATCCCATTGGTATGAAATGAGTGTGGTACCCTGGATAGGGGTTCCTCCTACCTGTACACCGCTGCTGGCTTCACAATAAATCACATCAGGACCAGCGTTTGCCTTCACAGGTTCTACCGCTGCCTGGTCAATGTCAAAACAGCCCACACTATCTGTCACCCGCAGAGTGTAAACTGTGGTACCGACGGGAGCGTTAGTAAACGTTGTACCTGTACCTGATGATAAAGTATCACCTCCCACGTACCAGTCATACGTATATCCACTTCCACTGCCTCCGGATGCAGAACCTTCTAGAGTAATGCTGTTGCCGGGGCAAAGAAAATAACGACTGCCGTCGATGTCTGCATTTGGTGCAATATCTGTGCGCAATCCCAGAGTGGCTACTGCCGACGAATCGAGGGTTTGCAGGGCACATTCTTCATTGAGCGTCTGCACTAAGCGGCGGAAATATTTAGGGCCTGTCGCAATCGGTCGTGGTGTATAATTTCTGCTTTTGGCTCCTGAAATGTTAGTCCAGGGTCCTGTCTGCTGGTCAGCACTTTGCCATTGGTAGAGGATAGGCAAAGCGGCATCCAACGGTTGCTGGATTTTTACCTGGTTGCCCTTGATCGTTTGCGGAAGACCATTGATACAAGCGAGCTGGGTCATTGGATTTAAAGTACTTGGAGTTAAAATCAACCCGTCAGGCACTCCCTGAAATTCTTCAAAAGCACCTAAATACATAGCTCGTCGAAGGCCATTATATTCTGTAAAGGATGTCCGTTTCCAGGCAGAAGACGAAGTCATCGCTTCTTCTCTTGCGGCATCATATTCAAGCTCCAGAGGATTATCTATGTTGTCATGGTTGATCAATGCTGAAAAATACAGCTTGCCATTAGCATACGTAATCGAATTGGGCACACTTCCATAACTTTCACTTAAAGCTCTGTTATCTGTCCTGTTCAATCCCCAGGTAGTCTGCCATTCTCTGGCCGCAGTGGCACCGTCAAAACGTGCGTACCAAAGATTGCCTTGCAGTGATTCCGCACAGGGTGTTACCCCCGAATCGTAAACGTTAACGCCCTGGTACCCTCCAGCTACGAAGACATCCCCCGATACCGGATCTACATCAATTTTACTACCAGCACCAAATCCCATAATGTCTATTTCATAAGCATTAGTTACCGTTTGAGTGACAGAAGTAGGTAAGATGTAGGTCCCCGCAAGGTACTGACTGCCATCGGCAGAAAGTTTTGATAGGGCGGGTAAATAGGTTGTGTAGATTGACGTCATTATTGGATGCCACGCCTCAGGTATTGCTTCCAGATACGCGCCGGGGGTAGTGGTCAACTCGTAATTCAGGTAGGAGCTGGGATTCTGGTAATTCTTTGACAACCGTGAATAAATCCAAATATTGTCCTGACCATCCACATCAATATCCCAAAGATCACAAGGTCCATCCTGGTAGAATGTAGCCCATTGGCGTACAGCGTCTCCATTGTATTTGACAACCATGGATGGAACAGTATAAATAGTAGTGGATTTATAGGCATTCGCATTTTGTGCCGGCCATCCATATTCAGGGTCAGAATTGTATATCTGGGTACCTCCCATGATAAAACCGCCATCATTGGTTGTACTAAACCGGTTTAATTTTTGGCTCTCTGCCACTTTTGCAAAAATACGATCACCGTTAGCATTATATTTTCCAATGACGTTTTTAAAATAATCATTGGTTATGGAGCCACTGGTAAGTGGAAAATTACTGGACGATGAAGAAATCAATGCAAACAGGTCTCCATTGGAAAATACATCAGCTCCATTAATTTGATCTTGATAACAGCCCCCTAAATATTGGGCCCAGCTTTTTACTAAGGAAGTATTAAACTTTGCGAATATGACGTCATTTCTATAAATTTTAATAGTAATAATCCACGTAGGGGATAAAACAAAATCATATTCATAATAATTACACCCCTGATAGGAAGCCTTGCCTGCGGTCTGCAAGCCATCTGAATTGGTTGTACCAAATAAGTAAATGGCGTCATTGGCAAGCAACATTGTCGACCCAACTTCATCACGTCCACCTCCAAAATAGGTGGCAGCCAGCAATTGACCTTTGGACCCAAACTTCAACAGCGCAAAATCTCTGCCATTGTTGGTATTATAGGACACGCCAGTGGTCGAGAAGTTTGTGTGCGCTCCACCGACTATTATTGTACCATACACATTACCAGCCTGATCAACAACCACATCCTTGAAGTTAGCGTAAAGTCCAAGGCTATAGACAGTTGGAGAAGCAAACGTTCCAAACAAAAACTGAGGCGTCGGGTCAATCGTCAGTGTTTGCGATGCATTGTATAAGGGTACATCAAAGCCAAAAACACCGGGGGCGAGTTGTCTATAAGCCACATCGACAAAGGCAGCCTTGTCATCCAGCCAGGAGGAGGGAATGCTTTCAAAAAGTGAGCCGTGACGCAAATCCAACTTGATTCGACCATTTTCCAAACTTACATTGTCTGCCCCTACATACTTTAATTTAATGGCAGAGGGATTGGCTCCCGGGTGTACGATAAAGTTGTACTCGATCGGCTTATCCGTACCCGACATGGCCAAAAATTGCAGGTCAATACCTGGATAAATATTTTTATAGGTGATTGTTCCAAACTGTCTGACATTCTCAAATGCAAAATCATTTGCACCATAATAATTAAAAACCGACTCCAACTCGTTTTCTGCCACCATCTGGGCATTGGGATTGGCTCCTTCCAGCTCTATGTCCACCCGGTGAATTTTGGTGACAATCGTATCTATGGGTAAGCCCTTAGACTTGGGGTGGCGGCTGATCACACATTGGAGGCTGTCCAATTCCTGAACGTAGGTATCATAACTGAAGCCGGTACTGCGCAGTTGTACATTCAGTCCATTGCCATTCCATAAATATTTCACTGCAGGATTGGGCTTGCCATACTGGTCGAGAATTTGTCCTTTGTTCTGCACAAAGCCAGATTCAAACTGGGGTTTGAATCCTGCCGGTAAGGAATTTCCATTGCCAGGTAAACCAGAATCACCCGACTGACCATTCACAGCGGCCTGGATGAAAAAAATAGAAATGATAAAAACGCAAATCCTTCGGATATGCCAAAGAGGGTACGGACTCATGTATACTCAGGTTGGTTAAAAAAGTGCGTAAATGTACCCAAACTGATTACGGCAGCATCCATTTACTGCCTCACGAAAATCTAATACCACGAATCACTCAACTCACAATACCCTCATTTCGCATTATAGTAATTTGATATATAGCATTTTAATTATTTGTTTTTTTTCTCTAGGAGAAGGCTAAAACACTACATTTTTTATGGCAATTACAACCAAAACACATCATATGTCAAGGTAAAAGCAGCGTATTACATTACAGGCTCGTGGAGGGTTGGTATAGAATCAACCCTATAAATTGCGTTGCCCAAAAGTAGTGCAGTTGATGAACGATCAACTACCTTGGGGTAACGCTTTATTTAATCGTGAGAAGGTAAGCTGTCAGGTTGGTATCGGTTGGCAGATTCAGCTTTCTTCGAATGATACTTCGGTTGTTGTCAATCGTCGGTACTGTACGATGAGTAAGAAGGGCTATTTCCTTGGAGGACATGTTGAGGCGAAGGAAGCCGCACACCTTCAATTCGGTTGGAGTAAGGTCTGGTCCCAAGGAGAGCAGAATATCATAAAAATCCTGATTAATCTGCGAAAACTTCCCTTCAAAGTCAAGCCACTGGTCTCCCTCAATGCGATTTTGCAAATCGCTGAGCAAAGACTCGATTTCAGCTTTCTGTTGCTTTGTTGTAACCAGGGATAATTTGACCAGATTGGTCCGCAGTGATTCAGCAAGTTCACGGATGGATGCCTGATGCACTGCCTGTGTAAGCAATTCACCATCTTTTGCCTTGACGGCAAGCAAGAGTTTTTCATTTTCCTCTTCGGCCAATTTTCTTTGAAGCGTCTCAAGCTTTTTCCGAGCCCGTATTCTGTTCAGCAGCACGAGCAAGGATAAAATGATTAATATTAAACTGAAATAAATCATGCGATTTTTGATCTGCTCCCTGGATTCCTTTTCTTTCCATTCGGCCATCTCCCTGGATGTTTTTTCTTTTTTGTACAAATTGTCCAGTTCAGAAAGTCGCGATTTCGATTCTACAGAAGCAAGGCTATCCTGTAGCTTTTTGTGTCGTTTCAAAGCCGCTAAGGCTAAAAAGGCATTACCCTGTCCTTCATACGCCCTGTAGTAAATATCCAGAATTTCTGATTGGTATTCTGGAATGCCGTTAAATTGCGTATAGGCTGATGCTTTGTTAAGACTTTCCAATGATTCATACCACTTTTTTTGACTGACGAGAATTTCTGCCCTGTTGATATGGTTTATAAAAATGCCGAAAGTCAGGTTGCTTTTCAGACACAATCCGTAAGCACTGTCCTGATATGTGATCGCTGCTTTGTAATCCCCCGATTTTCGTTTTACAATGCCTAAATTAGAATAGATGCGGGCCAAGGAAAATGTATCTCCTAGGGTGCGTGCATATCCAAGAGCCTGGACATAACATTTTTCTGACTGGGCAAACGAGTCAACACGGGAATAATAGATACCTAAATTAGTCAGGTTTTCGGGTAAATCAAGCAAATGCTTTTTGGAATAAAAATAAGGCAAGTGCTCTTTCATCATTTGAATCGCCGAAGGATATTCTTTTAGTCTATAAAAAATATATGCTATGTTCACTCCTGTGAATGCGTGGTTGTATTCATTCCCTTTATTTTTATAATACACTAATGCCTCGCCATATAATTGCAACGCCTCATACAATTGATTTTGGCTATCGGCCATTTTTGCCTTCAATACCTTTAAAAATACCTGTGAATTGGGATCATCCAGATCATGCATGATTTTTTCTGCAAGCTTTAAATGAATATTTGCACTGTCAATCAGGTTGTTTCTTAAATGGATTTCTCCTATGAGCGCGTGGCAATTCCCCTGGAAATACATGTCTTTCCCATTCGTAGCCAATCCAAGGCATTTGACAGCAACTTCCTGAGAATAAGACAATTGCCCTCCTCTAATCAGCTTCTCTCCATATTCATAAATGCTCTCTATCCATGGTTCTTTTTCCAACTTTTGTACAGGCATGGTTTGCAGTTTTTTCAAAATATCCTTGTGCTGAGCGGGGGAAACGACCCGGATGTCCTGTTGGTTAATCAATTGCTTCAACTGGTCCAAGACTGCATCCGGTTTTTGCTGAGCTGCCAAATCGGAAAGACCAAGAGCCAACATGATGCATACAAATAAGATTCTAAAAAACATCCAGAGTGTATTTGTGCAAAATAAACCAAAAATCGGCAACAGTTAAAAAAAATCATACTCTAAATTCATGTAAAATGAGATTTTCATTAGGTAAAATCCTGGTCTGAAAATAATCGATTGACTCTTTGTATCTTGATTGGAACATTGTACTGTCGGATTCCGTATCTTTGCACCACCAACCAAATCAAACCACATGGATTATCGCAATAACATTCTCGAGACGATTGGGAATACGCCGATGGTCAGGCTCAATAAGGTCGTGGAAGGACTGCCTTGCCTGGTCTTAGGAAAAATCGAAACGTTCAACCCAGGCCATTCCACCAAAGACCGCATGGCGCTCAAAATGGTAGAAGATGCCGAAAAAGCCGGACGCATCAAGCCCGGTGGCACCTTTATAGAATGTACCTCCGGCAACACAGGCATGGGCATCGCCCTGGCTGCAGCCGTAAAGGGGTATAAGTGTATCTTCACCACGAGCGACAAACAATCCAAAGAAAAAATTGATATGCTCAAGGCTGTGGGTGCAGAAGTGATCGTCTGCCCGACAAATGTGGAGCCCGATGATCCTAGATCATACTACTCCGTAGCCGAACGCCTGAGTAAGGAAATCCCCAACTCAGCCTGGCTCAACCAATACGACAACCTGTCCAACCGCCAGGCACATTACGAAAGTACAGGACCGGAAATCTGGCAACAAACAGACGGAAAAATCACCCATTACGTCGTGGGTGTCGGCACAGGCGGAACCGTTTCGGGCGTGGCAAAATACCTTAAAGAACAAAACCCGGATATCAAAGTGTGGGGCATAGATACCTACGGCTCCGTTTTTAAAAAATACCATGAAACCGGCATTTTTGACAAAAAGGAAATTTACCCCTATATCACAGAAGGTATCGGTGAGGATATTCTTCCTAAAAACGTAGACTTCAGCCTTATCGACCATTTTGAAAAAGTAACGGACAAAGATGCCGCTTTGGCTGCCCGCCGTCTGGCCCGTGAAGAAGGCCTCTTGCTCGGCTATAGTGCCGGATCAGCCATCGCGGGCCTGCTGCAGCTCAAAGACCAGCTCAAACCCACCGATGTTGTTGTCGTCTTGTTTCACGATCACGGCAGCCGGTATATTGGCAAGTTGTACAATGATGACTGGATGAGGGAACGGGGATTCCTGGAGCGCGACCTGAAAGTACAGGACCTGATCCGAATGAAGCGTGACAAGCGATTTATCAGTGTTGCCCCACAGGAAAGTGTAAAAAAAGTGCTGTCGATGATGAAGGAATTCGACATTTCGCAGCTGCCGGTGATAGACGATGCCGGCATGGTAGGTTCTGTCACAGAAAGCACCATCCTCGAATTTATCCTCAATAACCCCCTGGTCAACAGTGAAAAACCGGTTTCTGAGATCATGGCATCAGCCTTCCCTTCCGTGTCTCACGATATGGCGGTAAGGGATCTGAACAAATACATTTCCAAAAATGTGCCCGCCGTGGTGAGCACCGATGCTAACAACGAAATGGTCATCCTGACACAATATGACATCATACAGGCCTTGTAATGCCTTATAATTATCCTTAAAATAAAAAAAGCAGCCTTACTTTAACGTAAGTGCTGCTTTCACGGATTGATATCCTTAGCGTTTATTTTACTTTGATCGTTTTTGTGCCAATTAGGTGCAACAACCCGTCTTTGATCTCCTTCAACTCAATGGTGTACTTGCCCGGCGTCATATACTGGTAGGAAAGATTTGGCTGCGTAACAATCAATCGCACACCGTCACCCATTTCCATGACGTACCTGGATGCGGTAACATCTTTGGTAAATTCAAATGTGAATCGTTGGCCCACTATTTGTTTGCTGCCAATCTTGACATAATCATCAAAATTGCCGTCCACTGCATCTTCTTCTGCACTGAACAGCAAGCCCGAGGCAAGACCGCTGGCTCCATTGCCTGAAGGCATACCTGTCTCTGATTGAACTACGCGTTGTCCAAACAAATAAAACGTGCCAATGCAACCCATCAATAAAAACAGGCTTAAAATGAATGGCTCAAAATGAGTAGTGAAAAATTGCGAGAAATGAAAATGCCTCTTGCCATACGGCATAGTGTAATGGTCTGCGTTCATACAATCGGATTTGGGTTTTTAAAATCGGTATTGCTACTACATGCTTTATGCATTAACAACAATGCAAATTTAATGCCTGTTTCTGAATTAAGAAAGCAAAACATCAAATTATAAAATAAAATAATCATACATAACCCATTCATATATATGTATTTATAATTTTAATTATAATAATGACTGACGCAAAAGAAGTTATATGATGATTTATTTTATATAAGTAAAATAAAAATGTAATTTGGCAAATATTTTATCAAACTCCCGCCACTTCTTCTATGTGGAAATTAAAAAAGTGGGCCTACGCAGTAATGCTTCCCAGGGGTGCAGCATACCCTCATCATGATGCTGTAGAAGTCAACTGGGTAAAGGTGACCATTCCAGGCAAACAGGGTCAAATTTGTGCAGAAATCAGGCATACAACGAAGTCAGTCAAAGGGGTGATGATTTTGGCACACCCATACAAAGCTGAAGCCAAAAGGTATTTTACCTCCCATGGCCTGGCAGACTGGTATCTCTCTGAAGGATGGACTGTCATCGCATTCGATTTTAACGGCTTTGGTGAAAGTACGTTCTCGGGATTTCAATACGACCAGGATATCCATTCGGTGCTGGCCTTTGCGAGAGAAGCTGTACCCGGAGTGCCGTTAGGATTGCATGGTATTTCCTTTGGTGCAGCCCAGTCGCTGGCGGCCTGTGGTAAAAAGGACCATGGGATCCGCTTCCTGGTTGTAGAAAACTGCCTGGACAATTACCTGTCGTATTTTCAAAAACGGAACACGACCTTGTACAGTGTGCTTCGGGCCATGCATGCGGTACGCAGAAAGAAGCAAGTGAGCCACAATTACATCGTCGCAGCCTCTCATGTTCAATCGCCTG
>JAUMBK010000263.1:0-2573 GCA_032115795.1 Saprospiraceae bacterium | reverse complement strand
CATATCATTCTGGATGGTCCGGCCTTTACGAAAGTTTGTCTCGATGCTTTTGCATTTGTAGAGAATATAAATGCGCTTGTTACGCTGGGCATCAAGCCAACTTATCCCAATACTGGTTATGGGTATATACAGCAGGAAGCGATGCCGGTGGCGGATAATATTTTCAAAGTAAAGACCTTCACGGAAAAGCCCAATTTGGAGCTGGCGAAAACGTTTTTAGCCAGCGGTGATTTTTTATGGAATGCGGGTATTTTTTTGTGGAGTTTGAAAAGTATTCTGAAGGCGTTTGAGGTGTATTTGCCTGAAATGAATGAGCTGTTTGAAGCGGAGAAAGGTTTTTTCAATACTGCATCTGAGCAGGAAGCCATAGAACGCATTTATCCGCAGTGCACCAATCTTTCTATCGATTATGGCATCATGGAAAAGGCAGACAATGTATACATTCTTCCTTCTTCTTTTGGCTGGAGTGATCTTGGCACCTGGAACAGTGCATGGGAAAATATGGAGAAGGATTACTTTGGGAATGCAGTTGCCGGAAAGCATGTCATGATTATAGATGCCACACGCAATGTGGTGCATGCAGAAGATCACAAACTGGTATTGTTGCAGGGGCTTGATGATTTCATTATCGTTGATACAAAAGATGTACTGCTTATTTGTAAAAAAGACAAGGAACAGGAGATTAAAGACTATGTAGGCGAAGTGAAGAGAAACAAGGGGGATAAATTTTTATAGTTGATGTTTTCACATCATGCAGATGATTGATTGCTTTTGTTTTTGTTCATTCTGCATTTGTCGCTGCAATACTTTACCTCATTCCAAACCTTTTCCCATTTTTTCCGCCAGGTAAAAGGCCTATTACAAACAACACAAATCCGGCTGGGCAGAAATTCTTTTTTTGTACGGCTCATATTTTTTGTTGTTAAAGCTCAGGAGAAAATTCTTTCTTTCAATCTCTGTAATTCAAGGCCGGTTTTCTGTCACCCAGCAATGCCCTGTATTGGTAGTTGCCTTTTGATTGAATTAATTCGTCTTTGGCTTTTTTAATTAATTCGGGATTTGTAAACAAATCAATGGCGGTAAACGCCAGCGTTTTTGAAGCAACGATCATTCCTTTTACACCAATATCTGATGCGCCGCAGGCGACGGCTTGCCAGCTGTGTGCACTTGTTCCGGGCACCCATGTTGCAGCATATATACCCGCAGTAGGCACCACATAGCTAACATCACCTACATCGGTAGAGCCACGGTTTTTGTCTATCTGCATTGGCATAACGGTCGCCGCCTGATTAGCCGGAGGAACTTCGCCGATGAAACTTGTTTGTAATGTTTTGGCGAAATCGAACTCCTGTGTGGTATAAACTACACCACCTGCTTTTTCCAGGTTGGATTGCATATTAGTTGCCAGCGTTTGATTGATCAACAGGTCGTGTGTTCCTCCGATAATTTCATAATCCATTTTGGTTTCGGTTCCCAGCGCTGCCCCCTCTGCTGCTTTGACCACTCTGTCAAAAACGGAAACAGCAACTGCTCTGTTGGGGTGTCTTATATAGTAATATACTTCTGCAAACTCGGGTACAACATTCGGCGCCTTTCCACCATTGGTGATGACGTAGTGAATACGCGCGTCCTGCGGGATGTGTTCCCGCATCATATTCACCATATTGTTCATTGCTTCTACAGCATCTAATGCAGAACGCCCTTTCTCCGGAGAAGCCGAAGCATGTGAAGACACACCATAAAACCTGAATTTCGCTGATTTATTTGCAAGTGCTGGCGTGTTCATCACCATATTCTTATCCCCGGCATGCCAGTGTAACGCGATGTCTACCTGGTCAAACAAACCTTCTCTGACCATATATACTTTTCCGCTGCCTCCTTCTTCTGCCGGACAACCAAACACTTTGATCGTGCCTTTGATTTTACCTGCTTCAATTTGTTTTTTGATGGCGATGCCTGCAGCCACAGATCCTGTTCCAAACAGATGGTGTCCGCAACCATGACCATTAGGTTTTTCTGGAATTACTGTTTTAATTGCTGACTTGTTTTGTGAAAGTCCCGGCAGCGCATCATATTCTGCCAAGATTCCTATGACCGGACTACCGCTGCCATAAGTGGCGACGAAAGCGGTCGGAATCCCTGCAACGCCGGCTTCAACTGTAAAGCCGTTGTCTTGTAAGGTCTTTTGCAGCAGTGCTGTGCTTCTGGCTTCTTTATAGCCAAGCTCCGCAAAGTCCCATATGTTGAGCGCTATTTGTTTATAAGTATTGTATTCGGACTGAATAGAGATTGCGATTTCATTTTTTAATGCATCGACAGCTTTTTGTTTTTGTGCCTGAGCAAAGCAGTGGAAAAAGATAAATACAAAGAGTAAGAGAAGCTGTCGCATAGTTTTAAAATTTTCAAGGTAAAGATATCAATTTGGTAATCTTATTGAAAACCCTAAGGAAGCATAGTAGTTTGGCGCATTTTCGGTTAGTCCGCATCCTCCGGAAATATCCAACATGATATTCCTTTTCACAAGGAAAGTAAAGCCTCCATCGGTTCTGTGTTCCGATTTTTCTTTCTGTGGC
>JAUMBK010000262.1:6166-8785 GCA_032115795.1 Saprospiraceae bacterium | reverse complement strand
GTCATTGGCTACATCGCATCAGAAGGTGACAATGTATTTAACTTCCTCAATTTTGATGAAGTCATCTGGATGGGCTTCAATACCATAAAGAAGTTTGTCAATGTCCGGGAAGAATCCAATGTAGGCCGAATGCTGAACGTCAAGGCCAAAGAAGGGGTTGTACTGGATGATTTGAAAGGCGAGATTGCGTCCATTATCAGAGCAGAACGCCGGTTAAAACCACTGGAGTCGGACAACTTTTCACTCAACGAACTTTCGATGCTGTCACAGGTTCTTGAAAATGTATTTGGAGTATTGAATCTCGCTGGCTTTATTATCGGCATTTTTGCCCTGATTGTAGGCATGTTCAGTGTGGCAAATATCATGTTTGTATCTGTAAAGGAACGAACCAGTATCATCGGCATTAAAAAAGCCATTGGAGCCAAACGCTATGTCATTTTGCTTGAATTCCTGACTGAGGCAGTGATTCTTTGCCTTGTAGGGGGAGGTATCGGGCTCATCCTTGTTTACATATCTTTGACCGTGATTTCTTTTGTGATTCCGTTTACCATGACGATGTCCTTCACAAATATGGCTATCGGCGTTCTCTCATCCATCATTGTAGGCATTGTGTCCGGTATCTTGCCGGCACTGCAGGCATCAGGCATGGATCCTGTTGAAGCGATCCGCTCATAAAAACATATTTGCTGGCATTTGCCCTTAATTCGAAATGAATTGGCAACTTGCATTCCTTAAAATTCAACGTATATTTACCGTGTATTCTGATTGATCATGCGATTTGTTCCTCTCTTCCTTCTTGGTATTCTAATACAGCTTCCCATGTTGGTAACGGAATTGTCACTTTATCACCACCGGAAAGAAACAAGGAAACTGGCAAAAGCAATCATTCATGAGGGGCTCGAAGAATCTGCACTCAAAGCCATCAGCTCCGCCCAACACCGACATGACCTTACCTGGCTAAAGCCAAATGAATTTTTGTATAAAGGTATGTTGTATGATATCGCCAGAATTGAACATTGTCCAGGTGATACCGTATATTATTGCTGGCCCGATTTTGCTGAAAGCCGGGTAAAAAAGATGCTGGATACCTTTCATAGCAAATACTGGCAGCAAAGTCCGGCAAGACAAGACCAGCAAAGTACTTTTTGGTCATTTTACCAGCAATTGTTTTTTACCCCGGCGACACAGCCATTTCCATGTTTAAACCCATGCCCGGAAAGTAAACGTAAACACCTGGAATATGGCGAGGATGCTGTGTTCCCGGGTGTGGCTGAACTGCCCTTTACCCCTCCCGACCTCCCTGCTTGCATACATACCAACGCAGCCTTCTCCAAAAAAAAAGAAGAAGAGCAGCCTGCCTAATCGTTTTTTAACATCATCCATACGACGTATGGACAAATGAATGCAGCATGGATTTTATTTACAAATGCATGCGATTTGCCATTATATGGGTTGTACATATCATCCCCATGTATGGGCAGACGCACCAATTTTATATCGTTGACCAGACTACCAACACCCCCCTTTCACATGTTCTTGTGCTGGACACAGTCACAGGAAACGTGTTTGAATCGGACATGCAGGGGAAGGTTTTGCTGGACATTTCCAATCCCTTGCAATTGCTAAAATTCCAATACATTGGATATAAACCAAGGCAAACCAGTTTCGCTGAAATTGTAGTCAACGGCGGCACAATCGCCATGGAAACTGAGCCAATGTCGCTGGAAGAAATCGTGGTCTCTGCCAACCGGTGGAGCCAGTCATCAGGCAGGGTACCTTATCGCATCCATACCCTGAACCAGGCGCTGGTCTGGCAAAGGCAGCCACAGACAGCAGCAGATCTATTGGGAAGCAGTGGCCGGGTTTTTATACAAAAAAGCCAGCAAGGAGGAGGCAGTCCGATGATTCGGGGCTTTGCCACAAACAGGCTGGTTTATACCGTAGATGGTGTCAGGATGAATACCGCTATTTTTCGGGCGGGAAACATCCAAAACGTCATCAACCTTGATGGCTTTGCGCTGGAAAAAACAGAAATCCTGTTTGGCCCCAGCTCTGTCATGTATGGCAGCGATGCCATCGGTGGGGTCATGGCATTCCAAACATTACAGCCAATGCTTTCAGGCGAGAAAAAGAAACCCATCACCACGGGCCAGGCAGTCATCCGTCACGCAACCGCAAACAATGAACTTACCGCCCATGCGGACATTAAATTCGGTAATACAAGATTTGGCTCGGTAACCAGCTTTAGCGCCAACCAATTCGGCAATCTAAGAATGGGCAGTGTTGGTCCGACAGACTACCTCAAGCCATTTCTTGTGATAAGAAAAGGCAACAGGGATAGTATCATTGCAAATCCTTCGCCCAATGTGCAAAACCCGACAAGGTATAATCAATGGAATCTCATGCAGAAATTTCTTTGGCTTGCTAACCAGACAAATACATTGGAATATGGCTTTCATTACAGCACAACGTCAACATATGACAGATATGACCGACATATCCGCTATCAAAACGGTCTTCCACGGTATGCTGAATGGAAATACGGCCCTCAGAGCTGGATGATGCATCTTTTTTCCTGGCATCATACACAGACTACCTCTATATACGATAAATGGTTGC
>JAUMBK010000262.1:0-6156 GCA_032115795.1 Saprospiraceae bacterium | reverse complement strand
TGCTCCGAGCTGCGTACCAGCGATTTGGAGAGAGTCGCATTGACAGAGATATCCATGATCCCGTTAGACTCATCCGAAAGGAAGCCGTCGATGCCTATTCATTGAACATTGATTTTCTAAAACAGCTTCCGTCAGGCATCCTCGTCGCTTATGGACTGGAGGGTGTCCTTAACCAGGTGCACTCTTCGGGGACAAATACAACTATTTTGACTAACAGCATACTACCAGGCCCCTCCAGATACCCTCAGGCAGCCTGGAAAACTGTTGCCGCCTTTCTAAGTGCAAATTACAAACCACACGCTGCATGGAGCCTGCATGGAGGAATGCGTTATACTGTGTACGGTCTCGAAGCGCAGTTTGATACCACATTTTACCCACTTCCTTTTACCACTTCCCTCAGTGTAAAGAATGGATTGACTGGCAACGTTGGTGCGGTGTACCGACCTGCAGACAAAACAATCCTCCAGGTTAATCTATCCACTGGTTTTCGGGCACCGAATGTTGACGATATGGGCAAAATATTTGACTCCGCGCCTGGCAACGTCACAGTACCAAATCCAGGACTGCGCTCGGAATATGCTTGGAATGCAGAAATGGGGATGACCCAATTGATAGGGAATTGGTTGCGTTTAGAATTCAGTGCATATACTACTTACCTGCAGCGAGGTATGGTGAAGCGCCCCTTTCAGCTGAACGGCCAGGACAGCATCTACTACGACGGCATCTTGAGCCGTGTGGAAGCCGTTCAGAATGCCGCGTTTGTAAAAGTAAGAGGAATTCAGGCAGGAATGGAGTTCCAAATCACATCGTCGTTTACCGGCAGTAGCCAGTACAATATTCAGCGTGGCACGGAAGAACTGGAAGACGGCAGCATTTCTTCCGCCCGTCAAGCCGCACCAAACTTTGGCATCTCACAACTCACGTGGAAACATAAAAAGGGAAATGTCACGCTTATGTGTCAGTACAGTGACGGAATCACTGCCCAACAGCTTGCTCTTGAAGAGCAGGCAAAGCCGGAGCTTTATGCAAAAGATACCGAAGGACGTCCATATTCTCCAGCTTGGCTAATTTGGAATGTGAATGCCAGCTGGGAGATAGCCAGACGTACAAAAATACATATAGGCGCAGAAAATCTGGCGGATATGCGTTACAGACCGTACAGTTCAGGCTTGGCTGGTGCTGGCAGACAGATTGTAGTTGCCTTACGGACTGGCTGGTAAAACAAAGGAGCCTGTAAAACCACAGGCTCCCTTTTTTCTTTCACTTTCTGAAGGTAACGATGTTTACCCAGTACCGTTCTACAAAAGCATACACATCCAGGATTTGCCTTTGAAAGCCACGTTGAAAAATGACTATGCAAACAAACTCAGTTTTTCCTATTCTTTGTCATCCGCGTCTTTGACCCTGGGCTTTACTTTTTTCATTGCCTCCCCCACCTGGTTGCTGGCCGAAAAGCTGGCTACCATGTTGTTGAGCATGTCTGTCCCTGCTTGTGGAGAGTTGGGCAAAAGAATCAGGTTTGAATTGGCATCAGCCCCTATGGCTTGCAGCGTGTCGTAGTGTTGTGTCACGACAATCAGCGCGGATGCTTCCTGCGAATTGATACCTACTTTGTTGAGAATATCAACACTTTCTACCAATCCCCTGGCAATTTCGCGTCGCTGGTCGGCAATACCCTGTCCTTGCAATCGCTTGCTCTCTGCTTCTGCCCGTGCCTTAGCTACAATGCGAATCCTCCCTGCCTCGGCTTCATACTCTGCCGCTGTTTTTTCACGGTCGGCCGCATTGATCCTGTTCATGGCATTTTTGACCTGAATATCAGGATCAATGTCCGTAATTAATGTATTGATAATATCATAGCCATACGTCGTCATTGCTTCATTCAGTTCCCTCTTGACGGCGATCGCGATGTCGTCTTTTCTTTCAAATACATCGTCCAACTTGAGCTTGGGTACTTCGGCTCGCACCACATCAAAAACATAGGAAGTAATCTGGTCGTGCGGGTATTCCAGCTTGTAAAAGGCATCATACACTTTTTCCTGTATTACCTTAAACTGAACAGAAACTTTCATTTTTACAAACACATTGTCCTTGGTTTTCGTCTCAATAATCACATCCAGCTGTTGGATACGAAGGTTGAGTTTGCCGGCGATTCTGTCGATCAAAGGCACTTTAAAATGCAAGCCTGGTTGCCTGATTGCTAAAAACCGTCCAAATCGCTCTACAATTGCTGCACTTTGTTGTCTGACTGTAAACACAGCGAGATAAAGAAAAAATAACCCAAGTAATAGCAACGTAATAAGAAAGGAATCAAAAAACATACATTTCACATTTATTGGTTAAGAAAAAAATGCGTAATCATTTATTTATCAAAAGATTACGATATTTAACGCATTTTACAAGGAAAAAGTTCCATAATGACCAGGTGTAGGTTATTTATTTTTTTCGAACTCTGAAATACGAAAGAGAACCATTTCGCAAATAAGGTCTGACGGAAGATCCTGGTCGATGGGAAACTGCACTGCACCTTTTGATCTTTTGTATCCTGTCAGTCGGGATTCAAAGTAAGTCAAGGTCGAGGGCATGGGATAGAAGCCGATGTGTTTTGCGTACGCGGCAAAATAGACCAGAATGCCCTTTTGTTTAAATGCAGGCATGCTGTAGCTGATGCACTGTTGTGCATTTGGTGCAGTATCTTGTATGAGGTCAACCATTTGTTGGAGCTTCAATCTGGCAGTCGGCTCAGAATGCGCGATATACTCCTTGATGCTGCTTGGCTTTGGTTTTTGACTACTATCCCTCATGCTCAGTGAATGCAACATGGGTCTTTTTGTAGCGAATGGAAAAGAAAATCCCAGCGGCAATAGAAAGAATAATCAAGCCCAAAGACAGGCTGATAGGCAAATGATAATGATTCGCAAGCATTAATTTGATGCCCACATAGGACAAGATCACTACCAGACTATGTTTGAGGTAATGAAATGAATCGAGCATATTGGCCACAAAGAAGTACATAGACCTGAGGCCAAGAATGGCAAAGATGTTTGAGGTGAAGACAAGAAAAGGATCAGTTGTTATGCCCAGTATGGCAGGAATACTGTCCAATGCAAAAAGTACATCCGTAAATTCAATCAGGATTAGGGCAAGCAACAAGGGGGTGGCAATATACAGCCCTCGTTTTCGGATAATGAATTGCTGGTCGTTGATCTTACCGGTGACGGGCATGATTTTTCGAACCATCCGGTAAATGACGGATTGCTTGGGGTTGAATTCAGATTCTTCATCAGCCCTAAGCATTTTTATGGCCGTAATAATCAGAAAAGCACCAAAGACATATGTTGTCCAGGTAAATTTTTCAATCAGGATGACGCCAAAGAGAATCATAATGCCCCGAAACAATAAAGCGCCAAGAATGCCCCAGAAAAGCACCCGGTGCTGGTATTTCATCGGGACTTTAAACGACTTGAAAATAACGGCAATGACAAAGATGTTGTCGATACTTAAACTCAACTCGATGATATACCCTGTAAGGTATTCGATGGTAGCCTGCATGGGACTCCGACTGATTGTATCCATATCAAGCCAATTGTGCTTGTATATAAAATAGATCACCCCACTAAACATTAAACCAATGGATGTCCATACCGCTGTCCATTTTGTGGCTTCTTTGTAAGAAATGACATGCGCATCTCTATTAAACACCCCCAAATCAATGGCCATAAACACAAAAATCATCACCAAAAACGCTGTCCAAACAATCATGAATCCTAAATTAACATAAAACACTGGGTAAAATCAAACAGCCAGCACTCCCATACAAACATACGAGAAATGCAAAAAGTTATTATTGAATTGAATAAATTAGAAAAGAAACCAATTTGAAAAGTGAAGCTCGTAATTAAAGAGAAAACATAGTATCTTCGTCAAAAATTCAACCATGGACAAAAGATATTTCCACCCTGTTTTCACATTTCTTTTTGTTGCATTGGGCTATATTTCCACCAGTGCACAAAAGGAGATTACGCTGGAGATTTCACACTTCCTGAATGGCCAGCCATTTGCCTACGAAAAGAAAGCTACCAATGACCTTGGCTTTGACATCAAGATCACAAGACTTGATTATTTATTGTCAAACATCACATTGCATCACGACGACGGCAAGGCAACCTTTGTTGACAGTGCGTATTTTCTGGTTCGCAATGGGGAACAATTTGGTGTCAATCTGGGCAAGTATGACATAGAAAAGCTTGATTCTATCACCTTCTTCCTGGGTGTTGATTCCCTCAACAACCATGCAGATCCATCACTGTGGCCAGCAGGACACGCTCTTGCGCCTACCTGGCCAGACATGCACTGGGGCTGGCAGGCAGGCTATCGCTTTGTGGCCATCGAAGGCAATAATGGTCCTGATTTCTTCTACCATTTCGAGTTGCACCCTCTTGGTGACGCATTGCTCAGAAAAACGACAATTGTTACGCCAGGGACACAGACAGAATCAGGTATTGTCGTCCGGTTGCAAGCGGAATGCAGTGCCATTATTGCTGGCATCAACATGTCGAAGGTCGTATTTGATCACGGATCAGGCAAAGAGGCCATCGGTGTCATGAACAACATGCAAAAAAAGGTATTCTCCCCCATCCTGGGTGCCGCTACCTCCGTGGCACTACCATCCATTCTCAGAGCTGGACCTAATCCAACCAACGATGGCAATGTCAGGATAAATGCTGACTGGTGGAATACAAACGAAGACATTCTGATAGTCCGGAATATATTGGGTCAGGTTGTCATTCGTAAAAATGTCGCAGGTGAATTTACAGACATCACTTTGCCTACAAAAGGCATTTACACTGCCGAAATTCAATCGGCGACGGGTAATCTACGCAGTCAGACCACTTTGTTGTTTCCATAAAGCACAAACATGCTGAGGTTGATACATGTCCTTTTTCTTCTTGGCATGGCTGGTTTCATTTCTTGCCTTAAGGAAGAAATCCCCTTGAACAGAATTTTAGAAATGGAAGCCATAACCATACCAGCGGGCTTTCCTGCCATTTCACATCCACCGGGAAATGATTTTACAAAAGAGCGTTGGCTCTTGGGGAAATCGCTCTTTTTTGATCCAGCATTGTCTGTTGACAGTACGATCAGCTGCGCCTCCTGCCACAAACCTGCACAGGCATTTGCAGCCAATACGCCCACCAGTCCGGGAGTGAAAGGAAGACCCGGGACTCGAAACGTGCCTTCACTCGCAAACGTAGCCTATTATCCTTATTTTTTGAAAGAAGGGGGTGTCCCAACCCTGGAGATGCAGGTTTTGGTGCCCGTGGCTGAACACAATGAATTTGATTTCAATCTCAGTAAAATTGTGGAGCGCCTCTCGAGTCACCAGCAATACCAGGCGATGGCACAAGCTGCTTACGGGAGGCCACTGGATGCCTTTGTGGTTACGAGATCCATCAGCTTGTTTGAGCGAAGCCTTCTTTCCGGAGAATCGAAATATGATGCATTCATTCACGGAAAAAGTCGAGTATTCAACGAACTGGAAACAGAGGGAATGGCCTTGTTTTTCAATCCAAAGACCAATTGCAATTCCTGCCATGGAGGCTTTTTGTTTACGAATTTCGCTTTTGCAAACAACGGCATTCATGCAGTATATGATGATGAGGGCAGATTCCGGCTTACCGGCAGGCAAGATGACCTCCATTTGTTTAAAACGCCAAGCCTGCGCAATGTGGGTCTCACAGCGCCGTACATGCATGATGGGAGTATTGCCACGTTGGAGGATGTCATTTCTCATTATAATGCGGGAGGAAAAAAACACTGGCAGCAGAGTACACTCGTTCGCCCGTTGGGATTGACATACCATGAACAAAAAGCACTGGTTGCCTTCCTCCGCACACTGGATGATGCAGTCTTTCTTTCAAATCCCTTATTTCATAAATAAAATGCCATGATCAATCGATGGATTTTTTACGTGCTGGTGGTTTCTTTTTCGCAACTAATCATCTCGTGTGACAGCGAACCGGAGGAAATCGTGGTCTATGCAGAAACGCCATATGCTTTCACTCAGCCTGTGCATTTCCCTCCAGCGCCAGATGTAGTCAAGGGGCTCACAACTGAAAAAGTCGCCCTGGGTAAGATGTTGTTTTATGACAAGCA
>JAUMBK010000261.1:0-5436 GCA_032115795.1 Saprospiraceae bacterium | reverse complement strand
TTTTTTATCATACCAAACAGATTTGTGCGGTTCGAGGGCGATGATCTTGTCGATGGTTGCGATCGCTTCGTCAAATCGTCCTGTTTCCCTGTAGTAATCATGCCCAAAATCCAGTACCCAAACATTCGAGACGTCTGTTTTCATCGCCTGAAGCAGGTTTGATTCGCAGCCATTCAGGTCTTTTTGCGCATAATACAACTTCGCAAGTGCAAGGTATACCGCCGAATTGGGCTGGGGCATTTCCCTGCGAAGGGTATCCAGCAAAAGGATGGCTTCCTTCCGCTTGCCATTGGCCGCCAAAAGGTTGGCTTGCACAAACCGGTCCTCGATTTGGATATCGTCCTCAGTCATACGGTCATCTTGTCCAAAAACAAGTAAAGAACTCATGGTGGTCATTACCAGCAATAAGGCACGTACGACAAAACCAGATGGGCTCATATCTTTTGAATTGTATGCAAGTGTAACGCAAAACGGACCCGCTTTGTTACAACCACTTTTGGATTAGAATGGAATTTACAAGGCAATTGACTACAACACCCTGCCGGATCTGTCTGGCTATTCCTACATGTCCAAATCAAACCAGCATAACTACTGGACCAGTTATTCTATTACCGTGATTTTAAGCATATTGGTACGGAAACGCTTGTGCAAAGGCATACTTCCCGTGTTGATGACAATGTCGCCAGGCTCAATCACACCTTCCTCCTTCAGGATGGTATTCACATCCTCGATGGTTTCATCGGTAGACGTAAATTTCGTATACAAATATCCTTTTACACCCCAGACCATACTCAAAGTGGATAGCATGTACGGCTTGTCTGAAAAGATATAGATGGCCGATTTAGGCCTGTATGAAGAGATTTTAAACGCAGTATAGCCATTGACGGTCAGTCCCAGGATCGCCTTGGCATTGACATCCTCTGCCAGTCGCGGTGCAGTAAGGCACAACACATCCGAAAGGAACGTTTCTGAATCAGGATCTGGCTGCGGTCGCTTCATGTGCACATGATAGTGAGCCTCCGCTTCGCCTATGATCTTGCGCATGGCTTCGACAACCAAAGCGGGGTGGCTGCCCACTGACGTTTCTCCACTCAGCATCACTGCATCCGTCCCATCCAGGACCGCATTGGCCACATCTGTGACCTCCGCTCTGCTAGGTGATGGATTTGTGATCATGCTTTCCATCATTTGTGTCGCCACGATGACAGGTTTTGCTTTCTGTATGCAACGTGTGATGATCATTTTCTGAAGCGCGGGTAGCTTTTCAATGGGCATTTCCACTCCCAGGTCACCCCGGGCAATCATGATCGCATCCGATGCCTTGATGATTTCCTTAATATTTTTGATTGCCTCCGGCTTTTCAATCTTTGCCACCACTTTGGCCACGTGCTTTTTGGCCTGAATCCGTTTTTGTAAATCTTTTACATCCTTTGCCTGACGCACAAACGACAAGGCAATCCAGTTTACGGGTTGGGTCAGGACGTATTCCAGGTCTGCCAGGTCTTTTTCTGTCAGTGAAGGCTGGCTTACAGCCGTATCCGGCAGGTTTACACCCTTGTTGGAAGAGAGGACACTGCCAAACAACACCTTCAACTTTACTTCATTGAAGCCATTCGTTGACACCACTTCCAGTACAATCTTGCCATCATCTACCAAAACTTTTTCCCCTACTTTTACATCGCTGGCAAACAACTCATAGCTCATGTATATCCTGTCCTTGTTGCCGATACACTCCTCATTCACAAAGGTCAGTACGTCTCCTGGAGCAATCGGCAATGCATTGTTTTCTATTTTGCCAATACGCAGCTTTGGTCCCTGCAGGTCCGCCAGAATGCCTACGTGAACCTGGTATTTTTCATTGATTTCCAGTATATTATCAATGACTTGCTGGTGCTGGGAATGCGCACCGTGCGAAAAGTTCAACCTGAACACATTCACACCTGCTTTTACCAAATCCAGTAAAGCTTCCTTGCTGCTGGAGGCAGGTCCTATTGTCGCTAAAATTTTTGTTTTTTGCTTATCGTTGACTTGAAGAAGAGCAGCCATGAGTCTGATTTTATTGAGACGGCGAAGTTAGTGTATTTTTAACAATTATTCAATCAACACCTGCGTACAGATTTTTCAAAAGACAGTCTGGACAAAATGTTTTCCCTCTTTTTTGCCCATTGAGTGCTCATTTTCCTTCTTTTCTACGGTAAAACAGAGAAATTGTTATTTTAGCTTTTTTACGAATGCATTTGCTCTTATCACACCGATGCGAAGCAAAAGCAACCAGGGAATGCCATGCCAGACAAAATCAAGCCAGTCTATCGCCTTCATGCCCACAGCCCCGCCGGCCACCCACCTGATTTTACCTACGATATGCGGCTCAGGAAAGAAGGGTGCCAAACCCAATGTGAGACAAGCTACTACAATGAGACTCAGGTCATTCCAAAACATTTTCTTTTCCATTGTCTGTAATTATGTTGCAAAAGTACGGTGTCTGTAGTGAAAGGAGTGTGACCCAGGTTACATATATAGTTATCTACCACCTCGCTACGTTTTAAGATCAGAAATGTTGACACGCTTCTTTCAATTCAGAAATGGTCGCTGTTTTTTCTGCCCTTGGTTCCATCGGCTGGTATTTTTGCCTGGCCACTTTTTTTTCTCTCAATCCACTACCGATGGCACCCTTCAGGTCAATCTTCGCACATTCCAGACAAATCGTCGCAGAAAGACCTTGAGTACCAGATAACGGACTGCCTGAAAACTGAAAACAAACACTTTTCCCGCCACACTTGCATCGGAAAATCATGGACTCCTCATGTTCCCAAAGCTGCAACAATTCACCCAACGTGATCGATGATTCTCCCGTGTATGCTAAACCCATAAAGTACTCCGGCGTTTGAATGCTATATATACGGGGATCTTTGAGTATGTGTTCCCTGTTTTTCCAGAAAAGGGGAATGAATGGATAAAACGAATCAAATATCCTCCTTTTCGCTGTCCATTGCTCCTCTTTGATTCTTTTCTCTTCGTCTCTTGCCTGGATGTCTTCACTAAACCAGGCTTCAAACAATTCTTTACTGATCACCATATTTCCTGCTTTCACAGTCAAATTGTTTTTGTCGATATACGATTTTGGAATGTGCCTGATCAATCCTTCACAGCCGATTTTTAATAGATCGCGGTCAGGGCTGTTTTTGTCCGAGAATACGTTTACATAATATTCGTTCATATGTATAGAATAATTAGTTTCCAAATTTCACATCAGACAAAAGAGCTTACAAGGGCCGTCTTACGCAATCTGATTCCCACTTTTTTCACAACCTGGCCTGGTATTGTTAGTTTTCCCTCCTTCTTCGCTCTATCGTTTTCACTTACCCGAAAACACCATAGAAGCCCCAATAATCAAATAATCTGATAAGTGCAATATACGCAAAATTGTTCAAAGTGAAAAGCCCTTTCGTCCAGATACTTTCCTTTTTTTGCCTGAAAAGGTTGACATTCTGGATGCATAATGGAATAATCAGAATGGCTATCAAAAATGGTATATAGGACGATGCACTGACAAACACATTTTCCGGATCTTTGAATGGTGCCGGAAAATAAAACACATTGATGCTCCCACTCAGCACATACATATAATAAAACATAACCATCCCGAGAGAAAAGAGACACAAATTGAGGTATGAATTCTGTTGACTTCCGGGCCTTCTGAAATACATAACCAAAAAGAAAAGGGCTGTTACCAGAAATAGTGCCCCGGCAGCAACAATAAATACGCCGATTAGGTGACTGTTTTTTGGGGTCTTGTAATGGCGTAGCGCTTCAAATTCACTGTTTTGTGGAAACAGAGAATCTATGGCCATAATATGATCGCCCTTCCCCAATTCCTGGTTTATGTCGAATGCAACAGTGTGACTGTAGTCATGATAAAAATACAGGTTTACTTTCCCTTCGGATAAGTCCCAGATGGAAGTCAACAGCGTACCATCCCCGATTTTTTTCCTGCAAACATGCATGGTGTCTGATAATGCGGTGCAGAAATCCAGCGAAGTATCTATTTTATTATTCAAAAAGGCAATTCCGTTATTGTATCTGGCGAGTTTGCTGGCTTCTTCTTCAGTGGTTATCGAGGGACAAAAATTGGATATCACATACGCTGGCTTGTTACCCATTGTCATTGTGTATGGTTCGACGATAAGGTATTTGCCTGATTTTTCGACGTAAATGAAAACATCTTCGATAAAATAACTTTGGTCGTATTCACTGATATAAGCCCTGACCTCCTCGATTGATTTACAGGTGTGTAAAATATGTTTCAGGTATTGAGTTGGATTGATAATCGTTTTCCTGTTGGTGAAATTTTCCTTGAGCGGGTGATAAGAAGCGAGTCTTTCAAAAGCAAGGCCCATGTCATTCATGCCGGCTTGTGGCGCGTATCCGTTTTCCCCATCAAACCGCGACCCGGTAAAAGCCGCTCCATAATTGCCTTTTGCTTTTCCTGTTTCAAACCAGATATGCGGTGTCACCCTCCAGGCATCTTCATTGCTACCCAAAATCGACTTCGTACCCACAGTTACCTTATAGCCGCTGCAGGCAATACTGTATTGAACAGCTGAAGATATAAATAAAGTCAATAAACTAAGCCGTATTCCTTGCATAGGCATTTTTCTGGTGATGATAAGATACCTAACGCAACATGTGAGTTTTCATTGTTAGGTTTAGGGTTTGGGAATACATATATTTTTTGAAATCATTGATTAAATTTATTTTTCAAATCCATTCTTTCATGGAGAATTCTTGTTATTTCGATGGATTGTTCATTTAAAACCCGATAGAAAATTATGTGCTTCAAGGCTTTTTTGCCTTGTAAATCTGGATATATTTCTTTGTACAATTTGCCTTGCTGCGGTTTTCTGGCGATAGCATCGCAAGCATTGAGAATTAGACTATAATATTTATCCGCTTGACTTTCAGACCAGGCGTCGGAGGTGTAACTCCAAATATCAGATAAATCTTTAACGGCATTGTTTGTTAATTTAAACTTTGCCATTTAGTTTCCTATTTGCCTTTAAAGATTTTAAATGCTCATCTGGATCAAAATCTTCGACAAGACCGCTGCTAATTCCTTCATCAATCGCGCTGCGTAAGGCTATTATTTTTTGCTCTTCCTCTTCAAGTAATCTAAGACCTGCGCGGACAACTTCGCTCACATTTTTATACCTGCCTGAAGATACCTGACCACTCACAAACTGATCGAAGTAATTGCCAAGGGAAACAGATGTATTTTTCACCTTTTATATTTTTTACAAAGTTACCAAAAATGGGTAAGTGTGTCAATGGTAGGTTCAGGTTTTCTGCATCGCTGATTCAAATGATTATATGATTTCGCGGATGGTTTCAGTTCGTTGAAAGTACGAGGCGCAAGAAAGTATAACTTTTGCTTCAAAA
>JAUMBK010000260.1:0-7139 GCA_032115795.1 Saprospiraceae bacterium | reverse complement strand
GGCAAAGTACGTATAGGCAAGGTGAATGTGGATGAGAACCCTGAAATTTCAATGAAATATGGCATCAGGAGCATACCCACCATCCTGATCATCAAGGATGGGGAAGTGGTAGACAAGCAGGTTGGCGTTACAACAAAGGCAACCTTGCAGTCAAAAATTGCCAGCCACCTTTGATAATCTGTTACGGGGCGAACGACATCTTCGCCCCGTAACATTGTTTCTCCCGCTTAATCAAAGCACATGAATTTTTTTGATCAGTATGATGTGCGCCAAATCGAAAATATCGAGTTGCTGGCAAAACAAGTGGTGGAAGGATTTATCATCGGCCTCCATAAAAGCCCATTCCATGGCTTTTCTGTAGAATTTGCCGAACATCGCCTGTACAATGCTGGCGAATCCACCAAAGATATCGACTGGAAGGTCTATGCCCGGTCGGATAAAATGTTTACCAAAAAATTCGAAGAAGAAACAAACCTTCGCTGCCAAATCATCATCGATACTTCCTCTTCCATGTACTTCCCACAACAAGTCGATGGAAAGGGAGTAAACAAGCTTCAGTTTTCTTCGCTGGCAGCAGCCTCTTTGATGAACCTACTCAGGAAGCAACGCGATGCCTTCGGACTGAGTTTGTTTGACAACGAGGTGCGAACCCATACAAAATGCCGGTCAAATACCTCGCATTACAGGTTACTGCTTACCTACCTGGATCAGCTGATTCAGGATACCACGCCCAAAAAGACAACATCAACTGCCCAGGCCTTGCACCAGCTTGCAGAAAGCATTCACAGGCGGTCAATGGTCGTCATTTTTAGCGATATGTTTGACAATGACGGCAATGAGGAGGACCTGTTTGCCGCCTTGCAGCACTTAAAATACGCCCGCCATGAGGTGATTTTATTTCATGTTACGGACAAACAACACGAACTTGATTTTGACTATGACAACCGGCCTTATCTCTTTGTAGACCTCGAATCCGGCGAAGAGGTCAAATTGCAGCAAAACCAGGTGAAAAATCTCTACGTGGAAAAAGTAAAATCATACACCGAATCCCTGAGAATGAAATGCCTTCAGTATAAAATTGATTTTGTGGAAGCTGACATCAATGCGGGTTTTATTCCTATTTTGCAATCCTATCTGGTCAAACGCACTAAAATGCGATAAAAGTTTAGCCATTCCTACATGGCCGTTCATTCATCAAACACACTGAATATGGTAAAACTGTCAAAAATGTCAACGACACCACCCAATGACGTTGACAGAAGTGCTATTGAGCAAAAAACGATGCGCCTCGTTCGTCGGATTGGGGAACTCCAGCATAAATTGTACGCGGAAGGAAAAAAATCTTTGCTGGTCATCTTGCAGGGCATGGATGCCAGTGGAAAGGATGGCACGATCAAATCAGTTTTTGCTGACTGCAATCCTTCCGGCATTGATGTGTGTGCATTCAAAAAACCAACAGAAGAGGAGTTTAACCATGACTTTTTGTGGCGAATTCACCAGAAAGCCCCGGTCAAAGGGAATATTATGGTGTTCAATCGCTCCCACTATGAAGATATTTTAATTCAGCGCGTGCATAAGTGGATTTCAGAAAAAAAGGCTGTGGCGAGAATGGAGGCCATCAATGCATTTGAAACATTGCTGGTAGAAGACAACGGGACAATTGTGCTGAAATTTTACATGCATATCTCCAGGGAGCGCCAGCAGGAAAAATTGCAGGAACGCATCGATATTCCATCAAAAAACTGGAAGCACAATGCCACTGACTGGGATGAAAATGACCATTGGGGCGAATACATGAAGTGCTATGAATATGCCATCAATCAAAGTAAGATTGCATGGCATATAGTGCCTTCCGACAAGCGGTGGTACCGCAATTTTGTGGTTGCTAGCATAGTGTATGAAACGTTAAAGAAAATGCATCCCAAACTGCCATTGCTTGCCACAGGCAATGAATAGTTTGGTGGAATAAATGTATCGGTCCCGTCTGGTGGAAAAGTAGGATAGTTTGAACTCCATGAGAAATACAAACACATGAAGATACGCATCGATAAATGGTTGTGGAGCGTTAGATTGTTTAAATCGAGGTCAATGGCCACGGATGCCTGCAAGGCCGGCAAAGTCAAACTGGGTGGAAATACGGCAAAACCATCGTCACTTCTCGCCTTAGGTGACATCGTGGAAGTAAAAAAGAATGGATTCAACCTGACATTTCGGGCAGTCCAGCTCATAGAAAAACGCGTCTCTGCAGCGCTGGCAGCTCCATGCATTGAAGACCTAACTCCTCCGGAAGAATTGTCCAAGTACAAAGACTGGTTTACCGGCAAGGCGGCTCCGGAATTTCGCGACAGGGGTGATGGCCGACCTACGAAAAAAGAGAGGCGCGAAATCGATGATTTTAAGATTGTATATCTCGATGATGATGAATTTTCTGAAGAGGAAGAAATCCAATGATGTAGAAGCAAGATAATGAAAGTAATAAAATCTGTCCAGGATCGTTATTTTGTGATTTGCCCTCATTAACCTTGCCTTTTTAACAAAATTCCAGCTATGCAATTACTCACTGCAGCACAAATCAGAGAATGGGACCAGTTTACCATTGCAAATGAACCGGTGTCATCAGTACAATTGATGGAAAGGGCAGCCGCCTCTTTTTGCCAATGGTTTTCAAGCCAATTCATCAAATCAAATTCCCCAGTGACTATCTTCTGTGGCAATGGCAATAATGGTGGTGATGGTCTCGCCATCGCGCGAATGTTGCGTGATCACTGCCTTGATGTCCAGGTTTGGATACTCCGGGTGACGGAGCAGGACAGCCCTGATTTTGCAGTAAATCTGGCAAAGTTGATGGGCTATAATGATGTGCCTATTTCCTTTATTCATGAACATTTACCTGAATGTCATGCCTCATCCATCTGTATAGATGCCCTATTGGGTACCGGTGTGTCACGTCCCATTTCAGGTATGTTGGAAAAACTGGTAACCCGGATTAATGAGACTGGATTCCAAGAACTTATTTCTGTGGATATGCCTTCCGGTTTGCCCTCCGATTCCTTGCTGGAAGGTGAAGCGGTGAAAGCCGATATTGTTTTTACCTTTCAACTGCCCAAGCGAAGTTTTTTTTACCAAGAGCATGCACCATATTGTCAACGTTGGGTGGTTGGCGATATTGGACTTGACCCGACTTATCTGGCAACACAAAAGGGAAGTGAACATCTCGCTGATTTGGCAACTTGTTCTTCATTTCTTCAAAAAAGAAACCCATTTTCGCACAAAGGCACGTTTGGCCACGCCTTTCTTTTAGCAGGAAGTGAAGGGAAATTGGGGGCCGCTATTTTGGCAGGGAAAGCCGCCATGCGCAGCGGTTGCGGTTGGGCGACACTGGTTGTACCCGACGGCGCCATGAATGCAGTTCATGCTTCTGTAAATGAAGTGATGTGTTTGGCTCAAGAAAACATACTTTCAAGTACTGAACAAAACGAGGCTATTTTTTCTGGTGAACGTGCGACTGTCCGCACTTCCTGGGGTTGTGGTCCAGGGCTGGGAACCGGCAATGAGGCCCTGACGTGTCTGAAAAAGGTGCTTTCAATGGCAAAAAGTCCGGTTGTACTGGATGCCGATGGTTTGAATTTACTGGCAGCAAACCCTTCTCTTTGGCAACTCATCCCGGAAAATTCCATTTTAACTCCGCACCCTGGCGAATTTGCTCGTCTGTTTGGTGAGACTACAAATAGTATTGAGATCATCAACTTGTTGAAAGAGAAGGCAATAAATCACAACGTGGTTATTGTCTTGAAAGGGAGATACACCCGTATTACACTCCCTGATGGGAAAATGTGGATCAATACTACGGGAAATACAGGAATGGCATCCGCCGGCACAGGAGATGTTCTCACAGGCATCATCACATCCTTGCTGGCCCAAAGATATTCATCCTGGCAAGCGGCTGTGTTGGGTGTGTTTTTACACGGTATGGCAGGCGATATTGCCCTGGATCAGCAGTCTGAAGAAAGCCTCAATGCCACTGATGTGATTGAGTGCATCGGCAAATCTTTTCATAAATTGCACCGTTTTATTGCTGATGAAGGTAACTATTAAAAGTCGAATAACATACAAATGAAGAAAAAAATAATAGTTCTGACAGGGGCGGGTATTTCTCAGGAAAGCGGCATCAGCACGTTTCGGGATGCTGATGGGCTATGGGAGGGCCATGATGTCATGGAAGTCGCATCGCCGGAAGGATGGATGAAAAATCCAGACCTGGTCCTCGATTTTTACAACCAGCGCCGCAGGCAGTTGAAGACAGTGCAGCCCAATGCCGGTCACCTTGCCCTTGTCACCTTGGAAGAAAAATTTGATGTCACCATCCTTACCCAAAACGTCGATAACTTGCACGAACGCGCCGGTTCATCCCATGTGCTGCACCTGCACGGTGAATTGACAAAAGTACGAAGCACAGGCGCCAAAGCGAGAGTCTATGACTGGCACGACGACTTGCACATTGGAGATACGTGTGAGGATGGTTTTCAGCTGCGGCCGCACATCGTCTGGTTTGGTGAGGATGTGCCCAACTACACAATGGCTATGAATCATTGCATGAAGGGGGACATGTTTCTTATTGTGGGCACGTCGATGCAGGTGTACCCCGCCGCAGGCCTCGTTCAGTATGCACCCAAAGGTATGCCGGTGTATTACATAGACCCCAAACCCCACCTTTCCTGGGAACTCCAGGTCCGGCAAGGACTCGAACTCATCGAAGGGAAGGCGGGTGAATGCCTGCCATTGTTGGCAGACCGGCTGTTGCAATCGTTGGCATAAGCAAATCAAGGTCTTTCTCGCGTAAAAGAGTGAGCGCATCAGAAAAAATCGTAATATTACTCCTAATTTTGTGCACCAATAAAAATGCAGACCAATGAGCCTGGATAAAAAAGCGTTTGTCACTTACCTTTTACCTATAGTATTGATCGTCGTAGTCAATGTCTTCTACTTTTTACCTCAGTTTGAGGGGAAAGTCGTGCGGCAGGGAGATATCATCCAACATGTAGGGATGTCAAAGGAGGCAGTTGACTACAGAGAAAAGACAGGAGAAGAGGCCTTGTGGACCAATTCGATGTTTGGTGGAATGCCCACATACCAGATTTCAGCTCGTAATAAAAACAACTATCTCCACTATGCAGAGCGGGCACTGACGTTGTTTTTTGACCGGCCTGCAGGTTATTTCATCGCGGGAATGGTCGGGTTTTACGTACTCCTTTTGTTGCTGGGCGTGAGTCCATGGCTGAGTTTACTGGGGGCCTTTTTATTTGGTTTTACCACAAATAATTTTACGCTGTTTGAAGCCGGTCACAATTCCAAACTGATGGCAATTATGACCAGCGCGCCTGTCATTGCCGGCATCTTGCTGTTGTTTCGGGAAAAATACCTGACTGGTGCCGCTGTCTTTGGTGTCGCCCTGGGCATGAATATTGCAGCGAATCACCCACAAATGACGTATTATCTGGCGATTTGCCTGGGCATATTGTACTTGATGGAGTTTACAGGGGCGTTGAAGGAAGGGCGATTGTCGTCATTTGCGAAAGCGACGGGCATCATGGCAGTGATGGCCGTCCTGGCTTTGGGGGCCTCTGCATCAAAACTATGGACCACCTACGAATACACAAAGGAGACGATGCGTGGTGGCCAGGTCCTTGCGGCGTCAGTAGCGGACACAACGGGCAACGCTACGGTGGCGGATTCAGGTCAGAAAAGTAGTGGCGGACTACAGTGGGATTATGCAATGCAGTGGAGCAATGGTCCCGGTGATGTGCTGGCTACTTTCATACCGAAAGTGGTTGGGGGAGGTTCACAGGAGTGGCTGGATGCCAAATCCCCCCTCGTCAGGGCCGTCGGTCAAAACCAGCCTATTCAGGTGCCAACGTATTTTGGAGACTTGCCCTTTACCAGCGGACCCGCCTATTTTGGGGCTGTCGCCGTTTTCCTTTTCGTGTTCGGCTTGTTTGTGGTGCCTGGCAGAGTGAAATGGTGGATGTTGTCCGCTGTTGTGCTGACAATGCTCCTTTCCATGGGCAAACACTTCAGTTTTTTAAACAGCCCGCTATTCGACTATTTACCCATGTACAATAAATTCAGGGCGCCAAGTTCAATTTTGAGCATTACAGCCTTGTTTATTCCGCTTTTGGGCGTACTGGCTATTTCTGAAGTGATCAAATCAGATAACCGTGCGCAATTTGTAAAACCATTGTACTACACCCTGGGCTTACTGGGAGGCCTTGCATTGCTCACCTGGATTAGCGGATCTTCCTGGACGGATTTTTCTGCTCCGGGAGATGCACAAATGGCCCAGTTGGGAGATGCGTTGAAAGAACAGCGCGCTGACATGATGTCTTCGTCCGCGCTGAGAACGTTGTTCCTGGTTTGTTTCAGTGGCTTGTTTGTGTATTTGTATTTGAAAAAAACAATTACGCCTGCCGTCCTGATCGCTGCCATCGCCATACTTGGCTTGTTTGATCTCATTCAGACAGGCAAAGGCTACCTGGATAAGCGTGATTTTGTTTCTAAATCAACCTATAAAAATGAATTTACACCACGCCCGGTTGATGAACAGATTCTGCAGGACAAAGACCCGAATTTCAGGGTCTTTGATATGACGATCAATACGTTCAACTCCGCAGCGACCTCGTATTTTCATAAAACAATCGGAGGATATCATGCGGCTAAGCTGCAACGATTCCAGGATGTAATCGATCGTCACATCGCAAAAAACAATATGGCAGTATTCAACATGCTGAATACAAAATATTTCATACTGCCAGGCCAGGATGGTACTGCCAGCGTACAGCGAAACCCGGCAGCGCTGGGTAATGCCTGGTTTGTCAACAATATAAAAATGGTCAAATCCGCGAATGAAGAAATTGACTCCCTGACCAATTTGGATCCTGCCGGAGATGTAGTTGTACATCAGGAATTTGCGGAGTATGTGAAAGGCTTGACCCCTTCAAAAAATGGCGTGATCAATTTGAAAACCTATTCTCCCAACAAGCTGGAATATACCTACGAAACCCAGGGCGAACAATTTGCCGTTTTTTCCGAAGTGTGGTACGGTCCCAACAAAGGGTGGCAGGCATATATTGATGGCAAGCCGG
>JAUMBK010000259.1:2947-5748 GCA_032115795.1 Saprospiraceae bacterium | reverse complement strand
CTCCCAGCCGCTTTCTGAAAGAAATAATTTCCTCTTCCCAAAATTTCAATTCGCTAATCCATTGTCTGTGTTCAAAATGCAAATCAGACAGATATACTTTTGCTTCTCTGGACATGATGTGTAAAATTTAGAATGTTGTAAAAAATGTTCCGACGTTGTTATTGCAAAGATAATGAAACCCTTATACGCGAAAGATGACGATTGTTTTGTGGAAACGTGATTAAAATCAGCCTGGAAGCGCAACAATTCCTAAGTTTATTGGGGATATGCATGGGGATACCTGGTCAATACAATCATGCTGCTTGCCATACTTGATTCTGGTGCACTTCAACCAAGAAAACGGATTGATTCAGGGTAATTGCCTTTATTTATGAGCATTATTCTCTTTGATTTTACAATGAAAGGGATTACTCAGTAATAGTTTCTCTATCTTTGTTATCCAAACAAATATGACCATATATGCTGAATGTTAATTCAGAAATCGGCAGCCTGAAAAAAGTGATCATACACAGGCCAGATGAAGGTATAGCCCGGATTTCGCCGAAAAAAGCGGAGGAGTTGTTGTTTGATGACATTGTTCACTTACCTCAGATGCGGGAAGAGCATGACGTGTTCAGGAAAGTGCTCCAACTTCTGATTGGGAAGGAAAATGTACTTGACACCCAGCGACTGATTTCGGAAGCGTTTACTGCAAGTCCGGAAATGAAAGAAGAGTTGATTGAAAAGGTGGTGGATTACGAAGAGCTGCCATCCTCTCACAAGGAATTTCTCATGTCGCTGGATGCACTCTCTCTCACCAAGCTATTAATAACCGGCTACCACCAGGATGAAGATCACATTTATTTCGATCCGATTCCCAATTTTATCTTTACCCGCGATATAGCCGTCGTTGTCAAGGACCATATTCTCATTACAAAAGCGGCCAAATCTGCAAGGTACCGGGAAAATCTTCTTACAAGGTTTATTTTTTACGCCCATCCACTGTTCAAAGGCCTCGTGACAGATGGCAAAGTGATTAACCTGAATTTGCTCGATGAGTTCCCGCCGTCCAAAAAAGGGGAAGTGGTTTCCATGGAAGGAGGGGATGTCATGATGTTGAATGATGAGTTTATCCTCATAGGTTGTTCGGAGAGAACCACAGATTATGCCATACGCTGTGTCAAAGACGTATTATTTGCAAAGGGATTGGTGTCGAATGTGGCACAAATCAATATACCTGCTGACCGCTCATGCATGCATATCGATACGCTGTTTACCATGATAGATACGCATGATATTATTTGTTACAAACCGACCGTATTTGATGGTATTAGCTCCAATGTACGGGTGTACCGCAAAAATGGGGCACAGGTTGTCTATGACTCAGTAAAGAGTTTTTTCATGCATGAAATCAACCCCAATATCAATTTTATTTTTAGTGGGAATGGCATTACTCCGTATCAGGAGAGAGAGCAATGGACAGACGGATGCAACCTCGTGGCTGTTCGTCCGGGTGTGGCACTGACGTATGACCGAAATCCTAAAACGGAGGTGGCTCTGAAAAAGGCAGGGTATCAAATCATTCATGCACGGGATTTCTTACAAAAGGTGCAGGAAGGAGGAATCAATCCCGTAACATTGCAAAAAACGATCATCACCTTGCCCTCAAATGAACTTTCCAGGGCAAGGGGAGGCTCTCATTGCATGACATGTCCCATTGTGAGAGAATCAATGTAATCGAGTATGTTTTCCTTTGATTTTCCATACAGAATAAGGTACGCAGATACAGATATGATGGGATACCTGTACTATGGGAATTATGCAAAGCTCTACGAAATTGGAAGGGTGGAAGCAATCAGATACTTGGGATTGGATTACCGCAAAATGGAGGAAGAGGATGGCATCATGCTGCCGGTAGTCGCACTCGAGGCAAGGTATGGTCAACCAGCCAGATACGATGAACTTTTGACCATACAGACTGTGCTGCATGAAATACCTGGAAAGATGATTGTATTTGAGAATCGAATTGCCAATGAAGAGGGAATCTGCATTCATACTGCGGTAGTCAAATTGTTTTTTGTAGACAAACATTCGGGCATGCGCGTATCCTGTCCTCAGATACTTTTGGAAAAACTGAAGCCTTACTTTCATGTCGAAAACAAACCATAAACGCAATGTCATTCTATCCTTGCCATTGGTAAAACGTTGTATACAGTGGTCAAAGGAGTATAGCCCACCCGGCTTTTCCAGTGTGCCCCTATTTGACGTGCTTAAATTTGTGATTGTCGAAACACAAAAGGACAACCTGACCACCCGGGCCAACTCTATTTCGTTTAGTCTTTTTCTATCAGTTTTCCCGGCCATCATTTTTATCTTTACCCTGCTTCCATTGTTCACGTTTGTTCAGGATTATACAACCATGCTCAGCAGTCAAACGGAGGGTGTCATTCCGAAAAGTGCGCATGATTACATTTTTTCTGTCATAAACGACATTACATCCATTAAACGCGACGGCTTGCTTTCCCTTGGGGCACTGGGAGCCTTGTTTTTTTCGTCAAATGGCATGCTAACCCTTATGTCGGGCTTTGACAAGGCATACAACCATTCCTTCAAACACCGTACGTGGTGGAAGAGCCGAATGGTGGCAATTGGCCTTACGGTTGTACTGACACTGCTGCTGATTATTTCACTGATGATGATGGTCCTGGAAAGTGTCGCGCTGGAATACATTAGGCAGGTGTTTCATGCATCGGCACCATTTTGACCCATTTGATTCCATCGCGTTGTGCTGTGCTGCGCTGTGCTGTGGTGGGTCACAGGAG
>JAUMBK010000259.1:0-2937 GCA_032115795.1 Saprospiraceae bacterium | reverse complement strand
ATCTTTCTCGTATACACTGGCATCAGTCTGATTTACCATTTTGGGCCCTCCATGCACCGGAGGATACCATTTGTCAATGTGGGTTCAATGATTGCCACAGCCATGTCTCTGATCACATCACTCGGGTTTAGTTATTTTATCAACAACTTTGGCAGGTATAATGAAATTTACGGCTCAATAGGAGCACTCATTGTGATGATGATCTGGATACAGGTAAATTCATTCATTATGCTTGTCGGCTTTGAATTGAATGCCAGTGTAGTGGTGTACAAAAACACGCAAAAAAGGCTGCATCATGAAGTAAATGCATCGCCGAAAGAAGCATAGCTTACAAAACTTCTGCTACCACAAAAATACTTCCCCCAATAAATAGTACATCTTCAGTACCCGCACATCTTCTTGCTGCGGCAAACGCCTTTCTAACTGACGAATAGGCATTTCCGTGCAATCCATGATTTTCCGATTGCCGCTGTAATTGGGTTGCATCCAGGCCTCTGGGTACGTTTGCCTTCGCAAAATAGTATTTTGCATTTTTAGGAAAAAGAGCCAGAATGTCGGGTAGCTCCTTGTCATTGACAAAACCAAGGATGATATGCAATTGACGCCAGGATAATGCATTCAGGTTAGCTAAAACCTGTGTAAGCCCACCTTCGTTGTGTGCGCTATCTGCGATGGTCAGTGGGGAATGCGAAAGAAGTTGCCACCGACCCATGTATTTCGTCTGTTTCGCAAAGGAAGGGTAGAATTTGCTGATTGCCTGTGCATCCAAAGAGAAATGGCTGGATAACAAATGCAGAGCCATGCATGCCGTTGCCAGATTTTTTTGTTGGAACGGTCCGCCAATATCTAGGGTAGTTTTCAGTAACCACGGAGTCTTGTCAATGTTGACAGAAAAACCATCCTGGAGTTGCCCTGTGGGGCAAACCACCTCCACATGGTCTGTCGCGAGATATAAGGGGGAGTGCTGATTTAGTGCTCTTTCTTTGAATACACCCAACACGCTTTCCTGTTTTTCTCCAATCACCACAGGGATGGTTGGTTTGATGATGCCTGCCTTTTCCCCGGCGATTGCTTCGAGCGTATTGCCTAACATGGACATATGATCAAAGCTAATATTTGTAATAACGGAGAGTAGCGGCGTAATGACATTTGTGGAGTCAAGTCGCCCGCCGAGTCCTGTCTCTATGACTGCCACATCTGTTTTCTGGTCTCTGAAGTAACAAAACGCCATGGCTACCGTCATTTCAAAAAAAGAAGGCTGAATTGCACCTATGACATCTTTGTACTTTTCAATGAACTGGCATATATATCGGGGAGAAATAAATTGACCATTGATTTTAATACGCTCTCTAAAATCCTTGTAATGTGGCGAGGTATACACGCCCGTTTTTAACCCTGACGCCTGCAGCGCTCCGGCTATCAAATGGGTCGTTGTTCCTTTCCCATTTGTCCCTGCGATGTGAATGGTTTTCAATTCCCGCTCAGGATGCCCGCAGGCGGCACACAAGGCAAGGGTGTTTGTCAGGTCTTTTTTATACGCGACAGCTCCAAGTCTCTGATACATGGGCAACCTGCTGAAAATGAATTCCTGCGCCTGTTTGTATGTCAATACGTTGGTACCGGTTTGTGAGGAAAAAACTTACAATACTGAATCGACCGGTGTATACTCCAAACCGAATGCATCCGCTACACCTTGGTAAACCACTTTACCATCAACGACGTTTAAACCAAGCCTCAACTCATGGTTGTCCTGACAGGCTTGCTTCCAGCCTTTGTTGGCCAGCTGCAGGGCATAAGGCAAGGTTGCATTTGTTAGGGCAACAGTGGATGTGTATGGCACTGCACCCGGCATATTTGCGACGCAGTAATGTACTACCTGATCGATAATAAAGGTAGGATTATCGTGGGTTGTCGGCTTGCATGTTTCGATACATCCTCCCTGATCAACCGCTACATCCACGATGACGGTGCCAGGGCGCATGTCTTTCAGCATTTCTTTTGTAATCAGATGGGGCGCCTTCGCCCCTGGAATCAAAACGGCACCAACAATCAGGTCGTGGTTTCTGATCAGCCTTCGGATCGTAAATTCATTGGAATACATGGTAATGACGTTGGCAGGCATCACATCGGATAGATACCGTAGTCGTTTGAGACTCACATCCAGAATGGTTACCATTGCCCCGAGGCCCGCTGCCATCTTTGCTGCCTGTGTGCCGACGATGCCCCCTCCGAGTACAAGTACTTTTGCCGGAGGCACGCCCGGAACTCCTCCCAGCAATACACCCCTGCCTTTTTGTGGTTTTTCAAGGTATTTCGCTCCTTGCTGAATCGCCATTCGTCCGGCAACTTCAGACATGGGTACCAGTAATGGAAGAGACCTGTCAGCCGACTCAACGGTTTCATAAGCCAGGCAAATCGCCTTGCTCTGAATCATGGCCTTCGTCAATGGCTCGTGTGAAGCAAAATGGAAATAGGTAAACAGCAATTGTCCAGGCTTAATCAGACTATATTCTTTTTCAATGGGTTCTTTTACCTTGATAATCATTTCTGCGATGCCATACACCTCTTCTATCGTTGGGAGTAAGGTGGCTCCCGCCTGTGTATAGTCGTCATCTGCGAATCCTGATCCTTCTCCTGCACTCGCCTGAATGTATACAGTATGTCCGTGTTTTGTAAACTCCATCACACCTGCGGGTGTCAGTGCAACCCTGTTTTCACTGGGCTTTATTTCCTTGGGAACTCCAATAATCATGATTTGGTCCGGTTTTATTTGTAGAAAATGCAAAGGTACAAAATCCTGACAGAATGTGGCAATTTCAAACGGGCAATTCAGGCAATTCTAGCCACATCATCGCCTTCTTGTTTAGATAAAATCAGCCTTTGATTTCGCCATGGATTCTACTCCTGGATGAGCAGGTTGCCACCCGTGACCACAAG
>JAUMBK010000258.1:0-3174 GCA_032115795.1 Saprospiraceae bacterium | reverse complement strand
CGCATTGCGCACCCCACATCTTATTGGTAGCCTGGAAGACCACTTTTTTATTGTCAAAACTCCAATAGGCTTCAGCATTGTCTCCACCAAAAGTAAGTTGCTTCACATTCTTTAAATGTTTTTCCATCGGAAAACGCAGGGTGTCTGCACCCTCCCCCAGCTGCGCGTTCAACACATCCCTTTGTTGACTAAATGCGTTTGTCAATGCAAAGAGGGTGATGAACGTAAACAGTTTCAAGGCTCGGCATACATCGGAAAATTGATTGCGAAAGTCCATTTCTTATTATATTATTACTTGATGAAAATGCGAAAATACAGCAAATAAGGCGCGGATATATCACAACAATGTAATTTTTCTACCCAAGTCTGAATGCGTCCACTAATTTTTCTACTTTTGCTTTTTAAAACAAACTCATTGATGCGTTCACAATAACTAAATCTGTGTGGATTGACCAAAATAGTTGATCGTGTCATTCTTTATTCCCAAATTCGCGTCAAATAGTATTTAACATTAAAAAATAAACCAATGCATCCAATTCTTTACTCAAGCAGAGCATTTTTTGTCTTGTTCTTCTTATGGATTTCGGCTTGCGCCCCCAAAGGAGCGTTTCCAATCAAAGAGCCGGGACAAGGCATTGCCATGGATATCATCACCTTGTCGTCAGACGACATGGAGGGACGTGAAATTGGTACCGTAGGTGCAGAAAAAGCTGCCGCTTACATTGAAAAACGGTTTCAAGAGATTGGCCTGAGCCCCAAAGGGGATGGGACGACGTATTTTCAATCTTTCAGCAAGAAAAAAAGCAATAATCCGCATGGGGATGAAACCTCAGCAGAAGGGGAAACCGTCATTGGTAAAAATGTCGTTGGCTGGGTAGACAATCAGGCTTCCACAACTGTGGTCATAGGTGCCCATTATGACCACCTTGGTTATGGAAAAGAAGGGTCGCTTTACACTGGAAGTCCAGCGATCCACAATGGTGCTGATGACAATGCAAGCGGTGTCTCTGGTGTCTTATACCTGGCTGAAAGTATAAAAAAAGCCAAATTAAAAAACCACAACTACCTATTTATTTGTTTTTCGGGAGAAGAAAAAGGGTTATGGGGATCCAACTATTTTGTAAAAAACGCCCCAATTTCAAGTACCTCAATACACTATATGATAAATATGGACATGATTGGACGATTGAATGCAGAAAAAAAATTGTCTGTAGGAGGAATTGGAACCTCACCCATTTTTGATCAGCTCATTGATAAGCTGGCTCCTTCCGGCTTATCCATCAAAAAGGAATTATCCGGCATGGCCCCGTCGGATCATGCTTCGTTTTACAATGCGGAAATTCCTGTCCTGGGTTTTTTCACTGGCCAGCACGAAGATTACCACAAACCCAGTGATGATCACCAATTGATAAATTATCAGGGCGCTCGCACCGTGCTTGAATTTATCTATACAATCGTGCAGAAACTCGATGGAGAAACAAAACTGACATTCACCAAAACAAAGGACGAAACGCAAAACCGGGTTTCTTTCAATGTGACAATGGGTGTTATGCCAGACTACCTCTATGATGGAAAAGGCTTGAAAATTGACGGGGTAAAAGATGGCAGACCTGCCCAATTGGGTGGCTTACAAAAAGGGGATGTAATCATGAAAATGGGAGACATCGACGTAGCCGACATTCAGGCATACATGAAGTGTCTTTCCTCATTTCAGCCCGGCCAGTCTGTCGATATCACCGTCCTGCGCGATGGCAAGGAAATCACCAAGCGCGTCACGTTTTAATGAATAAAACCGAAATTTCAGAAGTCCAGCGTATGGATAGCCTATGGCCACTTGTGATTCTGGCAAGTACCCTGGGAATCAATTGGGTATTGTACTTTGTTCTTCATGAAACAGATCTCACTGCATTGTATGCCAGCGTCGGCACCGCCTCCTTCATTGCTGGCTTACTTTCACTTGTTCGACTTGAAGTCGGCTGGAATAGTGAGATGCTCAAAGTAAAACTTTGGCCATTTATGTTTACCCCAACTGTTTTTAAAGCCGAAGACATCGCTTCAGTTTCTCTCCAAACCTATAAGCCTATCCGGGACTATGGAGGATGGGGCTTGCGTTACAGCAAAAAAAATGGGAAAGCATACACGGTAAAGGGCAATGTTGGTTTAGTAATCCTGTTAACATCAGGAAAAAAAGTGCTCATAGGCACTAGCCAGCCTGACAAATGGCAACCATTCATTGCACTTTACCAAAAAAAACAATGATCCTCAGGGAATGTCGCTTTCACTGAAGAGAGGCCCGCATTATTTAATGAGCGTTTCAACAATACGTTGCTTGGTCTTGGAATATGGAGGATACCAAATATGGGTATCTATCAGGCTCACCGAACGGATGATTGGCTTTGCGTGAGAAAATGTATCAAACGAATGCTTTCCGTGGTACCTGCCCATCCCACTTGTCATTACCCCACCAAACGGGAAAGCTCCATTGGCATAATGGATGATGGCATCATTAATACATCCACCTCCAAATTCTATTTTTTCAATGAGCGAATTTGTCAGTCGATTGTCCTCTGAAAAGAAATAACAGGCCAGTGGATACCTGTTTTTCCTCACGATAGACAGAATTTCTTCCGTATGCTGCCATGTGATGATTGGAAGTATGGGACCAAAAATTTCCTCAGACATGACAGGCTGCTCCAGGTTGGTCACGTGCAACAACGTAGGGGCTACATATCTGTCTTCAAGCGAATAATCTCCCCCTGCAAGCAACTCTCCCTGGTTCAGGTAAGTTACAATCTTTGCTGTCCGCTCCTGACTCACAATCCTGGCAAAGTGCGGTGACTCAAAGGGATTCTCCCCATAATAATCGATGATCCGCTGTTTCATCTTCGCGACAAATTGATCAAACACAGACACATGCACCAATGCATAATCCGTACTCAGGCATGTCTGCCCGGCATTGAAAAATTTGGCCCAGGCAATGCGGTTAACTGCTGTATCAAGCCTGGCAGAAACATCTACAATTGCAGGACTTTTTCCTCCCAACTCAAGCGTCACAGGTGTGAGCGTCTTTGATGCTTGCTCCATTATCCAACGACCCGTGGTTGCAGCTTGAGTGGGGGCGCACACTCCTGGCAGCCAACAGCTCCGCCGCCGCCCTGGCAGACGCCGGGCTGC
>JAUMBK010000257.1:4562-16751 GCA_032115795.1 Saprospiraceae bacterium | reverse complement strand
TCCTCAATGCCTCCGTTGGTGAGATTTTCTTCACGTCATCCGCCACAGAAGCAAACAACATGATGCTGAAAAATGCCGTCCAGGATCTTGGTATAAGGCACATCATCACATCCCCTACAGAACACCATTGTGTGCTTCATTCGCTGGATTACTTAGCAAGAAATACATCCTGCACCATTGACTATCTTACAGTTTCCCCGCAGGGTAAAATTGACATGCATCAACTGGAAGAGAAGATCAGCAAGGCAGATCAGAAAACACTGGTGAGTATTATGTTTGGCAACAATGAAATTGGCACCATGCATGATATTCAGAAAATAGGCGAACTATGCAGAAAGCACCAAGTTTTGTTTCACTGCGATGCCGTGCAGGTTTTGGGAAACTACCCGGTAGATGTGCAGTCACTGGGTGTGCACTTTTTATCAGGTTCAGCACATAAATTTCACGGTCCCAAAGGCATCGGACTGGCCTACATTTCTTCTGACACCATGCTGACACCTTTCATTCATGGTGGAGCACAGGAACGAAATATGCGCGCTGGAACAGAAAATGTAGCAGGTATAGCCGGACTTGCCACAGCACTGGATTGGTCAGTGGCAAAAATGGCAGAAAATCACAGGCATATTCTGGAAATCAAACATGCCTTCATAGAAGCCCTCAAACATAAAATCACAGGAGTTGACTTCAATGGCAGTGAGGATGCCACCACTCTTGCGCATATACTAAGTGTTTCTTTTCCTCCACACCCTGCTGGCGATTTACTGGTCATGAACCTGGATATTGCCGGCATATCAGCATCCTCAGGGAGCGCGTGCAGCTCTGGCATAGAGACTGACTCCCATGTGCTTCAGGCAATCGGACATGACAGCAGACGAAGAACAATCCGATTTTCTTTCTCTCCGTTTACATCGCTGGAAGAGATTGCCTTTGCATCAGAGAAAATTGCGGCATTGGTCACGTAAAATCACCCCTATCACACCTGTACAAATCGAACAATATCTCCCGGAGACAGTAAGCAAAAAGGTACTTTCCCGCCATCGAAGAGGGAAATTGTTGTGCGCCCAAGAACGTACCAGCCTCCAGGACTATCTGTTGGGTAGATGCCGGCTTGCCTGCCGCCTATGGCTACTGAACCTGCCCGTATCAGTCTGTCCGGTACTTTCTTGCGCGGCATCGCGAGTGCTTCAGGCAAGCCATACAAATACGGAAACCCCGGCAAAAACCCCAAAAAAGCGACAAGATAATCCACCCCAGAATGCATTTCCAGCAATGCATTGTAATCCAGGCCCGTATGGTTTAGAATGTGCTGAATGTCAGGTGTTTCCTCGTTGTCGTAATTGACAGGAATATCCCAACGGGTGCCGCGCGTGCTTGAGCTATCGGCTGGCAGTCCTTGCACCATGGCTTGCACATACGCTTCCACCTCCAGATAGCCTACAACCTCAGGCTGAAAATACAAGGCGAGCGAATCATACGCCGGTACAATGTCAAGCAATCCACGCAACCTTGTCTCCCTCATTGCAAAGAACAAAGACTGAATATGCTGTATCACTGCCAGTTCATCAGGATTGTCCCATTGGATCAAAAGGGCGTTTTGCCCGAAGAAAGATATAGACTTATACTTCATTGGCCTTTCGAAATTCCTGATGCATTGCCTGCAAAATTGAGGTGGCGTTTTCCTGATCACCATGCACACAAATTGTATCTGAGGGCAAAGCAATCAAAGTGCCACCCAACGTTTTCGCTTTTCCGTCGAGCAAGTGACGTACCTGTTCAACCACTCCACCGGTGTCGGCAATGACCGCCCCCTCAACCTGGCGGGAAGCCAGTGTTCCGTCATCCAGGTACATCCTGTCGGCAAAGGCCTCCTTCACCACGGTCATGCCACGCTCGTGTGCCAGCATCGCCATAATCGAACCAGAGGGTGCGAAAACACGCAGACCGGCATCAATGGCATAAACGGCGTCCAGAAAGACGGAAGCTTCCACAGGATCAATTGCGGCCCTGTTGTACAAGGCGCCATGCGCCTTGACATGGGATAATCGCCCACCGAGACTTTCCGTCATCGCTTTTACCGCTCCAATCTGGTAGCGCAGGCAGGCATCCAGATCCGCTGATGGCATGGAAACATACTTCCTGCCAAATCCCTCAATGTCAGGATACGACGGATGCGCTCCAATTTCTTTATACAGCGACAAAGCAAGCGAAATAGCCCGCAGGATAGTAAGCGGATCTCCTCCGTGACCACCACAGGCAATATTGACGGCATCGGCAAGGGGGATAACCATCGCATCATTTCCCACAAGCTTGTCATGATAAGATTCTCCAACGTCACAGTTGATATGCAAAAGCATCATATGGCATTTATACAGGATAAAAATACAAACTACGCAGTTTTTTAACTAGCAAAAGTCAATTTTATGCATATCCGGTTTTCCCACAAATAAAATCATGCCACCGGAAATGTGTATTACCCTTTTTTTGTATATTTATAAAAAATTGACACATGCAACGGAAGCAAATTATTTGGGGCCTGGTTGGCTTATTTCTACTTTTTCAAGTGTTTCGAATTGAAACCTCTCTGCCTGCATCCGACCCGGCGCAGGATTTTCTCTCGGTTTCAGGGGCAGATGCAAACACGGCATCAATTATTCAAAAAGCTTGCTATGACTGCCATTCCAACCAGACGGAATATCCATGGTATTCGCACATTGCCCCCCTTTCCTGGTGGATTCAAAACCACATAATAGAAGGGCGGGAGCACCTGAATTTTTCTACTTGGGGAGGATACAGCCAAGAAGATCAGCAGAAAATCAAAGAAGAATGTAGAGAAGTCATTCAGAAGGGGGAAATGCCCATGGCCAGTTTTACATGGGCGCATCCGGAGGCCAGATTAAGCGATGAACAAAAAGCGGCATTGGTCGGTTTCTTTGGGATAATGAATGGAGAGTCTGAATAAACCCTTGATCTGAATGCAAATACATCGAATCCCTTTCAACCGAGTACCCGCTCTTTCACATAAAGATGTATTTTACCAGCTCGAATATTCCCAACTGAACAATTTCTATGCCTTTACGCCCGATTTGCCTGGCCTGGAGAAGGCCATCGGTGCACGAAAATCGTTTCCTGTAGACAGGGCCTTGCTCGTCGATGCATTCCGCAAACAATATCAACTTGCGGGAGCAACCCCAAGCCAACAGGCCGCAATTGACTCGCTGGCCGATGAAAATACATTCACCGTTGTCACTGCGCACCAGCCATCGGTACTTGGCGGTCCCGCTTATTATTTTTATAAAATTTTTTCCGCAATCAACCTGGTGAGGCAATTGCAAAAAAACTTTCCTGATTGTCAGTTTGTACCTGTCTTCATCAACGGGTCTGAAGACCATGATTTTGATGAAGTTCGTTCAGTACAGCTCTTTGGCAAACAGGTGGATTGGCAAACCATTCAATCCGGCCCCGTGGGTAGATTCCGTACAGACGGCCTTTCCGACGTAATCAGGGAGACAGCAGACATCCTGGGCACCTCTGTCAACGCGAAAGCGCTGGTTGATTTGTGGACGGAAGCATTGCAGGCAGCCGATACCTACAACGACTTTGTATTTCACTGGTTAAACCGGTTGTTAGGCAATTACGGTGTATTGGTACTTTCGATGGATGACGCGGCGTTGAAAAACGCATTTCTTCCCGTGATGAAAAAGGAGATTTCGGAACGAAAAAGTGAAATGCTGGTCAAAGAGACACAACAATCACTGGCTGCATTTCATTTTAAGCCCCAGGCTTTTGCCCGTGAGATCAACCTGTTCTATATGGAAGGCAACCGCCGTGAGCGGATTACATTCCATGAAGGTGTTTATTCCATTTTGAACACGGAAATGACATTTACGCAAAACGAAATGGAATCCATGCTGGAAACTCACCCGGAGCGGTTCAGCCCCAATGTTATTCTAAGGCCATTGTTTCAGGAAACCATCCTGCCAAATATTGCCTACATAGGCGGGGGGGGTGAACTGGCATACTGGCTTGAAAGAAAGAAGCAGTTTGCGTATTTTGAGGTTTTCTTCCCCACGCTTATCCGCAGAAACTCCGTTTTGATGATACCACCGGGGCAACAAAAGACGCTGACAAAACTGCAAATTGCGATCGACGATGTATTTCAGGAAGAAGACAAACTGGTATCGGCATACCTGGATCAAATTTCGTTAGGAGAAGTACACCTTGATGCCGAAAAGGAACTCAGCACAATCCTGTTCGAAAAAATGGCACTCAAAGCCAAAGCAATAGACCCTACCCTGGAAGCATTCACGCTCAGCGAAGGACATAAGGTGCTGAAAGCGATAGAAACACTCGAAGCTAGGCTCAAGCGTTCTCTAAAACAGAAAGAAGAGACCAGTTTAACGCAGTTGAAAGCACTAAAGCAAAAATTATTTCCTGGCGACGGCCTTCAGGAAAGGAAAGACAGCTCCATGCAATTTTGGGTGAACAGTGACGCACAGTGGCAGGAGGAAATCATTTCGCTACTTAACCCATTGGAAAAGGAGTTTTTAGTCATTTCCCTCTGACGTAGCGTCCACATCCATTTTCCTCAAATCAAAGCAACTGAGCAGGTCTGTAAGCTTGTTTTTCAACTCCTTTCGATGCACAATAAAGTCGAGAAAGCCATGCTCAAGCAGGTATTCAGAGGTCTGAAACCCTTCAGGCAAATCGCGCTTGATGGTTTCTTTGATTACTCTGGGACCCGCAAAACCGATCAATGCTTCGGGTTCAGCAAAGTTGATATCGCCCAGCATTGCATATGACGCTGTCACACCTCCAGTCGTAGGGTCAGTCATAAATGAAAAATAGGGAATTCCTTTTTTTGCCAGCAACGTCAGCTTCGCAGATGTTTTTGCCATTTGCATGAGTGAAAAGGCCGATTCCATCATCCGAGCACCTCCTGATTTTGAGATAATCATCAAGGGCATTCTATTTTCAATGCAGTAATCAATGGCCCTGGATATTTTCTCACCAACAACAGAGCCCATTGAACCGCCGATAAAGCCAAAATCCATACAGGCAATAACCAAAGGAAATTTATTCACCTTTCCGGCAGCCACAGACATCGAATCCTTCAGATTTGTTTTTTTATAGGCCTCTGTCAAGCGATCCTCGTAGGATTTGACATCTTTGAAATCCAGCATGTCGACAGAGATGATCTCGTCAAACAGTCTTGTGTATTTGCCATCAAAGAGGATATCAAAGTAATCTGTTGAGCTGATCCGTGTATGAAAATCACATTTCGGACAGATGTACAAATTTTCAATCAGGTCCTTTACTGTGGTCATCTCTCCGCACTTTGTGCACTTGTGCCAAAGTCCATCAGGAGTTTCCTTTTTATTTTTGGTGGCAGTCTGGATGCCTTCCTTCAGTCTTTTAAACCAACTCATTGCATTGCGTTTAGGTCAGTAACCCTGATGTCAGAGTCAAGGCACAAAAATAGAAATATACACACACCTTAGGAAATCATTTGTAAAAATTCTCCAATTCATACTGCGAATCTATCCAGGGCAGGATTTCAAATGAAAAGTACGTACTATATTTGGATAAAGGGCGTGATTCAGGAAGATTCTGTATCAATTAGTGTAAGAGGTCTCTGAAATTTTATGACATTTGCACAAAATAACCGATACAACGGACCATGCCATACAGCAACAAAGAAATCAAACGCATCACAACGCACGTGCTGCAAGCAATGAAAGACAAAGGTGAGAAGATATCAATGCTTACCGCGTACGATTACAGCATGGCAAAAATATTGGATGCCGGAGGTATTGATATTTTGCTTGTAGGTGATTCCGCCTCCAATGTCATGGCCGGGCATGAAACCACCCTGCCGATTACCCTGGAGCAGATGATATACCATGCCCAGGCCGTTGTCAGAGGTGCAGAGAGGGCCTTGGTTGTCGTCGATTTGCCCTTTGGGTCATACCAGGGCAATAGCACCAAAGCCCTGAATTCAGCCATCGCCATTATGAAAGAAGCACACGCTGTCAAACTGGAGGGCGGTGCTGAAATTGAAGATTCTGTTCGCAGAATTTTGTCAGCAGGTGTTCCCGTTATGGGGCATTTGGGGCTGACACCGCAAAGCATTTATAAGTTTGGAACTTATTCCGTCAGAGCAAAAGAAGAAGCAGAAGCCCAAAAACTTCTCAATGACGCACTATTGCTGCAAGAACTTGGATGTTTTGCCATCGTCCTTGAGAAAATTCCCGCTGCTCTAGGTAGCCAGGTGGCAAAGGCTCTCCATATCCCTGTCATTGGGATTGGCGCAGGCAATGGCACGGATGGTCAAGTATTAGTCGTGCATGACATGCTCGGCATTACCCATGATTTCAATCCTCGGTTTTTACGGCGCTATCTTCACCTATTTGACACGATCAAAGAGGCTGTAGCACAATATGTCAATGATGTAAAATCTGGCGATTTCCCCAACCAGGAGGAACAATATTAATGAATATACGTATCCATGAGTAAAAAAATTCTGTATCTGGCACTGGCTTTGGTTGGTCTTGCTTGCCTTTGTGTTTACCTATTTATTGCACGGCCTGTACTTAAACAAAATACTGCCTTTCTGGCAGAAAAAAAAGTGCTTTACATTCCGACAGGTGCGAGCTATACTCAGCTGGTTGATTCTCTGTCAAAAGATTCCATCATTGGCGATTTTCCTTCGTTTCGACTAACAGCAAAGCTAATGCGTTACCAGGAAGATCACATCCGCCCAGGAAGATATCTTTTCCGCAAAGGAATGACAAACCGGGAAATGGTCGGCAAGCTGCGTTCTGGGAGCCAGGACGCCCCCAGGGTAGTCATCAACAACATTCGCTTGCTGAGTGACCTCGCAGGGAAGGCTGGGCGCTATTTTGAAGCAGATTCTCTGGCATTTCTGAACTACCTTTCCAAACCGGAAACAGCCGCTCAGTATGGCATGAACCAGGAACAATTTCTGACAATGTTCATTCCGAATACCTATGAAATGTTCTGGACGACGACACCGGAAAAATTTGTTGCCCGTATGAAGAAAGAATACGACAACTTCTGGAATGATGCCAGGAAGCAGGCGCTGGCTGAGATAAAACGCACACCAACAGAGGCCTATATTCTCGCTTCCATTGTCGAAAAGGAAAGCAATTACGATCCGGAAAGGCCGACCATTGCAGGTGTGTATCTGAACAGGTTAAACGTCGGCGAAAAACTGCAGGCTGACCCCACCGTGGTTTTTGCTACCGGCGATTTTTCAATACAGCGGGTGTTGTACTCTCACCTGCAAACAGATTCCCCCTACAATACGTACCTTAATGTCGGATTGCCGCCTGGCCCGATTTGTATGCCATCTATTGCCAGCCTGGAGGCAGTGATCCATGCAGAAAAGCATGATTACTTTTTCTTTTGTGCCCGAGCAGATAATAGCGGCATCCATGTGTTTGCAAAAGATTACACTTCACACCTGAAGAACGCGGATGCATTTTCGGCCTGGATGAATGCGCGAAACATAAAATAAAGTGCAATAAAAAAGCGGTGCAATTCCGAATCCGGACCTGCACCGCTTTGATTATTCCTGGTATGTAGAATCAGGCTTTGTCTTTATCTTCCAGCACCTCTTTGAACAAAATTGCCTCTTTGTATTCTTTCTTAAATTCATATTTCAATACATCGAACGTCGTCACAAGCCCCACCAGCCTGCCATCCGTAACGACGGGCAACGCATGAAAGCGATTGTCTAAAAACAATTCCGCGGCGGTACCCACTTTGTCATCTGGTTCGATTTTTACCAGCCTATTACTCATGACTTCACCGACCTGCACTCCTCCGTATTTTTCATGAGGAATGTTTGCTTTCCATAAGTCAGATGTTGTAATTATACCAACGAGCATGCCATCTTCCGTTACCGGGATGTGATGGATCTTATGAGTTGTAAAAATTTGGTGAACTTCAGCAAGCGAACTGTCAGGTGCCAGTGTGATCAGGTCTCTGATCATGATCGATGCCACTTTTTCATTCATCATAGGGCAAGAATTTAACAATTAAAGATTCATTGAAACAATGCAATATAGGGATAAATAAATAAAAAGCAGCAACTACAATTTCTTTTTTAAGGCCAACAGCTCATCTCGCAACTGCGCTGCGGTAATAAAGTCAAGATCCTTGGCCGCTTTTTTCATGCGGGATTCTGTCTCAGTTATGAGCCTCTTGAGCTGGTCACCTGACAAATGAGCAATGATAGGATCAGCAGCCAGATCATGTACATGCTCCTCTTCAATATAGGCAACCGGTTTTTTCCGGCGGATATCCAAAATGGATTTCTGATTCAAAATTTCTTCCCTGGTTTTTGAAACAGTACGTGGCTGTATTCCGTGTTCAAGATTATACGCCATCTGGATTGACCTTCTGCGATTGGTTTCGTCCATGGTTTGCTGCATGCTTTCAGTCACCTTGTCTGCATAAAATATGACAAGGCCGTTACTGTTACGTGCTGCACGACCAGCCGTTTGCGTCAATGAACGCGCATTGCGCAAAAAACCTTCCTTATCTGCATCCAGGATAGCCACCAGGGACACCTCAGGCAAATCGAGGCCCTCCCGCAACAAATTCACGCCCACCAATACATCAAATTCTCCCAGACGAAGATCACGTACAATTTCCACTCTGTCGAGGGTGTCCACTTCACTATGAATGTAACGTACACGGACATGTAGGCGGGTCAGGTATTTCGTCAGTTCTTCCGCCATTCTTTTGGTAAGAGTTGTTACAAGGATACGTTCATCCTTCTCTGTCCGTTTTCGGATTTCTTCCAGCAAGTCATCAATTTGGTTGATGCTTGGTCTCACTTCGACCGGAGGATCGAGCAACCCTGTCGGACGGACAATTTGCTCCACAACCACGCCCTCCGTCTTTTCCAGTTCATATTCACCCGGAGTCGCACTGATATATACGACCTGGTTTGTCACCGATTCAAATTCTTCGAAATTCAATGGCCTATTGTCCATCGCAGACGGCAGACGAAAACCAAAATTGACCAGATTTAATTTCCGAGCCCTGTCCCCACCCCACATTCCCCGAACCTGGGGAATTGTCTGGTGGCTTTCATCAATAAACATGAGGTAATCCTCAGGAAAATAATCCAACAGGCAAAACGGTCTTGTTCCCTGCAGGCGCCCATCAAAAAAACGGGAATAGTTCTCAATGCCACTACAGTAACCCAGTTCCCGTATCATCTCCAGATCAAAGGTCACCCTTTCCCTGATGCGTTGGGCTTCAATATAGCGGCCCTCTTCTTGAAAAAAACGCTCATGGTTAAACAACTCATCCTCAATTTCGCGGATGACCTGATTCAACCGGTCTTTGGGCGCCACATACAAGTTGGCCGGAAAAATAGCTGCATGTTCCAATGAGGAGATCCGTTTGCCGCTTTCAATTTCCAACTGCTCGATCGCCTCGATCTCATCACCAAAAAAAACAATCCGATAACCAAAATCGACATAGGGCAAATGAATATCTACAGTATCGCCCTTCACCCTGAAGGTCCCTCTCTTAAAATCATGTTCCGTCCGGGAGTACAAACTTTGCACCAGGCTGTATAAAAACGTATTTCGGGTAATGACCTGCCCCTTGTGAATGCGTATGATGCCCGTCTTGTAATCTTCAGGATTGCCCATACCATAGATACAAGAGACTGACGAAACAATGATCACATCCCGCCTGCCGGAAAGCAGGGAGGAGGTGGCGCGCAACCGAAGTTTATCGATTTCTTCGTTGATCTGCAAATCTTTTTCAATATAGGTATCTGAATGCGTAATATACGCTTCCGGCTGGTAGTAATCGTAGTAGGAAACAAAATATTCTACCGCATTTTCTGGAAAAAACTCACAAAGCTCGGCATAAAGCTGGGCTGTCAGCGTCTTGTTGTGGGTGAGTACCAGCGCAGGCCTATCCAATTGTGCAATGACATTGGCCATGGTAAATGTTTTACCAGAGCCCGTAACCCCCAGCAGCACCTGATATCTATCTTGCTCATTTAAGCCTGCCACAAGCTGTGTAATGGCTTTCGGCTGGTCGCCGGTTGGTTGGTAAACAGACGTTAGTTTAAATGCCATCCTTTTGTTATAAGTAACAAATATACCAATTCTGAAAGGAATGCCGGCGTGCTTTGGATAGAATCGAAAATACAGTCTTTGACAAAATACCACACCAGTTGCAAAATCAAAACAAGTTTATTATGCCGTTAATTTCATTTATAAATAATTTTATTTTGATTTAATCTATTTTTTAAATTAAATTTAAAATTAAATATTGTAATCAGTTGTCATAATTTGATTAATTTTGCTTCCAAAATCAGCCCTGACAGCGAAGCAAACAATTGCATGCCCCGCAAGGCAGGCTGACATCACCACCAAACTGACTGAACCATGGTAACCGACCTTGATCAACTGCCTCTGGAAGTATTGACACATGACGGCAATGATGCTGATGCATTCAAAAAATCGGTCATCCATGATTTTTGGATTTGCCTGGTCAGCAGGGAAGCCAGCTTGCTCGCCAGGAAGGAAGTGCTGGGTGGGAAAGCCAAATTTGGCATCCTCGGCGACGGCAAGGAAGTGCCTCAGATTGCCATGGCAAGGGCGTTCCAACGAGGCGACTGGAGATCTGGTTATTACCGGGACCAAACGTTTATGTTTGCAAGGGGATTATGTTCATTGGAGGATTATTTTGCACAACTCTATGCCGATTGCGCCAACGACCCGTTTTCCCGTGGAAGACAAATGAACAGCCACTATGCTACACCGCTGATTGACCAGGATGGGGAATGGCTGGAGCATAAAGCCTTATACAATGTGTCATCAGACATCTCTTGTACCGCCGGCCAGATGGCACGTTCATTGGGCCTGGCAATGGCTTCCAGGCTTTACCGTAAGCAATCCGTACCCGGTAATGACGCCTTTTCCAATGAGGGAAATGAAGTCAGCTTTGTTACCATAGGCGACAGTTCTACGTCCGAAGGCGTCTTCTGGGAAACGGTGAATGCGGCAACAGTGATGCGCGTACCCCTGCTGGTCGCTGTTTGGGATGATGGCTATGGCATCAGTGTGCCCGTAGAGATGCAGACTGCCAAGGCATCTATATCAAAAGTACTGGAAGGATTTATGCCAGACGGGAAGGATGCTGGTTTGCAGGTCTTCACCGTCAAAGGGTGGGACTACCCGGAGCTTTGTGCCGTCTTTGAAAAAGTGGCACTGCAAGTCCGCACGTCTCACATGCCGGCAGTCATTCACGTACAAGAACTGACCCAGCCACAGGGTCATTCCACCAGTGGTTCACAAGAAAGATACAAATCTCCTGAGCGCCTCAATTGGGAAAAAGAAACGGATTGCATCCGTAAAATGGGTGAATGGATGGTTGACAACGGCATCATATCCGAGGCAGACATTCCTGCATTGTACGAAAAAGCAAGCCAATATGTAAGACAGGCGAAAGAGAAGGCATGGCAACGATACACGCAGGCTATCCAGCAAACGAAAAACCAGCTCCTGCAAATCTATGCTTCCCTCTCAGACAATCTTCGAACCGAAGCTATCAGGGAGCTTGAGCAGGATTTGCGCTCTGCCCCCTTCCCTGTATACAGCGAAATCCTGGCCAACGCAAGAAGGCTACATATGCAGTGGCAGCGCTTTGGCTCAGCTCCATCAGATGCCCTGAATCAACTCATCCAGGAGGGAAAAGCAGAAGGCAGGCAACGGTATTTCACCCACCTATACAGTGAGAATAAATATGCCGCAATTTCCGTGCCCGGTGTACCGGCAAAATACGGACTGGATCAGACCCCTATCCCAGGTCACCAGATATTAAATACTTATTTTGATAAACTGCTTGAGTCCAATCCCGCTGTGATTGCCTTTGGTGAGGACGTTGGCCACATCGGAGACGTCAATCAGGGCTTTGCGGGTCTCCAGCTAAAATATGGTCAGGACAGAGTATTTGACACAGGCATCAGGGAATGGACAATCATGGGCCAGGCCCTGGGCAGTGCCATGCGTGGCTTCAGGCCCATTGCCGAAATTCAGTACCTCGATTACATGGCATATGCATTTTCACTCCTTTCTGACGACCTGGCTACGCTGCGGTACAGATCAGCTGGCAGCCAAAGGGCCCCTATGA
>JAUMBK010000257.1:0-4552 GCA_032115795.1 Saprospiraceae bacterium | reverse complement strand
GCCGGCTCACCCATGGGCATGATCCTGACCTCCATGCAAGGCGTCTATCTTTGCGTGCCGAGAAACATGGTGCAGGCGGTCGGCTTTTACAATACACTCTTAACATCAGATGATCCAGGTATCGTTATCGAATGCCTGAATGGATACAGGCTAAAGGAAAAACTGCCGTCCAACCTGCTCGAGTTTACGATTCCGCTGGGTGTGCCAGAAGTCCTCGAAGAAGGTTCCGACATCACGCTGGTCACGTATGGTTCCTGCATTCGCGAAGCGCAGAAGGGCATCCAAATTGCCAAGACGCTGGGCGTTTCTGTCGAACTCATCGATGTACAAACGCTGATGCCATTTGACCTTGAGGGCAAAATTGTCCAGTCCCTGAAAAAAACAAACCGGATTGTTTTCATGGATGAAGATAGTCCTGGAGGGGCCACCGCATTCATGATGCGCGAAGTGCTCGAAAAATGGGGTGGTTATCAATACCTGGACGCAAAACCGGTCACATTGTCGGCCGCACCTCACCGCACACCCTTTGGTTCTGACGGAGATTACTTTACCAAGCCGAATGCAGAGGACGTCGCTGACTGCCTCATACTCGTGATGCGTGAATCCTTTCCAGGCCGATTTATGTAATGCAAAACCAGGAATCCTAGGAAAGTATAATCACACTTCTGCATTACTTCAGCAGAAAAGTTATCTTTGCACGGAAGAACGTTTTTTCACTGCAAAAAGAATGCCCTGTCACATTGGATCGCTGCCTTGTCATAATACCTACCTACAATGAGATTGAGAATATCCATGATATTGTCTCCGCAGTTTTAAGGCAGGGAAGTCAATTTCACTTATTGATTGTTGACGACAATTCACCGGATGGCACGGGCGATGTGGCAACAATCCTTTCTGAAAAAGAACCAAGAATTCACGTCTTACTACGAAAAGGCAAGATGGGCCTGGGAACAGCCTACATCGCCGGATTCAGGTATGGCCTGGATAATGGCTTCGACTACATCTTTGAAATGGATGCCGATTTCAGCCATAATCCGGACGATTTACCCAGGCTTTTGGCGGCGTGTGCAGATGGTGGCGCAGATGTTGCCATTGGCAGCCGATATGTTCAGGGGGGCAATATAAAAAATTGGTCAAAGGATAGACTTATCCTATCTTATGGCGCCTCATTGTACGTACGGTCAATCACCTGGCTTCCAGTGTCAGATCCGACTGCAGGCTACATTTGCTACAAACGACGGGTTCTGGAAGCGCTGGACTTGTCAAAAATCCAGTTTGTCGGTTACACGTTTCAGATCGAAATGAAATACTATTCCTGGCTGAAAGGATTCAGATTGAAAGAAATACCCATCTCGTTTGTGGACAGAGAAAAGGGCAATTCAAAAATGCACGCAAACATCGTTTCCGAAGCCATCAAAGGCGTCATTACTATGCGATGGAGAAAACTTACAGGTTATTATCAAAATTAACCGAACTAAAACAAGGACATATATATTATAATAATTTATATGTTATTTTCACGTTTTTTTGTACTTTTTTCTTCTCGTTTTCCTCCCCATCTTTGTATCGTAATCATCATTAAAGCCACATACAATACAGTGATGGATTACGGTAAATGCGAAAGACGCATTTCAATCATGGTAAATTAGCACGAACATTGTCCTTACATAGCAAAGGGCGATTTCGGTAAGAGATTGAGAATTGAAAACATGGGATTGTTTTCTTGTTTAATGAAATGTTCATGGGTTATTAAAAAATGGCCACTTGGGGGAGTGGTCATTTTTTTTCAAATTAATTTATTTACCAGACTTCTTCTTAGATTCCACTATCTACAAAATATATTCATCATGAAACAACTTTCTTTTTACGCCTTCGCTACCGCCCTACTGTTTACAGCCGGTTGTAGTAAAGATGATCCAGCAAAAGACATACTGGGCACCTGGAAAGCATCCAAAGTGATCAGCACAGGATGTACAGATACCAATGAAAATCAAAATCTCACCTTCTCAAATGGCTGTTACGTGGAATCTACCATTGGTCTGGAACTTTGCCTGACAATCACGTTCAACGACAACAACACCTATTCAACTGTGACTACGTCGAAGTTGTTTGGAACACAGGATACTGATGTAGAAAACGGAACTTACTCCATCAGTGGAGACAAATTAAGCCTTTGCCCGGCAGGAAGTGCGTGTTCAGAAGATGATTTTACGGTATCCAGTTCGTCACTCCTCATTAAAACGACAGACACTGACAGCAAATGTTACACTGAGTTGACCTTGACAAAATAGGCATCCCCACTATAAAGCGAAAGCACCATATAAACCTTGCGGTTTGTATGGTGTTTTTTTTATGCACAACCCATCCAACCGCATGACACTGCAATTTGGCTTTTCTCCCTGTCCCAATGACACCTTCATGTTTGAGCCAATCGTATCCCGCCGGATCGATACGCTGGATCTGGATTTTCGCATCCATCTTGCAGATGTGGAAACGCTCAATATTGCGGCGCTGGAGGGAAAACCGGACGTTACAAAACTCTCCTTCAATGCATTCACAAAGGTAAAAGATACATACCAGATGCTCCAAAGCGGTGCTGCCCTGGGCAATCAGTGCGGGCCCCTGCTTATTTCCAAAAGCAAACATGCGCCAGCTACATTGCGCGGTTGCAGAATCGCCATTCCAGGCAAACATACTACGGCATTTTTGTTGTTAAAATACGCCTTCCCAGCATCAGATATCCATATTGAATACGTCTTTTCTGACATCGAACAGGCGGTACTTCAAGGGGATGTGGATGCAGGAGTCATTATCCATGAAAACAGATTTACCTATGCCCAAAAAGGCCTGTTTTGCTGGCAGGATTTAGGTGAGTACTGGGAAAAGAAAACAGGCGCCCCCATCCCTCTGGGAGGCATTGCTGTGAGGCGATCGCTACCGGATAACGTAAAAAGGACGATTGGAAAAATCATTCACCAGAGTGTGGAATATGCCTTCGCTCACCCGCAGTCGGGCATGGACTACATCCGAAGCCATGCGCAGGAAATGGACACAGAAGTTATGCAGGAACACATCAACCTGTACGTAAACCACTATTCCCGGCAACTGGGAGAAAAAGGAAGAAAGGCTGTCCAGGTTCTGTTTCAAAGTGTCTTTCCCAACATAACCCAAGCCGAGCTCACAGACTTATTTGTTCCGTCAGAGTAGGTTGATACGCAACATGACTGCAGGTCATTACTTATTTGCAAAAAAGTGTTTCAGCTCCATAGCCTCCTCTGGCTTCATTCTGCCGGCAAGGATGAGTCGCAGCTCTCTTCGTCTGCTGGCTGATTCATGTTGCTTTTTTTCCTCGTTGGTCAGTGGAATGACCGGTGGCACCTGCCTGGGCTTGCCCGTCTCGGCATCGATCGCCACAAACGTAAAGTATGCGTGATTGGATTGACGCGGATTGGCTCCCGTAATCCCTGATGCAGACACTTCGACATACACTTCAACGGAGGTGTGAAATGCACGTGTGACCTGTGCGCTGAGCGTAATCACATCACCAAGGCGGATAGGTTCGTGAAAGGAAATATGGTCTACAGACGCAGTGGCAACCTGTGATTCACAATGCCGGGCCGCACACACCGCACAAGCTATATCCATCCAGCGCATCAGGTATCCTCCCATCAGGTTGCCCATGGGATTGGTATCATTGGGCATAATCAATTCTGTCATGACCGTTTTTGACTGGGCTACTAATTTTCCATTCAGTGTATCCATATTTTTGTTTCTTGTATCTACTTTTTAGTTTATAACGCGCTTCGTGAATTCATTTTATTGCCACATTGAATTGACAACGGTATTTGTATTTTTCGGGTTGTCGAAGTCTCGTATTGCAAGAGAAAGAACCATCCTGGTTTGTGTAACCTTCGCATGCTCATTTCATTGCTTTCCATCAGCAAGCCCCATCGCCTGGAGCCGCTTGGATGTCAAAACCAAATAAATCCTGCAGGTGCGAAAGCAACCTGTTTCCGACATCTTTGATGTGATGGATGTGGCCCGTCTCTGCCGCAAGTGAGGTAACTTTCTTGTCCGCATCGTCGATGCCACATGGCACAATGTGGGAAAACCAATCAAGCCCGGTATTGACATTCAACGCAAAGCCGTGCATCGTCACCCACCTGGAAAGATGCACGCCAATGGCACATATTTTCCGATACTCCCAATGCCTTTCATCCGGAGGCAACCACACACCCGTATATTTTTCGACCCGTACACCCTCCAATCCGAATTCCTGTAAGAGACGAATCACTGCCTCTTCGAGGTAGCGCACATACTTATGCACATCTGTAAAAAAACCATCCAGGTCAAAGATGGGGTAGCCTGTGATTTGCCCCGGACCGTGATAGGTGATGTCTCCCCCTCTGTTTATCTTAAAAAATTCTGCCCCCTGTAGTGACAGCTGGTGTTGATTCAAAAGCAAATGGTCATCACTGCCGCTCTTACCCAGAGTGTACACAGGCTTATGCTCACAAAAAAGCAAGTGATGCTCCTCAGGTACGTACACTTT
>JAUMBK010000256.1:0-6972 GCA_032115795.1 Saprospiraceae bacterium | reverse complement strand
GCAATGATCTTTTTGTTTGTTCTTGTTCTTTTTTGGTAGTAGCAAAAAATGCATCAGAAGCAGCCTCCGATTCCCAGACGGCAAGCCAGGCATACCTTCCCAAGTCGGGTATGACCGAAAATCCATTCCCTGACCCTACACCAAGCAGTCGGGAAAATTGAAGTCCCTCTACTCCCACCAGTTGTGATGGCCAGATGCCCATGTTGCGGAAGGCGTAAAATCTGTTTCTCCACCCATCTATGGTAAAAAGAGTGAAGGTCGTGATTTGAGATGAAGACATAGCCAATTGAAAATACATTTCTCACGGAACATCAACCGCTTTAATTTGTTTCACAAAAGACCAATTGTACCCAGGATTGAAACACCTTCCATCGAAGTCAAAAAAGAAAATCGCTGTCATCGGTAGCGGTGTCGCAGGCCTTTCGGCGGCAAGCCGTCTTGCCGCCAGGGGGAATGAAGTGCACATTTTCGAAAAAAACAGCTATCCGGGAGGAAAACTCTCTTTTTTCAGGCTGGGTGAGTATAGTTTTGACGCAGGACCTTCCTTGTTTACACAGCCCCAGCTTATCGAAGACTTGTTTACATTCTGCGGCGAAGATATGCGTCCCTATTTTTCATACAAAAAAATGGACGTTGCCTGCCACTACTTTTTTCCCTCAGGCAAGACATTATATGCCCCTGCCAATCCGGACAGTCTTGCCAGAGAAATGGCACTGCAATTTGGAGAAGATGAAAAAAAAGTACAAGAATACCTCCGTCGGGCAGAACATAGCTACCAACATTTGGGAGAATTGTTTTTGACCAAATCTTTGCACAAATGGGGAACTTTTTTGAATAAAAAAGTGTTATCAGCGATTCTGGCAACCAGGCCTTCCTATCTGCTTCAGTCGATGAATACCTACAATCAGGCATCTTTCTCACAGGCCGAAACTGTCCAGTTGTTTAATCGGTATGCCACATACAACGGATCAAATCCGTACACCGCACCTGCGATGCTTACCATGATTCCGCACCTGGAATTCAACGAAGGAACATTTTATCCAAAGGGTGGTATGATCAGCATCACAAACGCACTGGTAGCTCTGGCGAAAAAAATGGGCGTTACGTTTCATTTTGGTGCCGAAGTAACACATATCAAGACAAATGACGGAAAAGTAAGTGCCCTTACGATCAATGGAGAGGAGTTGTTTTTTGACACGGTCGTTTCAAATATGGATGCCTTTTACACCTACCAGCGCCTACTCAACAATGAGCCCAAAGCGAAACAGATCAAGCGCCAGGAACGAAGCAGCAGTGCGCTCATCTTTTACTGGGGAATCAACAGACAATTCGAACAATTGCATTTACACAATATCTTTTTTTCTGCCGATTACCCGCGAGAGTTTGATCACCTGTTCCGGACAAAGACGATGTACGATGACCCAACCATCTATATCAACATTACCTCAAAAATGGAATCATCTCAAGCAGCACCGGGCGGTGAAAACTGGTTTGTCATGGTGAATGCACCCCATGACACTGGCCAAAACTGGGAGGAACTCCGACTGCAAACAAAAGACAGCGTGATAAAAAAGCTGAATCGGGTACTGGGTGCCGATCTGGCAAAGCACATTTCAGAAGAAGACTTCCTTGACCCTACCCTGATTGACAGCCGTACACACAGCCATACGGGCAGCCTGTATGGCACTTCCAGCAATAGCCGATTTGCCGCCTTTTTACGCCAACCCAATTTCAGCAGACACATCAGAGGCCTCTATTTCGCAGGGGGAAGTGTCCACCCGGGAGGAGGTATACCGCTATGTATGCAAAGCGGAAAAATCACGGCTGAATTAATCGATTCAACAACGTAATTCGGAGCAATGGAAAACCGTAACCAAACCCTTTACTTACCCGTATACCTGGCTGTGGTCTTTCATGTGAGTGGCTACTTCGGCATGCAATCCTCTTTCCGGGATTGGTTTGTAGCGGCAACACCGCTGACCCTCCTTCTCATGGCTGTGATGATTGTACTCACACTTAAGGAAAGAACTAGGCAATTCTGGCAGTTTGTGGCATTGTGCTTTGTGACAGGAGTCTCAGTGGAAATGATTGGAGTGAATACTGGTCTACTTTTTGGCCAATATGCCTATGGCCACACGATGGGTCCGAAATTTGGAGGAGTGCCGCTGATGATTGGGATTCAATGGTTTGTCACTGTTTGGTCAATCGGGCACCTGACATACTGGATTCTGTCTAATATAGGAACAAATCCAGACCAATCACTTGGTAAGAAAGTCTTGGTAGTCATAAGTGGCGCTTTCCTTACTACATGCTTTGACTTTGCACTCGAACCTGCAGCCATCTCACTGGGATACTGGCAATGGTTTCCTGACAACCAGGTTCCCTTTCTGAACTATGCATGCTGGTTTATTGTCAGTGGCTTGCTTCTAATTCCCTTTGTGCTATCACCTCATGTCAGAGGAAAAACCCATCCGTTTGCGATCGCACTGGCCATCATCCAGCTTATTTTTTTCATATTTGTCAGGTAGCATCCTTGATTCCCATCCTTCAGAAAAGCCCTTTAATCAAGGGCAGTGGAAATAAGGTTCTTTTTATACAATCCATGCATTACTATGCTGTGTGGAAATGTAATAAGTGAAATAAGCACTATCAACAAAAAAGAAACGGATATGGAGATCACCTCCCACTGAATAAGACCAACTAAGACCAATCCGCCAACAATGCTCAGTGCAGTCAGTGGAAAAATGGCAGAAAGAAAGCCGGCAAAGGATGAAATGAAGCCAGCACGCAACAATAGATCATATTCCTCTTCAAGCATCCGAAACGAATGTACAATGGCAAAATACGCCACAAAACCAAGTAATAAAGGCAGGTAGACAAAGGCAATCACTACAAGCAATAATATGACAGCTTCAAGTAAAAACTGGCTGAGCGAAATCCAGCCCTTTCCGAGAGAGGTGAGCGCAAGCAAACCTGTTGCCACGCCAAATATGAGGGCCAAATTCTGAATAGACTGATCGTAGAGCAATTCAAGAAAATCCAGATCACCTGCGGTTGCCGTGATTTCCTGCAGGTCTTGCTTGTGTGGAACGAAGAGAACAGACAAGACAAATCCTCCCCAGACAAAGGCAAGGAGGTTTCGTAATTTTACCGGTACAGACGTATAACCTCCCCATTGTGACTGCCCAAAATGAAAGGCAGATAGAAGTAAGAAACAGATCAGTGCCATTTTTGGAGCTACATACCAGAAAGCGGCATAAATGCCCATCAGGCCGATGTATGCACCATAAAATTGAACCAATGTGAGAGAACTGGATTGCTTGTATAAAATGTGATCTACTGCTCCGTGTGAAATACCAAATACCACAATCCAGGGCAAGGCTATGATGAATTGGGATTCGATGCTTAGTTTAAAAAATGCATCAAAAAGATAAAATGCTAGGGCAAGGCAAGGAAAGAGAAGTATGGTCGATTTCATTCGTTTCATTATTTTTTAGCAGACTCTGCTTGAATAAACATTGATATAATAGGGCAAATACAGCTATATACACGCATCAGGATAGGGTAAAACATCCTTAATTTGTTTTATTTCGCGAATACTGCCATGGCCAGATTAAACCTCATTGACCTGTTTACGCACTTAGACAAATAAAGGATAAAAGAAAGGGAGAGGTAAAACCTCTCCCTTCATTATCCAACGATTTGTGAATTGGTATCGCAACATTCGTTTGTTGCTTATACCGAATTACTTTGCGGACTCTGCAGTGGCGATTGAATAAACAACCAATCCAAAGCCTATCTTATTAATGGCATCGGCGATGTTGTAGAACAAATCAACATTTGTTGCTGACCAGCCCATTCCTGAATTCAACCATCCGCCTGGCATACACATGTACCCAATTGGATAGATTGCCCAACCTACCAAAACGAACCATGCGAGGGTATTGATACCAGACTGCACAGCTGAACTACCGCTATTTTTAGCAAGATCAGCTACTTCGCCAAACCAGGCTGCGTGAAGAATATACACATATCCGATCGTTGAGATCACACCCCACGTTACAGAATGCGAAGTACTTCCATCAGTGAATGCCTCTCCGATGTATCCTGCAACGAGCATCAGCACAGAAGCAAAGATCATCTTCCACATCAAACTCTTCTTCGCTCCGGCTGCTTTTGTTAGAAGATAAAACTCCACACACATCAGTGGCACAGTCAATGTCCAGTCAATGTAACGGAGTACAACCGGTGTTGATCCTGTCTCCAGGTAATAGTCCCTCATGTAATAATAATGCACAGCTGCAATGAAGGTGATTAATCCGGATACAAGCATAGACAAACGCCACTTGCCTTCTACACTTCCTCTTTCGAAGAAGAAAAACACAGATGCCGCCATCATGGCCATGTAGCCGGTGAAGAAAGTAAAGCCAACATAATCGTCTACTTTCAGGTCAAGAGCTAATGAAAACATAACTTTAATGATTTGGTGAATAAAAAATTAATATAACAGGACAAAACTACTGTTTATAATTTTATTTTGTTTACTTAATATGCAATATTTTTTAAACAAAAAAATTAGACTTTCTTTATTACCTTGTTTTTCTTTCTGTTACAAATATATATTTTATACAAAAAAGAAAATGCATATTATAGCATTATTTTATTATGTTTTGCATTGAACAATGAATACAGTATATTATTCTTAAACAAACAACCAGTCACTTGTAATACAAGTTTAATTTGGCAATATTGTGTTTTTTAAAATCGTAAAAAAAAGGAAATCTATTCTGACAAAGGCACCTTACGCAAAACATAAAGACAAACCAGCCTAAAAGGCAAAAAATGGCTTAACCACAACTAGGCAGAAAAGATAAGGTGAACTTTGCAGCGACTATGTAAAGAAATGAGGAGCAAGAAGCTTATCCAGCCAATTCAACACCAATCAGGCTTCCAATTCCAAAGGTGATTGCAGCAGCAACTAAGCCAAATAAGACCTGACGGAATCCTGAATACCAAATATTTTTTCCGGTAAACAATGTAATGGCAGCACCTATAAAAAACAAGCCCACAGAACTGATAATGGTACTAACCAGTATGCCTTCTGTACCGGAAAGGAAAAAGAAAGGCACTACAGGAAATACAGCACCGACAGCGAAGAAGAGAAATGAGGTAACCGCCGCTTCTATGGCAGAACCCTTCAACTCCTCACTATTGATACCCAATTCCTCCTTTACCAGGAATTCATGGGCCTTCTGTTTGTCTTTCATCAGTTCCGATGCCATCTCCGCTGCCTGCTGTTCAGGAATCCCTTTGGCCATATAAAGTAGTTTCATCTCCCTCTCCTCTCCTGCCGGATTGATTTCAAGTTCTTCCATCTCCACCGCCATCTGGTTTTCATACAATTCCTGTGAACTTCGCACAGAAATCCATTCGCCAAGGGCCATAGACAAAGCGCCTGCCATGAGTCCTGCAAGGCCCGCCATAAGGACATTCTGATTCCCCCCGGCAGCACCAGCCACGCCCATCACGAGGCTAAAATTGGAAACCAAACCATCATTGCCACCTAAAACAGCTGCCCGTAATGCATTGCCCCCAACAGAACGGTGCTTCTTTTCAAAACGGGCCAGTGTGGCACCGGAAACAGACGGTTGCTGTTGCAAAATACTTTTCAGAATGGCAACGTGGGCATTGTCGGACAGGGAAACACGCTGGTCATTATACTGACGCCGGGCCTGGGACACCTGTGATGCAAGCCTTTTTTCTGTATCCATTAACACCCCCAGTATATAGTCGTATCCAAACACCCGGCCAATCAAGGAGAGTACTTTGGCGCGCCAGGAAGGTACGGGGAATGGATCAACAGCCAGGCTGTTGCTCTTTAAAAACGCAAGGGCATGCCCCCGCTCAATATCAGCCATCTGTCGGAACACTTCCGCAACTATTGGATCCTCCTCGTGATCAGCTAACAGTTGATACAAAAAACTGGCATCAATTTCTGTCTGGATGGATGGTAGCATAAGCATTTGTTCTTTCGGAGATACACAAAGATAACGAATCAGGGTATATGCATCGAGATTAATTCACAAGCACAGTAGTGACCTTAGGTCTGATTCCATCGTTCAGCACCAGATAGTACAAGCCTCCAGAAAGTTCCTTGGGCAATACCAACGTTTGGGAATGACCCTGCACCGAAAGATTGTACCAAATACCTTCCATGGCTGTCACACCATCCTGGCGAATCAGTTTCCACTGAATATTTCCGGCTTCACGCAACGTAAAACCAACTTTCAAATCATGCTCCACGGGATTGGGATGGACACGGATTTGTCCTAAAAACAAAGAAGGTACGTCCGGAACAAGGCTGCTCTTATCCTTGATTATGGTCACAAGATAGAGATTTGCTGAAGCCTGGCTCTGCGTGCCATCATTGGTAAAAAAGATATTGGGGGCGGTACTGGCGATGCCTCCAAAAAGGTATCCGATAAAGGTCGTGTCATTGGGAAATTCATCCAATTTAAGCACCCCATTTTCATAAGTAGGCAGGTTTTCGGCGGGGATCCACTCGGCACCCGCCCCCAGTAATCCGGGTAGCTCCACGGGTAGTTTGTATTCGGCCATGGAGCCATCTGCCAATCGAGTAACCCGGGCGATGGTTTTTACAAAAGGAACGTTATTGTCTTGTACCAATACGCCCAAGCTGTCATAAAACTGTGCGATTCCTCCCATAAATACCGTATGCATCTCGTTTTTGGAGGCATCGTATAGTGGGATATAACCGCAATGGTAGTGGTTGTAATACTGCTGGAAGTTAGGCTGCTCGGCGTACGAATCCGCAAGGAGATTTACGGCATTTAGGTAGGGCAAGTCGACCGTCGTTTGAAAAACACCTGAAAAAGCCGTTATACCCTTCTGTCCATCTGGCATTATTTGGCTTACCGCATTGTAATCGCGGCGGTGTAAAAGAGCTTCGTC
>JAUMBK010000255.1:0-19893 GCA_032115795.1 Saprospiraceae bacterium | reverse complement strand
GGCGTCGAACTTTGGTTGTTGGATGTTAGCCAGAAATCCGCAAAGCGCCTCACAGGGCCCATCCTGAATGCGACACTTAGCAATGGTTTTGTCTGGGATAGGGAAGATGCTTCTATCCTGGCCACCACCGTGTTGCCCGGCGAAAAGAATCTTTTGGACAGCAGGCATACCATACCTACAGGGCCTGTCATTACGGAGAATGATGGCCAAAAGGCACAGAACCGAACCTATCAGGATTTATTAAAAAATCAGGTTGACGAGATGAATTTTGAAGCACTCGTCACCTCACAAATCAGCCGTATTTCGCTGGACGGCATCCAATCTCCGTTTATGCCGGCAGCAATGTACACCGGTGCTAGTTTTTCTCCTGATGGCCAGTACCTGTTGGTTTCGGAGCTGAAAAAACCATTTTCCTATTTGGTCACCTATGACCGCTTTCCTTCAGAAATTCACATCGTCACGAAGGAGGGGACGCTGGTGAAAACATTTTTGAAAGTACCTTTGATTGAGGAACTGCCTAAAGGATTTATGGCGGTGCGTAAAGGTCCCCGTAGCCTGCAGTGGCGCGCCGATAAGCCGGCTACCCTGGTGTGGGTGGAGGCACTGGACGGAGGTGATCCCGCCAATGTGGTGCCTGAAAGAGATGCAGTTTATACTCAATCGGCACCATTTATATCAGAAGCGGCTCTCCTCGTAAAAACGAAAGAACGATATGCAGGAATCCAATGGGGCGATGACAATCTTGCCATTTTGAATGAACGATGGTGGAATACCCGTCTGGCCAGAATGCTGGTCTTTACTCCTTCAAGGCCTGGTGAACAGCCTCGCTTGTTTAACGAACGTAATGAGCAGGATACGTATGCTGACCCAGGCTCATTTGTCATGCATCGGAATCAATACAACCAGTACACGCTGGATATGACCAATGGGGCGTTGCACATGATGGGTGAAGGATTTTCGCCGGCCGGAAAGTTTCCCTTTATCGACAAATATGCAATATCAGATTTTAAGAAGGAACGAATATATCAATTTTCAGAGACTGACCGCTTAGAGCAGCTTGTTTCTGCCGTTGATGTGAATAAGGGCACCTACATTACCAGACTCGAGTCAAAAAATGAATACCCCAACTATTTTCTCCGGAATATTAGGAAGCAAAACCTAACTCCCATCACGCGCCATGCCAACCCATTCAAAGTACTTGATGATGTGCATAAAGAGGTCCTAAAATATAAAAGGGAGGATGGGGTAGAACTGTCAGCCACTTTATATTTACCTATAGGATATGACAGGAGCCGTAAGGAGAAATTGCCGATGATCATGTGGGCATATCCGACTGAATTTAAGGACAAGGCCAGCGCCGGCCAGGTTACCTCCAATGCAAATGAGTTTACAGCGCCTTATTACGGTTCACCCTTGTACTGGTTGACGAAAGGGTACGTCGTGTTGGATGACGCTTCTTTCCCAATCATTGGAGAAGGTAAAAACGAACCCAATGATACATATATTCCTCAGCTGGTAGCCAATGCAAAAGCTGCCATCGACGCCGTAGACAGCCTGGGATACATCGACAGAACAAAAGTCGCAGTTGGAGGGCACTCCTACGGTGCGTTTATGACAGCCAATTTGCTGACGCATTCCAATCTTTTTGCTGCCGGTATTGCGAGAAGTGGCGCATACAACCGCACACTGACTCCGTTTGGATTTCAGTCTGAAGAGCGAAACTACTGGGAAGCGCCAGAGGTATATGATGCGATGTCTCCCTTTCAGCATGCAGATAAAATGAAAACACCCATGCTGCTTATCCATGGAGAGGAAGACAACAATCCCGGGACCCATACCATGCAGAGTGAACGTTATTTCAATGCGTTGAAAGGCTTGGGTGCTACTGCCAGGCTGGTCATACTTCCCAAAGAAAGCCATGGCTATACAGCCCGTCAATCCATCCTGCACATGTTGTGGGAGCAGGACCAGTGGTTGGAAAAATATGTAAAAAACAGGGCCGAAAGCCTGAAACCTTAAGAATGAATACCCAATTCAACAACGCATAGAACTCTTGCTGATGAACCTTTTCAACCCAACATCCCTTTTGACATTCATGCTCAATCTGCAAATACCAATGCGCCATTCATTTCGCAAAGAATTAGCTACGTCCAAGCTGAGTATGATTTTCTTTTTTGCCTGTTTGGTGTTACTCCCGTCATTCACTCAGGAACAAGAAGACCTTTTGCAGAGCGGGCCCATGTTAGGTCCTGTCACGTTGCGAGATGCCTCCATTTGGGTACAGACAAATCAGCCTGCATCCGTGGTAATTTATTACAAGGAAAAAGGAAGTAAGGAAGTGCATCAGGCTACCCCAGCACACAATACAAATGTGCAGGCAGCACACACCGTCACTGTGCACCTTGGTGGGTTGAAGCCAGGAACGACGTATGAATATTATTTCACCATCAATGGCAAAAAGGTGTCCCGCCCATATCCAATGGAGTTTACAACGCAGCAGCATTGGCAGTTTCGTACCGACCCGCCCAATTTTTCATTTATTGCCGGTTCCTGTTTTTATATCAACGATACGGAATTTGACAGGCCTGGTAAGCCATACGGCGGTGAATATGAAATATTGAACCATATGGTCAATGCAAAACCTGACCTAATGGTGTGGCTGGGTGACAATACATATTTCAGAGAAGGAGATTATGAAAGCCGCTCAGGATTGTTTTACAGACATACGCATACTCGTTCACTTCCGGAGCTTCAGCCTTTCCTGGCAGCAACCCCGCATTATGCAACATGGGATGACCATGATTACGGTCCAAATGATTCTGACTGGACATATCCATTGAAAAACCATGCCCTGGAGGCATTCAAGGCTTTTTTCCCCTCTGAAAGTTATGGCGCGGGCCACACAGAGGGCGTCACCAGTGCATTTTACTGGAATGATTGCCACTTTATTATGCTCGATGATCGTTGGTACAGATCAGTCGATACTACTTGGGGCACCATATTGGGAGAGCAGCAACGGTATTGGTTGAAAGAGACACTCCTGCAATCCCGTGCTCCGTTCAAGTTTGTATCAGTTGGAGGCCAGTTTTTAAGCGACTTCGCAGGCTTTGAAAATTTTGCCAATTATGCCGAAGAAAGAAAGGAGATCATCGAATTTATAGACGATAAAAAGATAAAAGGTGTCATTTTCCTGACAGGAGACCGCCATCATTCAGAAATTACAAAATTGACCACACCGGGAGGTATTACCATCTATGATGTGACCTCTTCCGCACTGACTTCTGGTACGTACGACCATAGCAAGGAACCAAATACCCTGCGAGTACCCGGCAGTATATGGGGAGAGCGCAACTTTGCTCTGTTTAATGTCACGGGAGCCCGTAAAGCACGTAAGCTGGGTGTTTCTTTTATAAATACCCAGGGTAAAGAGCTGTATTCCTATTCATTTGACTAACCAAATTTTCGTTTTCTCATATAGTTATTATTGTTATGGTTTCTTTGTACCGTTCTTCAATCTCCTGTTTCATTCTGCTTATTGCTGGTGCCTATCTAAAAGGACAGACAACCATTGCCACCGGTTTGCCAGGTTGTCTGCCGGTGGTAACGCAAGTTGGGGTCTCCTGTGGCGGTGGAACATTTCAATTTGGTGTCATCGCTAATCAATTTGTTGTGAATAATATCGATGGTGCCGCCTGCTGTACCCCAACTGGAGGAGACGGAGAATCCTATTTTGAATTTGCAGAGCTTGATATTTCCAATTTTTCAAATGTAAATATCAGCCTGGCATTTTCCGCCAGTAATACCGGGTATGAGGACGATTCACCTGGGGCACCCATATTCGGTTGCCAGGGATCCACACCACCTGATAACTCACATGACCAGATCATTTTTGAATATTCCATTAATGGGGGGGCCTTTGTCCAAAGTTTGTATGTTCATGGAACGACACAGGCGAATTTTACAGGAACATGGACTGCCGGTCCACTGAATGGCAATACGCTGACCATCCGCATTTATGCCTCCAATAAAGCACAGGCGGAAATATTTTACTTCCAGACGCTAAATATTACGGGTACACCTTTGTTGTCGGCAGGCCCAAATCTAACCATTTGCGGCACAAATCCAGTTACTTTGCAAGGCACTGGCACGGGCACCTGGTCCGGTGGTGCCGGCACATATGGTGATACCGGCAATCCAACCACTACGTATACTCCCGCGTCTTCTGAAAGTGGCAGTTCGGTGACACTTACATACAGCGGTACACCTGCTTATACAGGCTGCCCGGCGCCATCCGACCAGATGGTGCTTACCATCAATAGTGCTCCCACACCCACAATCACCGGCAACACTGCCAGTTGCAGTACCGTCACGTTGACTGCATCCGGAGGTAATACAGGTGCAACCTACACCTGGAGCGGGGGAAATAATGCGGGAAATGCAACAAATACATTTACCTCAAGCGGTACGTATGTAGTCACTGTGACGAATACAACAGGATGTACGGCCACAGCAGAAACAATGGTTACAATTAATACACCGCCGGTGGCTAACATTTCAGGACCTACCACTGGTTGCGGGAATATTACACTGACGGCTTCGGGAGCCGGTTCGAATGGAACCTATCTCTGGAGCGGGGGAAACAATCCTTCCAACTCAATAAATACTTTTACCACAAGCGGAACTTACACGGTTACCATTACAGATGCAAATGGATGTACGGCAACGGCATCACAAACCATCACCGTCAGCACGCCGCCGAATGTTACCATTTCAGGCCCCACCACTGGATGCGGCTCTGTCATACTGTCAGCCACTGGCGGAGCCTCTGGCAGCAGTTATGTCTGGAGTGGAGGAAACAATCCAAATGATCCCAATAATGTCATAACCTTGAGTGGCACATACACAGTCACTGTGACAGACCCATCCGGATGTACAGGAACCGCCTCAGCAACAGTGACAATCAACACAGGACCTGCAGGCACACTGAGTGGCTCTGCAGTGCTTTGCCCGGGCCAGTGCGCTACGTTTTCATTTACATTCACCAGCGGTAGCCAACCGTATACTGTGCAGCTTACTGCTTCTCCGCCAGGTTTTAATTTCTCCATACCCGGGGTGACAACCTCGCAAACTTTTCAGGTATGCTATCAAGGTTTCGTACCATCATATAACGCATCTACAAACACGGTAAACATACCCACTTTCCTGACAGGGACAGGTTCTCTCACCTTGACAGGTATCTCAGACGGATCGGGCTGCCCCGGCACTGCATCCGGCAGCTTCAACCTTACCCTGACAAGCGCCCCTACAGCAACGTCAACAAATTTAACCCTGTGCGAAACAGCCAACGGCCAGGCTACCTTTAACCTGACCAGCCTCAACAGCGCGGTCATCGGTGGGGGCAACGGGACAACTGTCAACTGGTTTCAGGATATGGCCGGGACCATTCCTATCTCCAATCCATCTGCTTACACAACAGGCACCACCACGGTATATGCTCAGGTATCCAATGGCGGATGTACCTCGCCGCTTGTACCGGTAAACCTGACTGTGGAGCCTTCGTCAGTACCCTTTTTAAATATGTTCTGCGCAGAATCGGGGACCCCTACCTGCCAGATCTGTCTTATGGGTTCTACCGCTGACCTTCAATTTGTCTTTGGAGACAGCCGTAACTATAATGTGACCGTAAAAAATCTCACCACCAATGCCGTTACCACCGGATTGGTAAACAATGGAACCAATCTTTCAGTACCTGTCTCAGGAACAACAACATTTCAACTCGAATCGATTAAGCCAGCTCCCGGTTGTCCCAATACAGCCACCTACACGCAGCAGGTCACCATTACCATAATTCCTCCTCCCGACATAAACCCACTAAGCCCACCGCCGACCTGCGATGAATTTATCCTTCCCGCAATCACAGGGACCAACCTTTCGGGCAATCAGGGATATTTTACCGGGCAAAATGGCACCGGAACGCAATATTTTCCGGGACAAGCCGTAACAATGTCCATTACTTTATATATGTACGACGAAAATGCAGGGTGTGATGACGAAGAACCCGTAAACATCGTAATCCTCCCGCCGGTTACCTTTGATCAGCTACAAGATATGGAAGGCTGTGAAAGCGTAGGTTTACCCGCCATCACCGGACCAAATGTATCTTCTTCGGCCTATTACAATACCGCACAGGATGGTACCGGCACCACTTACCAGCCCGGTGCAATTGTCACGCAGTCGCTCACTTTGTATGCCATCGATCCTCAAGCAGATCCGGCATGCGTTACCAATGTTCTCGAACTGGAAATTATCGTCCATCCACTGCCATCCCCTGCAAACGTATCCGTTGATTGTTCCGGTGGCAATGGCAATGGCGTTGCCATCGTAAATCAACCCGTAGGCAATGAATATGAATACAGTCTGGACGGTTTGCCATTCCAGACAGGAACGCAATTTACCGGCCTTTCCAACGGTACCCACATTATCAAGGTGAAAAATACAGACACGGATTGCGAACAGACATCGACATTTCAAGTGAGTTGTGACTGCAGTACACCGGCAGTCATCAACCTCAATCCATCGACAGGATCAACCTGCGATGGCCAGCAGTTTACTTCCAATCAGATTTCCTTCAGCGGCAATACCAACGAAGTGAAACTTTCCACCAACGGTGCTGGAACAGTCTCTCCCACTGTGGTCAACAGTACCCCATTTACCTTTACGTACGTACCATCTGCGGCAGATGTGGGAAAGACGATACTGATTACCCTGGAAACCAACGATCCTGACGGTCCCGGGCCTTGTGCTCCGGAGGTGCGCACCTTTTCACTAAATGTGCGGGCAAACCCTGTAGCTCTGATTGCCGGTCCAGCCAGAGTATGCAAAGGAAGCAATGTGACACTGATTGCCGCTGGCGGAATTTCCTATGATTGGTCTAATAATGGCGGTTCGCAACCTGTGGCTACCTTTTCGGATATTCAGCAAACAACTACGTATTTTGTGACAGTCACGGATGCCTTTGGTTGTAAAGACGATGCGAGTAAGCTTGTGGAGGCTCTTTTTGCAACCGCGGGCAGAGATACCTTGGCGGCGTTCTGCAATACCAATCCCATCACCATCAATCTCCAAACCTATTTGTCTTCCGGATCATTGAAAACCGGAATATGGAAATCAGGCCCTGACACCATCAAAATACCAGCCAACTTCCTGGTTACAAACCTTCCTCTTGGGGTAAATGTTCTCCGGTATATCATCAATGATTCCATATGTGGAAAAGATACGGCGCTCTTCCGGATTGAAATCCGTAATAAAAATAACGCAGGCAGCGATGCCCTATTGACACTGTGCAGCGGCGAACTGACAGAGATTGATTTTGATTCTGCCATTGCCGGCCATGATCCCAATGGAGTCTGGATCCAGCCACCGGGAGCCAGCCTCTCCTTCTCTAATCCGTCTTCTGTTGATGTATCCTCGTTGCAGCCGGGTATCAGGCCGTTTTCCTATATCGTAGCAGGCAATGGTTGTGATAGCGATACATCCATTGTGACGCTCGATATTCGCCCATTTCTCTCTGCTGGCGCAGATGTGCAGGCAAAAGTCTGTGCCGGAAGTACCATCAATTTACTGGATTTAATCAAGGATCCTGTTCCCGGAGGGCAGATTCTCAATCCCAACAATTATTCCGGGCTCACTTCTGCCAATTGGAATTCTGCCGGGCTGCCTGAAGCGACGTATTCGTTCTTGTATCAGGTCACCAATGTAAGTCCATGCATTACGGATACGGCTTTCATTCGGATACAAGTGCAAAGTGCCTTGAAGGCAGGCGCAGACAAAACGGTGACAGTATGCGAGGGGAGTACAGTGGATTTAAAGGATTATTTGGCTTCTGACGCTGACCAGGGTGGCCGCTTTTTAGTAAACAGTCAGCTCATTCCCAATGGTATATTTACGCCCCCCTCCGGGCAGAGCACATTTGCCATTCAATATGAAGTGGGTGATGGCTTGCTTTGCCCAAAAGAGCAGGCACTGATCACGCTAAACATCATTCAAAAGCCATCGCTTGTACTGGCTGCCCTCCCGCAATTGTGTGCAGGGCAATGCACGCCTCTGACAATCAGCAATACTACCTCGTCACAGGCCACGTATTATCTCTCGGCATTGACACAACCTACTGGGCCAACGTATACGCTGAAGTTGACATCAAACGCACAGGGACAGGTCATTACACAGCTTTGCGGAGCGGAAAATGGCCCATATTCTTTTGGGCAATTGCCTATCCAAACCACTTTTATTGTAAGGGTGGATAGCCTACAGTCGGGGGCATGTGTCTTTAGTGAAAATAAGAGTCTCCAGGTTGTGGTCCGTCCACTGGAAACCAAATCCTATACAAAAACCATTTGCAAATCGGAGACCATAAAAATAGGCAATGACATATACTCCATTTTAAAACCGACCGGTCAGACCAGAGTGCCTTCCCAAAATGCAGCCGGGTGCGACACCCTGGTCAATGTGAACATCAATTTTTATCCTGATGCCCGAGGAACATACACCGAAACCTTTTGTGACGTTACTAAAACGGTTACGATTGGTGGTCAGGTCTTTTCCCAGGCACGACCAGGCGGCGAAGTGACCCTGAAGGGTGCTTCTGTCATTGGCTGTGACAGTATAATCACAGTTTTGTTAAAGTATGAGAAAAAATCAATCCCGGGTACGTTTGCCTTGACGACGTGCAACCAGGAATATGAGTTGAAGTTGGGAAGTACAATTTTTTCTTTGGATAATCCAACAGGTACAGCCCTTCTGGAAGGTGCCGCTGCCGAGGGATGTGATAGCCTTGTTCAGGTGACCTTGATTTTTGAGCAACTAACAACGGAAACAGACCTAAGCTACACTTGCACTCAAGTCGGGGCTTCCTGGAAATTGACAGGGGCATCTCAACCTGGTCCATACAAAGTATCTATTGATGCAGCACCTGCTTTTCCGGTAGTCAGCTTGCCATATGCAACTGTGCTAACACCGGGAGTACATGCCATTACTATTGAAAATACGGCTGGCTGCCGACAGGACCTGCGGTTTCTAGTGGATGACAATGGGGTGCCATCCGTGATACTGACCCAAACAGCACAGGCTGATGGTTCCTTCCAGCTGACAGCGAGCGCAGAGCCAGCCGGGTCTATTTATGATCTTTTCTGGTCGCCGTCGGCCTCGTTGAGTTGTACTGCGTGTTTGTCTCCTGTGGCCAGCCCTGCTGAGACAACAACCTATACATTGTCTTACCTGTATGGCACGGATTGTGCGGGAACTGGCCAGATTACAGTCAGGAGGACAAATACTGCTGTAGTCATTCCCAATATATTTTCGCCGGATGGGGATGGCAGAAATGACGTATTTTTTATCCCTTTGCCCGAGGGCGTGACCGGAACGGTCAAAGAAATGTCTATTTATGACAGGTGGGGCAACAACGTCTTTGTTGCAAAAAATGTGCCTGCAAACGACCCTGCTGAAGGCTGGAAAGGTGGTTTTAGCGGAAACCAGGCCGTTCCAGGCGTCTATGTATATCGTGTTGTATTGCAATTGTCCGGAAAGGCAAACACGGAAGTCTTTGCAGGTTCTGTCACTCTGATGAAATAGGCATGCTCTACATAGCCTGGTCACCTACGTACCGCTATACCTTGCCGGAGGGCCATCGCTTTCCCATGGAAAAGTACGACATTCTGCCCGAGCAATTATTGTACGAAGGCACCATCGCACCCGGCAATATTTTTGAGCCAGCTCCTTTGTGTGACAGAGATATCCTGTTGACGCACACTGCAGAATACCTGGATAAGCTAAACTCCCTCACGTTGAGCAGGAAGGAAGTCAGAGACATCGGATTTCCAATGTCAGATGCTTTGGTATCTAGGGGCAAACACATCGCCAATGGTACCTACCAGTGCGCCTTGCATGCCAAAGTCTACCGCATTGCCATGAATACGGCAGGAGGGACACACCACTCATTTGCGAATCGGGGAGAGGGATTTTGCCTGTTTAATGACATTGCCATTGCCAGTTCACTGCTGCTGGCAAGAGGTGAGGCGACACGCATCCTGGTGGTTGATTTGGATGTGCATCAGGGTAATGGAACAGCCAGTATTTTCAGACTTGAACCCCGTATATTTACTTTTTCGATGCATGGTCAACGAAATTATCCTACAAGAAAGGAACAATCCACGTTGGATGTTGGCCTTCCCGATCATACAGAAGACAAGGAGTACCTGTCCCTTTTATATGATCACCTGCACCGGATTATAGACGAATTTCAACCTGATTTTCTATTTTACCAGGCGGGAGTGGATGTTCTTGCCACCGACAAGCTGGGGAGGTTGAGCCTGACCAGACAGGGATGCAAGGAACGTGACAGGATTGTCTTTCGCGCAGCCCATCAATACAATATTCCGATGGCAGTTACGATGGGAGGCGGTTATTCTGCAAGGCTGGCAGACATCATTGAAGCACATGCCAATACGTACAGGCTAGCACAGGAAATCTTTTTTTAGTTCCAGGCTGCCGTTCTTTTGTATGAAATGAACTATTCCTATCCCAAACAGTCGTATTTCGACCTCACCAGTCAAGTAACCGGGACTTACTTAAAAGGATTTTGTAGTGCCGGATTTTTGTAATACGTACTGTCGTGTAGGGTAGCAATGAAGGCTTTCAACGCCTGAATATGAAAGTTATTGATGGTTAATGGGTGCAGCAGGGGATCTTTGTTTGGAGAGGGTTTTCCTCCTCCCTTGTAGTGCTGGATGACCTCGTCCAGTGTGGTAAACCGCCCATCATGCATGTATGGCGCGGACTGACTGATGTTGCGCAATGTTGGAGCCCTGAATTTGCCATTGTCCGCCCGTGAACCAGTCACTTTTCCTCTGCCCGGATCTGGGAAGCCGTCTAAGGTAGCAGATTCTGTAATGCCATTATTAAAATAATCATCTGAGGTGCCGAGCGGAATATTGTGGCAGTGGCCGCACTCTGTGTCCGGTAAGTCCGGATCATCATCAAAATATAAGCCATAGCCAATCAGCTCTAAGTCTGAATACATTTCCTTGCCCTCCATTATTCTGTCAAATTTCGAATCCTTCGAGATGATGGTACGCTCAAATTGGGCAATGGCCTTGGCGGCCAGTTCTTTCGTGATTTCATCCTTGTGGTTGATGCCAAACGCTTGCCGAAACATGCGGGGGTAGGTAGGATGTACTTTTAATTTTCCGATCACGTCAGGCCAGGTAGTATGCAGTTCAATTGGGTCTTCGATGGGCAGTAGCGCCTGTTCTTCCAGTGTTTTTGTCCTGCCATCCCAAAACAAGCCCCTGTTGGCAAAACCAATGTTGATCAGGCTCATCGCACTTCGCTTACCTTCAATCCCGTCTATACCTCTACTATATGCCTTGGCATCCGTAAAGGCAAACTCAGGCAAGTGGCAGGATGCGCATGACATGGTGCTGTCAGCTGATAAAATCGGATCATAAAACAAATGCCTTCCCAGCAAGGCTCCTTGTTCCGTCATGGGATTATCTGCAGGAATTTGCATTGGTGGAAAATGGGCCGGCAAATCAAGAACGTAGGGCACCGGCAAATATGGAATTTGGGATAAATCCCCTTCCTTCACTTCATCCGGAGTACAGCTTGCTGCAAAAAAGAGAACGAAACAACAGGCAAACGAAAGACGCAACGGCTTCATATCCATTCATTTCTTACTTAACAAAGAAAAACCCACCCAGGTTCTTCGCCAAGGCCTGTATAATCATCGTATCAGATAAAGATAAATCGATACTGCCCAAAAGAGCGCTGTAATCAATGACTACCGGGATGCGGATGGCATCGCCTTTGTCTGTGGTTTCCGCAATTGGAAAATGGAGTGAAGCAGGCGGAGTGCCGGCAGGCAGAGAAACCGAAATTAGCTTCTCTTCCTCTCCGTTTGGTGTCACCAGGGCAAGTTTTACTGTTATCACCGCCAGTGCATTGTTCTTATCTTTGAGTTGATTTTTAAAGGAAAGACTATGGTTTTCAGGCAAGCCGTCCCAGGTGGCCAGTGCCAGATCAGGAGCTATCCCCACTGAAAGATTCAAACTGTCAAATTTACCAAATGCACGAAATGGCGCGACCTCTACCTCCTGATCTGCTGAACGCACAATGGTAATATCGTCTGCTACCGATAAACCTGTATTGGTTTTAATTCGGTCATTCGCAATGATTGACTTACCATCCTCATCCAGAAGGGTAACAGCAGAGATATAAAAACGGACATCTGTGATACGAAACAATTGTCCGTATACGTTCATCAATGTGTCGCCTTGTTTGAAGCTACTGTCTCCGACCTGATGATGCAGTTCAAAGTACAAGGAGGGATAGGTACAGCAAGCAGTGACACAGGCATCATCTGCCTGCACATCATAATTAGCCGCAAGTGTGTCGAGGCATCCTTCCTTTCTTGAATAGCAACCGGATAATATGAGCCACGACACAAGTAAAAATAAGGACCCAACGCGCATCAGCGACTCTTTTTCTGTTCGTCAAAAATCTTTTTTACAATTTGCTTTACCTGCGCAGAGAAGTCTTTTTCCATAATCCAGTGGTAGTAATTAGGTTCTGTTTTAAAAACCTCTGCTACAACATGGCCTGCATACTTCCCAAAGTTGAAGATAACCTCTCCCTTGGCATTGTATTTTAGTCGCTGTGTCACATCAAGCATAGATTCATCGGAGATAAACCTGGCGATGGAATCAATGTTGTTTTTTATAGGGGCCGGATGCACAAATCCATCTCCGTCAATGTAATCGACATTTTCATATTTTTGAATCTGTCCCTTCAATACCTCTACTGTAGCTCTGGCATCCGCCAGTGCATCGTGGGCATCTGCCAGATCTCCGTTGCAATACAATCTGTAAGCCGCTTTTAATGTACGAGGCTCCATTTTGTAAAAAATCTTTTGCACATCAACGAGGCGACGGCGTGAAATATCAAATTCCAGTCCGATGCGGTTGAATTCCTCCATCAGCATAGGAATATCGAATCGGTCAGAATTGTACCCGGCAAGGTCTGCATCACCAATAAAATGGTATATTTCCTCTCCCACTTGTGCAAAGGTAGGTTTGTTTCTGATCATTTCATTGCTGATGCCATGCACGGCAAAGGCTTCGTCAGAAATGGGCACTCCTGGATTAATCAGCATAAAAAGCTCTGTAGGAAGGGCATTCCCTTTCTCATATTTGATGAGTGCAATCTGCAGAATCCTGTCTTTCAGCACATTCAGTCCCGTGGACTCAATATCAAAAAAAACCAGGGCTTTGTCCAGATCTACTTGAAATTCAACCATTGCATTATTTTTGTTCATTATGAAGATAGAAGGCCGAAAATCCCTCAGTCATTTTAAATTCAAACACGCCATCACCTTCTGCGTCATAAATAAAACAGGCATGAACGCCTTTAAGTTGCTTTGCCAGCTCAAGCGATTTTTGCATGCCCATAACCATAAATGCGGTTGCCCAGGCATCGGCAGACATACAATCATCAGCAATGACTGTTGCGCTCAGGATATCACTGGGCTCACTCATCCCATTCACTGGATTGATGATGTGTGCAAATCGCTGTCCCTTTGATTCATAAGAATTGCGATAATTGCCGCTCGTTGCAAGTGATTTGTTCGAAATTTGTAGTGGTAGCTCAATGTCTGTTTCTTTAGCATTGGGACTGGGGGTGTTGATCCCAATGACCCACTCTTTGCTTTCTGTATTGACGCCAAGAGCCCGGATTTCCCCTCCAAGCTCAATCATAAAATTGCGCATACCCCTGCTTTCAAAAAACGCTGCCAGGACGTCTACCGCATACCCCGGTGAAAGGGAATTGAAGTCGAGCATCATGCCCTTCTTTAATTTTTGTACACAAATTTTTCCCGCACTGTCAGATTGCATGATAATGGAATCAAAATGGGTCAGCGAAAGTAATTCTTTGACCTTCACGCTATCAACGGCCTGCAACTTTTTCTTCTCCTTATAACCAAAGCCGTAGTAGTTGACAAGGGGTGCAATGGCGGGGTTGAAATACCCCTCCGAGCGCTGCCAAACCTCTCTTGCTTTGTTGAATATCGGCAAAAAATAAGGGTCGTCGGTCGTAGTAAAGCAGTACGCACTGTCTGCTTGGTTCACAAAGGTCAGCGTGCTCGAGTCAATGTAGGCCGACATGGAAAAATTGAAATCAGCCAGGATCGAGTCAATCGAATTCTGCAGAACAGCAGGGTCTTCACACTGAATTGTAATATGGTATGTGGTGCCCATCGTAGGCCCCTGAATCTTATAATACGGTCTGATTTGCTCTTTACAACCAAGAAAGGAAAGTAGAATGGCCCCGAGAAGGGCACCTGTAAACTTATTTACCTTCATCATGATTTTTTTTATCAAGCAATCCAATTTCTTTGGCCTCCTCCGCATACGAGTGAAGTTCTACCGGTTTGGCTCCTCTCTTGCTCAAACCCATGTTTAAAAACTCGACCAGGAGCGAGAAGGCAATAGCAAAGTATAAATATCCTTTCGGAACAGCCCCGATTTCGCTACCGGCAATGCGTAGATGCGCCAAATGCCCTCCTTCGATGATGAGCATAAAGCCAATCAGGATTAAGAATGCAAGACCCAGCATCTGGATAGTTGGGTGCTGGTTGACAAACCGTCCCACGGGCACTGCAAAAAGCATCATAATGAGCACAGAAATGACAACGGCAATAACCATAATAACAAGGGCACCAGGCACGCCATTGGTCATACCTACTGCCGTCAGTATGGAATCAAAGGAAAAGACAATATTGATCAGTGTTATCTGAATCACAGCGGAAGAAAGGCTCAGTTCCCCTTTTTTTGCCTGAACACCATGGTGTTCCTCTCCCTCCAGCTTGTGGTGTATCTCAGAAACACTCTTATACAACAGGAAAACTCCGCCTAAGACAAGGATGATGGACTGGCCGGAAAATCCCGCAGTCACCCAGGATGTATCAAATGAAAGCCAGGGTTCTTTCATGGCAATGAGTACGGAAATACCAAGTAAAAGAACCACGCGCATGCCCATCGCCAATACCAAACCAATATTTGTGGCCCTCTTTTGGAGAGAAGCAGGAAGTTTGCTGGATGTAATGGAAATGAATATGATATTATCCACACCCAGTACAATCTCAAGAAAGGTCAAGGTGAGCAAGCTGAGCCAGACAGCTGAGTTGCTAAAATCAGGAAGGAGCATAAGAGACATAAATCTGACTTTTTTTAAATGATGATGTTTAACAAATTCTATATGCTAACCAGAAAACCAGCTTTGTGGTTTACCATTGGCAACGGTTCTTAGAGAAATTAGTATTCAGCTATATTGAGGTGCAACTCTCCTTTATGTTAAAGGCCCTTTAGGATTTCATTTCTGTATCTGTTATCGGTTTCCTTATACCCTCGATTAATGGCTTCGTTATAATCGGAAATTGCTTCAGCCCTTCGGTTTAAGGCATAGTTTGCCTTGGATCGCTCATAATAATATAAGGCAACATTGGGCGTTTCAAATTTCAATGCTTCCGTATATGCCGCAATGGCATCAGCATCACGTTTCAGCATTCTAAGTGCATTTCCTTTTTCATACCAAATGTCTCCATTGTATGGATTTCTACGCAGATATTCCTCGATGTCTTTCAGAGAAAGGTCTATTTTTCCTGAAGCGCGGTACATGATTGACCGGTTAATATACCCGGTAAGGTGGTCTGGCTTTAGTTTAAGGCCGTGGTCCAGGTCTCGGATGGCCTCGTCCAGCATACCCAGCCTGGCGTGGGTCGCTCCTCTGTTTATCCAGAACTCGCCGTCATTGGCGTCGTATTCTATGGCTTTGTTGTAATCAGCTAACGCCAGGAGAAGGGTATCTCTCCCTTTCGCTATGTCAAAAAATAATCTGGCCCGGCTATTGTAAGCGCCCGGCTGGTTGTCTTTCATCTTAATGGTCGCATCATAATCGGCAAGCGCTTCCTTGATCATTTTTTTATCTCTGTAATAGTTGGCCCGGTTGCCATAGGGGAGGGTGGTGTTGGTGTAATATTTCAGCACGTGCGTCCAGAGAGTGCCTGAATTATCCCAGATGTTGTTTTGTTTGATCGTCATGATACCAAAAATGGTTACATAAAGCCCGGCAATCCCAAGGATGGCATTTTTCAATTGTGGCTTGGTTAACATAAGCTGCTCTCCATAATAGCCCAAGATAAAAAACAGGCCAAAATAAGCAATGTAGGTAAATCTGTCGGCTAGAAACCCTTGCCCTGCACCGAGAATCTGCAACATGAAAACGATATTGACAATGAAAAAGAGAAAACCGGCCAGGATGGCACGGAGATCCTTCTTGTAGGCAGTATTAAGTGCGGCCAGGGTAAACACCAGAGCCAATGCTGCCAGGATATAATACATAATCGGAATGGTGCTTTCATACGGGTAAAGAGGTGACATCCTGTAGGGGAAAATCCACTTGGCGAGGTAAACCATGAAACTGTATCCCCCGATGGCGAGCCTGTCGAAAAGACTGAAATTGGCCACTTCATCAGCACTGGTCAATGAACCAAAATTCTTAAGTTCCAGGATGCCATAAATACCAAAGCCCAGGGATATCAGAAAAAAAGGAATTTTACCTGTGAAGGAGGAAATTGCGTCTCCCATGCTCCACTTTTTAGGCGAAAGATACAAGTCAAGTACCATCATACTCAAAGGAAGTGAAACAGCCTGAATTTTAGAAAAACAGGAAAGAATGAAAAGAAGACTCATCCAGAGCCACCGTGATTTCTTCTGGTCTTCCATGTAACAGGTGTATTGCCAGAGGGCAGCAATATAAAACAGGCCGAATAGCACATCTTTACGCTCAGTCACCCAGGTGACTGATTCCACACGCATGGGATGGATACCAAAAAGGAGGGCTGTGAGAAATGCCCCTTGCCAGCCTAGTTTCAGCTTTCGGGAAAGTAGGTAAACAAAAAAGACACACAGCAGGTGCAGGAATACGTTAGTCAGGTGCCATTTGCCAGGATTGTCAAAGCCGTATACCAGCTTTTCGATGGCAAATGTCCAGATAGGCAGGGGATTGTAGTTGCCGATGACACCTGTTGAAAAAATCTCCCCACTCGTTTTCCAGAAATTGTCTTTGGTGACATTCTGCACAAGGGGATTTTCATAAAAATTCTTGTCATCGTCCCAGTTGACAAACTCATTGTTCAGACTGGAAGAAAAGCAAAGAAATGTCACCAGCAACGCAACCAGTGCGGGCAACAACCTGATTGTTTCCGATTCTGCTGTGCTTGCAGCAGCTTTGGATTGCCTGGGGGCTTCGGTTGACGGGTAACTCTTTTTGGAAGATTGTTTTTTGGCCATGTGGAATGTCTAGAATGCTGGCACAAAGGTAGTTATTCAGAGATAAAAAGATAATATGTGGGCTAAAAATGTGTAAAAACGCATTTTCATTCAGAAAAGTTCCCGAAAAACGCTCTTTTCCCCTTGGATACCACTAATTATCGCCCTGCAGGCCCCTGGCGAAGGTAAAAAGGAAGCAAAATAAGTCCGAAAAACACAAATATGACACCCTCCAGCGCAACAATGTATCCAGGCCATGGGCCCAGCAGGTCGTAAAAGGTCGTTCCCGGTGGCTTGGCATTGAGGTACATGTAATTTGCCCCCAGTACTATGTTGATGGGATATAGAATCGCGGCGACCACATTGAGACCGATAGCGGAGCGAAGAGCATCCCTCCAGGTGACGGTATACCCCAGCACAATACTGCCGTACAGTGCCCCTAGGATAATGACAGCATGCACCGCCCAGTAACGGATTGCTTCGTAATTCGGCAGGGATTCAGTGAGCGTAGGAGTGAAAATGGATTGTGCACAGCCGGCCATGATCCAGAAAAACGTCATCGACCAGGCAGCCTTCCAGCGGTACCAGAATATAAAGGGCATGACAAGCGTCATAATATTGCACAAATGCAGGGGGACGTCCTGCGTAACGTCGAAAATCCCGGTCTGCCACCTGTAAAACACCTTAAACAATTGGGTTGACGCGCCGGCAAGGCAAAGAAACGTGATGTACCGGATACGCTGTTCCTGATTCCATTTGTGTTTTCCTAAGTACAATACAATGCCAATAAAAAGAACTGTGGCCAGGAAACAAAGCAAATGCTCCAGTCCATAATTGCGAAATTGACCATTATCAACTAAAAATACCTCTGTCATAAATAGGTGGCTTGCATGACAAATATACACAAAGTTTTATTTCATCCTCCCGGTATTCTGATGTTCTGCAACTGATTTTTAAAATCCAGGACAGCATAATTGATTTTTGATTCTCTATCCAGTAGGATGGGCTTGCAGTTTTATAACCGCAGGCAACACCTGTCGACCCCATCAGGTAACACCTGTGCATCACCCCCTGCAAAATTTGTACATCCGGGGATATCAGGGCAGACTTTGGTCAATGCTCGATCCTTTTAGTGCTGTGGCGATGGCATGGTCCAGCGCCCGGTGTGCAATGGGCGAAGAATAAATATTCAGTTCGTGCATTGCCCGCTCAATCTCATCCTTGGACCCATGAATGGTCGCCTCTTTAAGCACATTTGCCAGTAACATGAGGGTGGTGGTTTCTGCTTCTGTCAGCAGCAAGGCATGCTGCCTGATAAATTTGTCGGTGGCCAGCAATACGTTGTTGGCTTCATTGACGGATTCACGTTTCGCTCTCTCTCTGACGTCTTCGCCGGCATGCCTGATGGATTCGAGGAGCATCAGCGCCATTTCCTCTTCCGTAATGCCATAGGCCGACATGATTTCTACTGAAGTTTCCACACCGGAACGCTGTTCGAGGGCCCTGACTTTGAGGATGCCATCCGCATCGAGGATAAATTGCACCTCAATTTTGGGCAGCCCAGCCGGCATTGGAGGGATGTTGCGGAGGATAAATTCACCCAGCTTCCGATTGTGAACGACCAAGTCTCTTTCTCCCTGAAACACGGATATACGGAGATTTGTCTGCCCATCCACGGAGGTGGTGTATTGCCGTCCTGCACGATGGGGGATTTTGGTATTGCGAGGCACAATTGCATCCATGAGTCCTCCCACGGTCTCTATGCCCAGAGAAAGGGGGGTCACGTCGAGTAGGAGAATGTCTTTCCGATTTCCTGCAAGGATATCTGCCTGTATAGCGGCACCCAGCGCAACAGCTTCATCGGGATTGATAGAATCATCGGGCTGTTTGCCGAAAAAGGTGGTCAGCGAGGATTTGATAAAGGGGATACGTGTTGATCCTCCCACGAGAATGACCCGATCGATCTGTTTGGGCTGGAGGGAGGCATCCTCCATTGCTTTGCGGCAACAATCGAGTGTTTTTTCAACCAAAGGACTGATCAGGCCTTCAAATTCTTGTCGGCTGATCTCACAATGGACACCTCCTATATTGGTAGCATAGCGGTCGTGCGCAGAGAGTTGTTTTTTTGCCTCCTCTGCGGCAAGCCGCAGCTCCTGCATGAAAGCGGGATTTTCAGCCAGGAATAGGTCTGTCCATCCATTTCGTGCACTCCAGTAGGACATGAGTAGCCTGTCAACATCATCGCCTCCCAAAAAAGTATCACCATGGGTTGACAGGACTTCAAAAATACCATCTTCCAGATGCAAGATCGATATGTCAAAAGTGCCTCCCCCTAAATCATATACTGCAATGTTGATGCTCAGTTCTTTATCCATCCCAAGGCCATAGGCGAGACTGGCCGCTGTGGGCTCATTGACAATGCGAAGCACATCAAGGCCGGCCAGTTTGCCCGCATCCCGGGTGGCCTGGCGCTGGGCGTCGTTAAAATATGCAGGCACCGTGATGACCGCTTTGG
>JAUMBK010000254.1:0-3766 GCA_032115795.1 Saprospiraceae bacterium | reverse complement strand
CACCAGCTCAAACAGGAAGAGATCCTGAATGAACCTTCGATATCTAATCTGGGACATCCCCTCCCGGATATACGCATCATTCTGGAAGACAAGTACGGCAACCTTGTGCCGTTTAATGTGCCAGCGGAAATTAAAATTGGAGGTAGCGGAGTCGGTATGGGTTATTACAATCGAAAAGAATTGACAACAGAACGATTCATCCCGTATCAGGAGAGTGGTGAATGCCTGTATTTGACCGGTGATTATGGACAAATGAGCCCCAAAGGTGAGTTGATTTTCCTGTCGAGGAAGGACAATCAGCTAAAGATCAGGGGATACAGGATTGAAACTGCTGAAATAGAAGCTGCCATGCTACAGTATCCTTCCATCAAGGAAGCGGTTGTGGTGGACATGAAGGATGCATCGGGCGATGAATACCTGGCGATGTATTATACCGGCGGGGCAGAGGAGACCGATGCACTTACAAAGTTTCTGAAGGCAAATTTACCCGCCTATATGGTTCCCGCCAAATTCATTCACCTGGATAAAATACCTTTAACAAGCAACGGAAAACTCGACAAAAGTAAATTAACCGCTGTCATTGCTCTGGAATCCGACGTTCATTCCGTTGACGAAGATGGATGGACACCTACCGAAAAAGCAGTAGCTCAGGCCTTCCGCGAAATCCTGGACATCCAAAAGGTGAGCCTTGAACAGAATTTTTTTGAATCAGGCGGACATTCATTAAAGGCTATGAGCCTGATGTCCCTGTTGCATTCAAGGCAAAGAGTGGGGGTACCTTTGGTCTATCTGTATAAACACCCGACTGTCAAGAAAATCGCCGATTATATCGATCTGGCCAAATTCATGAATATCCAGTTCAAGGAGCATCCGTATCTCAAACTGGGAAACCCTGCAGGCAAGACAAACATCATTTTATTTCCGCCTGTACTGGGCTCTGCACTGGCCTATGGAAAGCTGGCGGAGCTTATGCCCGAAACGACCGTCTATTCCTTCAATTATGTGGAAAACAACGATACCATGAAGGATTATGTTCGGATGATTGATGAAATACAGCCTGATGGCAAGCTTAACATTGCAGGCCACTCTGCAGGAGGCTTTATGGCCTTTCACGTAGCCAAAGCCATGGAAAAGGCAGGCAGGGAAGTGAGCAGTGTAATTATTATCGATGCTTACAGAGGAGGAAAAGAAGGGAAAAAACATTCCATTGAATTCATTGCAAAAGAAATGGACATCTATATAGAGGCCAAGTTTGAGGAATTCAAGAGTCATTTTATCGATATGGAGTTTTTTAAGGAAGTATGCTCAAAACAGGTGAAACAGTATTATGACTTCCTTTTTCAGATGGAACAGCAAGGCGATCTCCTGATCAAGGCCCCCATCTACCTGATGAAGGCAGAAGACAATTATGAACGAAAGGAGAACTGGAGTGAGTGGACGGAAGCCGGCGTAAGGGAAATTCTTTCCGACGGTATTCATAGAAAGATGATGGATGAGGCCCACGTTAAAAATAATGCGGCCATCATTCATCAAATTCTTGAATTGGCAGAAAACAAATAATAAATATGATTAACGAATTAAGAAACCAAATTGACAGAGACGACAACAATCCCTTGATTGTTACTCCTTCTCTGCTATCTGCAGGTGACCATACAGGGGATCTTTCGGAATTCATTAATAGCAACCTGAATGACATAAAGATCGACCTGGCACACCATGGCGCCATTCTTTTCAGAGGATTTGCCATACACTCAAAGGATGATTTCAGGACCCTTGCTGATTCTATCAATGAGTCTCCCATGCCGTACACAGATGGCAATTCACCCAGAACCAAACTGACGAGTAATACCTACACGTCCACTGAATTCCCGGCAGACCAGTTTATATCGCTGCACAGTGAGTTATCCTATTCAGATGTATGGCCCGACCGTATGCTGTTTTGCTGTGTACAGCCAGCACCGGAAGGAGGAGAAACGCCCTTGTGTGACAATACCACCCTCCTTTCGCTCTTGCCTGAAGAAATAGTGAATGAATTTTCGCAAAAAGACCTGTGCTACATAAGAAACCTGCATGGCGGGTACGGCCTGGGACCCTCGTGGCAAAAGACCTTCGAAACGGAAGAGAAAAGCGAAGTGGAGGCGTTTTGTAAAAAAACAAACAGCGAATTTACCTGGCATGCCGACGATAGCATCACGATAAGGCAATACAGGCCATCTGTTCGGATTCACCCCCTCTCAGGTGAAAAATTGTGGTTTAACCAGGCCGACCAGTTCCATATCAGCAACTTCGAGCCGGAGGTGCAGGAAGCTACACTCGCTCTTTATGGCGATGATGTTACGAGCAGACCCCAGCACGTCACGTTTGGTGACCATACGGAAATTGACCCGGCATACTTCTCAGTGATACGGTCGCTGACTCATAAAGTTATGGTTCCGGTAAAATGGCAGGCAGGAGACCTTGTCTATCTCGACAATATGAAAGTGATGCACGGAAGAATGCCTTACAAGGGTAACCGGACAGTTTTACTTACGATGTACAAATAATCAAATCTAATGCATACACTGGAAGAACGAAATCTTTCTTCGTGGCTCAAAGAAAATCTACCCCGATTTCACAAATCAAAGGTAAACGACCATTTACCCGCTTTCGAAATTATCCCCAATGGCCTGTATTTTTTCCTGGTACAGTCCTTCCTGAAACGATATGGTATACGACCCAAAGGCATGGTCCATGTCGGCGGACACCTTGGGCATGAGATTCTGCCTTATGCCTTGCTGGGCTTTGAAAAGGTCATGATCATAGAGCCTCTTGAGCCAGCCATTGAAAAACTAGAGGCGATAAGCGTGATATACAACGAGCTGGCGCAGTCATGTGTCGAGGTTTTTGGAGGTAGTCCATTCGTGGAAATTTTTATTGAACCATGCGCTGCAGGAGAAAAAGAAGGAACATCTACGTTGTATGTAACCCGGGAAAGCGGCCTTTCCTCAACCCACAAGCCCGTAGCTGAAATTCAGGTAAATGGCGTAAATCTCTCTGAAGTAACCATGACACAGGATATACAGGTACGGCCACTGGATAAGTTGATAGAAGAAAAATACAGCGATGTCGATTTTAATGGTATGCGGGTCAATGTTCAGGGAGATGAACTGGCCGTATTCAAAGGTGCTACACAGCTGATTGGCAAACTGGATTTTATTTTCTGTGAGGCAAATTATGACCAGCGATATGAAAACATACCCACTTCAACAGAACTGATCGAATTTTTAGAGAAACACAATCACACACTGGTTCGGCACGATAAGCTTTCAGATGATGTGGGCAATCTGCTATTTATCAATAATAATTTATTACCAAATGAGTAAGGAATTCAATAATGCCATAAAGGCAAACCGCAAGGCAATAAGGAATCTAATATGGAAAAATCCTAAAAAAGCATGGTATACCATCTTTGCAAAAAAAGCGAATACGCTTTATACAAACATGGGTGAAGAAGACGATCCCAAATACAAAGACCTGAACACTCCCTTATGGCTCAATTTCGGCTATTGGAAAAATGCCTCCACATACGATGGTGCATGTGAAGCCCTGGCCACAAAACTGGGGGAATATCTGGAGCTGAATGCCTCAGACAATTTACTGGATGTTGGATTTGGCTTTGGGGAACAGGATGTACTTTGGAAAAAGAAATTCAATGTGGCCTCCATTAAAGGAATCAACATCACCCCGCTTCATGTCAGAGTAGCTCACATGAGAATCGAACTTCACG
>JAUMBK010000253.1:0-10103 GCA_032115795.1 Saprospiraceae bacterium | reverse complement strand
TTTGGTGATTTTTGCCCATTTGGAGGATTGCAATTTACCTTCAAACCCATCAAGTAGTTTGTTCAGCATCAGCCGTTGCCGCTCATTCAAAGGAGTATGTTCATGTAATTTCCAGAATTCGGCTTTGTACAATATTTTTTGTGTGGTCGTCTCGGTTGCAAGCATGGCGTTTTTGAGACAACGAAAAAACCAGTCGAGCCACTCTGTGATATCTCCGGAACTGTGCTGCACTTTATTTAAAACCTCGTAATAGCGCTTTCGTTCTGCCAATATCTGGCTCGACATGCTGTAGAATCGCTCGCCGCTTCCTTCAGCACGCGCAAGCAACATATCTGAAATGGCTCGTGCTATTCTGCCATTGCCATCATCAAATGGGTGAATGATGATAAACCAGAAATGTGCCATGGCCGCTTTCAACACGTAGTCAAGCGAGTGATCATAATTTAACCAATCTAAAAACCTGTCCATTTCTTTTTTTACAAGTTCCGGGTGAATTGCCTTGTAATGCACTTTTTCTTTCCCCATAGCACCTGAAACGACCCGCATTTCACCGGTCCGGTATTGTCCTGCTTCGATTTTATAGGGGCCACTGTACCCAGTTGGGAAAAGAGCGGCGTGCCAGCCAAATAACCGTGCTTCGGTTAAAGGTAATGAATGCCGTTGCGTGGCATCGAGCATCATTTCTACGATTCCTTCTATATGGCGGCTGCCAGGCACAAGTCCAGCAGTGTTGATACCCAGACGTCGGGCAATGGACGAACGCACCTGATGGTAATTGAGAATTTCACCTTCTATTTCAGATGATTTTACTACATCCAGTGTCAATGCTGTCAGTGTCGCCTCTTCTTTGGCAGAAAAACCCAGGGCTTGCATCTGACCAATTATTTTGCCTTGCATCAACCGAACTTCACCAAATAGAGTGTTTATGGCCCTTTCCTGCCAGGTAAAGTCCGTCCAGTTTGCGTATTCGTAGATGTATTTTGGCATCATTTAATCGTAATGTGCATCAAAAATACAATTTAATTACCGCAAATATGCGGCGAATAAGGTCATTTTTCACCGCAGGAGATTTAGTCAGGAAGATAAATATGGGAAATTTTTCACCCAAGGCGGCACTACAACCCAACCAAATTTATCTTATCACCACCCATTTTATCGCTTTTGTGCCATTACTCAAAAATACAATCCCTCCACCAATGTGCTTGTGTAATCGTCGTACCCGCGAGGGGGTATTGTAGGGCCAAGGCATGTCTTGGCCCTACAATACCGTGAATGCATCTCAGATTATCTCTTAGAAAACCTCTCCGTGTACGTCCTGTCGCCTACCTCAATGCTGAGGGCATAGCTACCGGCGGGCAGGCGGGAAATGTCATACCTCCTGTGCAGGGATGTCTTGGCACATTTTTCGGCAAACAGCGTTTCGCTGGCCTGGTCAGTGATGGTGATGAATGCTTCCTCACCCTGTGTCATCAGATTTACGTCCAGCGCATTGCCCTTTCTGGCGATCACCGGCTTGAACGTGGTTTTGACCGGTGCAGAGACCTGCACATCCAGCTGGCCAATCGTAAATGTCTGTTCGGTCACTCGGTAGCTGTCAGACATTTCCAGCACATACTGGCCTGCAGGCAAATGCTTCAGGTTGTATTTTCTGAGGTTGCCCGTCCTGACCGTTTCGTCGAGGACGATCTCACCATCGGCCTGCCTGATCTGGATGTGTACGTTTTCAGATTTCCAGGTATGCGTCTCGATTGTCAGTGACTTGGCCTTTTCCAGCTCAGTGCCGGGATTGTTGCTCGCCTGCATTGCAAACGCAGCCAGCAAAAGAATGAACATCATTGCGTGTGTTTTCATGGTAATTCCAGTTTTAAAAATAAATGAATCAATTGTTGAAACAAAAATAGCCGCATTGCTCTTACCCAAACCACATCTAAATTTGCCAATATATGTACTGAATTACCATTCTAAGGTAATTTAGGTTAATTTATAGTTAAATTAGTATATGTATTGATTTTACTACCATTTATTATACTGATATTTGAATGCAATAACCGCATAAACGATATAAATGATAAGGTCTTTTGCACAGACGCCATCACTGGAAAAAATCGATCCTACGTTTGGGCATTCCTTTGCCCTGCGCAAATTTGAAGAGGTCAATCCCAGCGCGCAGCCCTTCTGGCACTTTCACCCGGAACTGGAAATCGTCTACATCAAACAGGGGAGCGGCAAGAGGCACATAGGCAACCACATCTCGTACTACAACGGAGGTGATCTCATCTTATTGGGACCCAACCTGCCACACTATGGATTTACCGACCGACTTTCCGACAACCATTCCGAAATTGTCGTCCAAATGCGGGAAGATTTTCTGGGACCCACCTTTTTTTCCCTGCCGGAAATGCAATCCATCGGACAGTTGTTTGACCGTGCACGGTCGGGACTCTCCTTTTACGGAAATACGCGTGATGAAGTGGGAGACAGGCTCAATGACTTATTTTACATGGAAGCCGTAGACCGCCTGACTGAATTCCTCCGCATACTCCACATGCTCGCCACCTCACGCGAATACAACATCCTCAACGCCTCAGGGGTGGCTCTGGTCGTGAAGGGCCAGGATACTGATAGGATCGACACCATCTATACGTATGTGCGCCGCCACTTTACCGAGGCTATCCAGCTGCAGGAGATCGCCACAGAAGTCAATATGACGGTGCCCTCCTTTTGCAGGTATTTCAAAAAAGTCACGGGCAGAACATTCACGGATTTTGTCAACGAATTCCGCATTGTCCATGCCTGCAAACTTCTTTCGGAAGAAAAACACTCGATATCCGAGGTCTGCTTTGAAAGTGGATTCAACAATTTCTCGCATTTCAATCGCCTCTTTAAAGCCAAAACGGGGCAAAATCCCAACCAGTACAGAAAATCAGTGGAAAAAGTGGTTTACGCGGATGTGTACCTGGGCTGATGCCATATCCCACATGCACTAAAAAGAAAAACCCCTGTAAGAAAATGTCACATCCTTACAGGGGTTTTATTTATGTATTCGACAATTTCTTACTGGATGCCGTGCATTTTTTTCTGCAGCACCTTGGTGATGCCAAACAGGATGAACGCCGCGATTCCCGCCATCACGATAAAGACGAGGAAGAAATCATACAGCGTGGCCACCTGGTAGCCAAGAATGGATTTTACCTCCGTCGCCGTGGCGTGCTCGCCGGCACCCGGAGGCAACAGGGCGCTCAGTGTGCCCGCCAGCTTGTTTGCCAACGCATTGGCAATAAACCATGTTCCCATCAACAGGGAAGAAAACCGCACCGGAGACAATTTTGATACCATTGACAAGCCGATGGGTGACAGACACAATTCACCGATGGTGTGGATAAAATAAAGCGAAAGAAGCCATACCATGCTCACTTTGACTGAGGCATCCACGCCCTTGACACCAACTGCAATGACAACATACCCAATGGCGACCAGAAGTAGACCCCACGCCATTTTTGTAGGTGAAGAGGGCTGCTTGTCGCCCATCTTGGTCCATAACCAGGACATGATCGGAGCAAAAACAACGATGACCAGCGGATTGACTGACTGAAACCAGCTCGCCGGAAGCGTATCCTTATTGTAATCTGTGATGTAGCCCATGAATGTCAGCACCAGCAAAGTCACAACGATCAATCCCGTCGCTTTAAGGTACGTGCCTTGTTTCCACTCAAAAAACCATTCCAGAAACTTCATCAGGTAAAATGTCAGAATGGCTAAAAATCCAAAAATGGTGTATTTATTGAATGAAAGAGGCACATCCCTGTTGACATTCTCCTCTGCAAAAAGAGTCAAAGAAGCCCCCGCCTGCTCAAAGGCAGACCAGAAAAAGATCACGAAAAACGCCAGAATAAAGATGACAAAAATCCGGTCCCGCTCAATGGGCGTAATCGACTTGTCCGTGAGGATGCCCAGGGGCGACAACACAAATGCGCCCACAATCAGATAAAATACCAGGTCAAAATCGGTATCGAAGAGTTGCTTGAAATTCATCAAAAAGAAAATCAGTGCCGTGGCCCCAAGGACCAGTCCCAGTACTTTCATATCTGTTTTGGAGACGACGTTGCCGATGGCATTGTTTTCCGGACCGTTGAGGTGCTTGTTTTTCAACAATTCAAACGAGATGACACTGAGGATCATCCCAATGCAGGCCGCCAAAAAGCCCCATTTGAAATCGGCCGGATTGCCCGTATCTCCCAGGCTGCCGCAAATCAGGGGTGAAAAGAAGGCACCCAGATTGATGCCCATATAAAAAATGGTAAAGGCACCATCGACGCGCTTGTCATCCTTGGTGTATAGCTGCCCGACCATCGTGGATATATTGGGCTTGAAAAATCCGTTGCCAATGATCAACAGGGTTAGTCCCATCCACATCAGCGTGATGGCCAAAGCCTGCTGCTCATAGAACGAACCGCTCAAAAACATCATAAACTGCCCGGCGGCCATAATGATACCCCCTAAAAATATGCTCTTTCGATTGCCCCAGTACCTGTCTGCCAGGTAGCCTCCCAGCAGGGGCGTAAGGTAGACAAGGCCAGTAAAACTGCCATAAATGACCGAAGCCTCATCCGATGGAAACAGCAGTGCTTGGGTCATAAACAAGATGAAAATGGCACGCATGCCATAGTAGCTGAAACGTTCCCACATTTCTGTAAAGAACAACAGGTAGAGCCCCCTGGGATGCCCTTGCTGTGATGACGATGTACTCATATGACTTTAGTTGATTTTGGCTTAAATATAAACTATTTTTGCCATCTTCACCTGAAGTATAAAAAGATAAAATTTCGTTAGGGGAGTGTATTGGAACTTTACTGGATGGCTTTGAGCATGTTTTTTGCGCGCTTATCGCCTTTGGATGCTGCTTCCTTGATGTCTTTGACAAATCCGTTCTTTCCTGCTTTTTGCTTTGCCATGCCCCGGATTGTCAGCATTTCGCCTTCTGTGATGCCGTCCTGTATATCAGGCATGTTGATTGCTTTTTCGATTGCCTTCAGGGCTTCCGCAGCTTCATCCATCTCGATCAGCACCAGGGCATACTTGTGTTGTGCCCACCTTAGCCAGAATCGGTTGGGATTTTCGGCATCGAAGGCCCTGTTGGTAAACAATTTCAAGTCGAAGGCAGCTTTGTGCCATTCTTTGAGATGCATATGGCATTCTGCTTTCAGCCGCCTGGATTTCCAGTAGAGCGTCTGCAGTGCAATGGACTTTTTAATAGACTCATCCAGGTTTTTGATCGCCTCTTCCCACTCTTCCCGGATCATGTGGATTTTGGCAATGCCATAAAAGGCAGTGGGAATGGTGGCGTCGATGTGGATGCACTTATTGTAATCCCGGAGTGCGTCGTGGTAGTTTTTCATCAGAAAATTGACTTTGGCACGTCGCTCGTATGCCTGGGCATGGCGGTCATATTTTTCAATGGCCTGGCTCAGCGCTTCGATCGCTTCGGCTTCCCTGCCCTTGACTTTGACCAGCTTGCGGCCCTTCACAAACGATTGCACGGCTCCCTTGTCGCTGGCAGGCTCGAGTGTCTCAAACGAAACAATCTCTCCTTCATTGATCAACCAGGCGCGGATCGAACCAGCAATGGCAAACTGGGCACAATAGCCCAGCAAACCGGTGGTCGTCCGAAATGCTTTTTCTGTCACCTGTCCTACAAAACGGGGAACTTCCATTGACAACTCCTCTTCTTTGAAGATGTCCTCAAATTTAAAAATGACATCCGTCTTGTAATAGGTTTCGAGTCTTTGCTGAAACATCTTTGTGACCTTTTCATAACTCTTTTGCGTCCCAAATTCCAGCCTGCCCTGTATGATTGTTTTAAGGTACATCAACGATTCTGTATTTCATGTAGCTGTACAGAAAAAATCATTCCAAAAATGATAAAAGCCCCGGAGAACTGAAAAATTATTTTACGATTGCCGCCGTTTCACTTCATTATCAGGGATATACTGACGTGATGTTTTGGATGCGTGTCTTGCAACGTGCCTGCGACCGCAGCGGAAGGCTTACAGCACCGTCACTGATCCTACCCTTGTTTTTATACCAAAATAGGTAGTGTACGTGATGCGCCAGACATAGACTCCCTGCTGGCCGGCATTGGGTTGCCAACCCTGGTCTGGCTGCCCCGGCACCAAGGCATTCCCCTCAAAAACCAGACTTCCCCATCGGTTGTACACCTCCAGCGTATAGGTGCCAATGTTTTCCCCTGAAAGGTAAAACTGCCCGTTTCCGGTGTTGGAAGCAGCGTGGACCACATTTGGCAGATAGGAAGAGGGTCTGACATAGGGCACATATACCGAGGCTGTATCGAAACAGGAGGAAGCGTCAGAAACAGCAATCAGGTATTGTCCGGAAGGAAGGTTGTCCAGTACATATTCCTGGAAGGCAGCCACTGTTTTTGAACCTGAAACAGGTCCATTGAACGTGAGGTTGACTTCGGTTGTATTGGTGGCAAGCTGAAGGATCACTTTACCGTCAGTGTCTGCACCGTTGGCAGAAGGCACGATGCTGTCGATGCGCACGTCAATCACACTGACCTTGATTTCCTTTGTGGCCGACGTAATACAGCCTGACACGGAGGCAGGGAGGAAGACTATGTTTTGCACACCTGCGAGGCCGGACGGATCGAAAATGTAGGATTGCTGCTGCAGGCTGATGCCCGGCCCTTTCCAGGTGCCTGAAAACCCGTCCACAACAGACGGAAGCACCAGTGGCTCTTGCTGCTGGCAAACCAAAGGGAAGTCCGCCACTTTCGGCACCTGATTTACCCTGACTTCGACTGTATCTGCAAGGGTAAACCGGCACCCTGCCGCATTCAGAACCACTACTTTGTAGATGCCCTGCTTACTTGCGGTAATGCCCGGTATCACAGCGTCCTGCTGTTGCCCGGCATATCCCCCCGGACCTGCCCACTGAAAACTGGCACCGTCGGCCACGCGGAGACGGAGAGTATCTCCTTCACAGAGGGGACTATTGGAAGTCAGCGTGGATGTGCGCACAAAGGAAATGGGTAATTTTCTCGTGATCACGCAATCTGCTGTCGTGATTTCGACGCTATACTCGCCTTCCATCTGCGGTTGTGCGTTGGCGATCCTCGGATTTTGCAGTGTAGAAACAAATCCGGCGGGTCCGGACCAGCGATAAGAGATTCCTCCGGAGGCAGACAATTTGATCGTGTCGCCTTCACACAGTGGTCCCGAAGCGGCGGCAGCAACACTGCCTGTCTGTTCAATTTTCAGTCGCACCGTATCCCGGCATTTGTTTTCGTTTTCGACGGCCAGGATATACGTGCCAAACTGTGTCTGGCCAATGGCTGGGATTGTCGGGCTGGCGAGATTTGACTGAAACGCTGCGGGCCCTGACCATTGAAAGACAGTGCCTCCGGAACCGACAAGTTTCAATTCAGATCCTTCGCACAAGGGTGTGTTGGCCTGGGCGACTGCTTTGGCGCGTCCCTCTCCATTGCACCAGCGGCCAAAATCGCCTGAAAACACCAGGCGAGCATTGTTGCGAAAATTGTAGCCGTTTGCATTGGGATTACTACTTTCTCCCAGCGTACAAAAGCGCTGAAATGAGATTGGAAAACAGCCCTCAAAGCGATTGTTCTGGGCATAAAACCGCTTCAGCGATGCCAGTTTGCCCAACGCCGGGGGAAGCTCGCCATCCAGTAGATTGTTTGCGAGATTTAAGGAAGATAAATTAGTGCAATTGCCCAATTGCGGCGGAATGGCGCCTGTCAATGCATTGTTGTTTACCAAAAAACTCAGCATTGAGGTCATGTTGCCGAGGGAAGGAGGCAGCGAGCCTGACAATTGGTTGTCGGACAAATGCAGGCTGATCATACTTTTGAGATTGCCCATCTGATCCGGGATTGGCCCTGTCAGCTGGTTTTCATTCAGCAACAATTTTTGCAGACTGAAAATGGATGTCATTTCGGCAGGAATGATGCCACTCAGCCTGTTTTTGTGCAACCACAATTCCTTCAAGGCAGCCATGCCCGACCATGCTGACGGAATGGAGCCTGCAAACTGATTCTCATCGGCATAGAAAAATTGAAGTTGGCTCAATTTTCCCAGCTCTGGCGGCAAATTGCCGGAAAATCCATTTTGAGAGATGATCAATGACCTGAGCCTGGTCAGGTTTCCCAATTCGACCGGGAGACTGCCAATAAACTGGTTCTGGGATAGCAGCAACTCCTCCAGGTTGGACATGTTGCCCATCGCTGGCGGCAATGGACCATTGAGGTTGTTTTGGTTTACATGAAAAATAACAAGTGCTTTCATCGCTCCCAGGGCAGAAGGCAAATTGCCGCTGAAATTGTTGAGGCTCAGCTGCAATTTGCGGAGCTTCACGAGATTCCCGAATGACGCATGAATGGGCCCATTGAGTTTATTGGATGACAGGTTTACTTCCTCCAGCGAGGTAAGCTTGCCGATAGACACAGGCAGGTTGCCACTCAGATTGTTGTTTGTCAGATTGAGTATTTTGAGAGCCTGGAGGTTTCCTGTTTCATCGGGCAACGCCCCATTCATCTTGTTGGTCGGCATAGAAATGGATTCAACGCAACCTGCTGCATTTACCTTGATGCCGAACCAGCTTGAAACTGGCTTGCCTGGAACCAGCCAGTTTGTCTTGTTCGTCCACGTGTCGCCGGTACAGTTGGTATAGATGGCTACCAGGGCAAGAGAATCCGCTGTTCTGTTGCACTGGCCTGTTAGCACTGCTGGTTGCAGGCAAACGACAATCCACACGATACCCAGGAGAAGTCTACACATACATTCGATTTACCAAAAGAAAGGACAAAGTAACAACAATCTTGTTCAAAAGCAGCCATCAATTCTGCCGGGATAGTCAGAATGGGGAGATTTTTTGATGCCATCTTCTTCAGTGCCTGTGTGCGTTTTTGTACAAACAAAAAATGCCCAGTTATGGGCATGCAGAAAGGATAGCGCCGGCGATGGTCAATTGATCCACCGCCGGCGTTCACATATTATTTTACAAAAGTGAGGCTTTTCGATATAAAATCTGCTAACGCCTCCCCTTTGAGCATATTCTGGTTGAGCAATGCCAGGTCGTGCAGGTACGTTGCAAAATCGGCTTTTTCGCCCTCGCTCTCCATGCCCAGGAGTTTCTCTGTGATCAGCGGATGGTTGGTGTTGATAACCACATTGTGGCTATCCGGAAACATGCCCATATCCATGCCCTGCATTGCCTGCATTTCCTTCATTCGCCGCATAAATTCCGGCCGCGTGATGAGGACAGGGTGATCTGCGGGTGACAGGGGCTTCAACTCCACCTGACCCATTCCCAGGTTTTTGACGGATTGGGTAAAAATCTCTTTGACTTTTTCCTGGTCCTTTTCAGACAACACAGATTCCCGCTTTTCTTCTTTTTGAACCAGATTGTCGGGCGTATCCGAGTCTACCCTGACGAAGGTGATTTCATTGCCTTTATACTCAATGTGTTGCATAAAATGGTTGTCAATGACGGTATCCATTTCGAGCACATCATAGCCATATTCCCTGGCTGCCTTTATATAGGAATGCTGGGCGCTGGCATCGTTGGCATAGAGGTAAATGATCTTATTGTGCTTGTCTGTCTGTGCAGGTTTGACTTTCTCCTTGTATTCATCAAGCGTATAGTACTGGTTGTCCAGGTTTTTCAACAAGACAAACTGGATTGCTTTTTCGTTGAATTTTTCGTCAGAAATCATACCATACTTTACAAACGTGCTGATTTCCTTCCACTTGTCTTCATACGATTTTCTGTCGGTGGAAAACAGGGACTGCAGTTTTTCAGCAACTTTTTTGGAGATGTAGGTATTGATTTTTTTGACGTTTGCATCAGACTGAAGGTAACTTCTGGACACATTCAGCGGAATATCCGGAGAATCGATGACGCCGTGCAGCAGCATCAGGAATTCGGGTACAATTTCCTTAACATCATCTGTGATGAAAACCTGGTTGCTGTAGAGCTGGATTTTATTTTTTTGTACCTCAAAGCTGTTGTTGAGCTTTGGAAAATACAGGATGCCTGTCAGGTTGAACGGATAATCAATGTTCAGA
>JAUMBK010000252.1:15087-24828 GCA_032115795.1 Saprospiraceae bacterium | reverse complement strand
TTGTAGGTCACAAGGGTGTTGACATTATGTCTCCGGTCAAACACAGTTGGATATATCTGTTCGCCGTCATTCCTGTTTACATAGCCATGACTGTATGTTGCCCAGATATACATCCTTGGAGATTCATATTTCATTGAAAGATCAACACCATAGGCCTTTCCTGTTTCGACAGTGTAGTCCGCCTGCGCCTTTTCTGTCTTGTTCCTGTTCACTACAATCAACTGGGGAAAACTCTTGTAATAGCCTTCCACGTTACATTGAATTCTGTTTGTCAAATCAAACTCTATTCCAGCAACACCATGATAGGACAATTGCAGCTTATTACTGACAGCCTTCCCATCAAAACCAGTCACGATAGATTCAGGTCCGGTCAAAAAACCATTGAACAAATTGACAACATCCCTCTCGTTGGAGGTACTAAGAATATTTTGTGTGTACCTTCCCGCAGCCCCTTTGAAGCGGATTTCGTCTGTAATATTATACTTCACGCCCAACCTGGGTTCCAGCGTGATGGATCCAAGCGAGGAATAGTACTGCGTGCGTAATGAGGGTTCCAGAATCAGCCGTCCCAAAATCTGCCTGTACTTAAAATAAAAACCAAGCTCTGTTGTATTTTGCTCTTGGGCAAGTCGAAGTCCGAATGGATTGACAAATTCAAAATCCGTCCTGATGCTGCGCATCTCGAGACCATACCTGACCTCATTCTGGTTTCCAAAAAAGGTAAAATTGACATTTGCTGATAATTCATCAATGTCCGAAGTCCTTGGCTCACTGTCCTTCTCCTGAATGCCGACAGTGTAATTCGAAAATCCGACAAGACCATCTACAAGAATGCTGCTTCCCGTAGGAATCAGGTTGAAATTGACACCTCCTCCCCTGTTCTTCCAGTCAATGGTCGCGAGCAATGGGTTTCTATATGCATCCGAAAAATTAAAACCAAAGAAATTTACCCTGCTTCCATTCGCCATGTTTACAGAGATCTTACCGTAAACATCTTGGAATGTGAAGGGCAAACCAATCGAATCAACGGGAGCTGCATAGCTATACAGGCTCTTTGAGGTGTTTTCAATCAAGGACGTTTTACCCGTAAATACATAGGATACAGAAGTACCTCCTTCCTTGAATTTTCGCAAGGGCCCCTCGACCATCGCTTTCGCCATAAATGGACCCCCACTGACAAATCCACTGGTGCGGCCTTTATTACCATCCCTGGTTTTGATATCAACTATAGCTGAAATCCGTCCGCCGTGCTCTGCCCCAAAACCGCCAGTCAGTACATCTACATTCTTGATCAGCTCAGTCTCAAAAACCGAATAAAATCCAATGGAATGAAATGGGTTGAAGATATTGAGTCCGTCAAGCAAGATTTTATTCTGCACGGGAGCACCTCCGCGTATATAAATCTGACCTCCCTGGTCACCTGTTGAAATCACACCTGGCAAAACCTGCAGGTATTGGACAAGGTCCGCCTCACCACCCACGGAAGGCAATGCTTTAATTTGTTTTGGTGAGACCGTAATCTGGGAGATATTCACAGTTGTTCGCATTTGCTCCCTTGCCGCAGAAATAGAGACCTCGCCCAGATTAATGGCACTTTCCTTCATGGTCAGCGACTGATAAACAATTGCACCTGCACGCACCTTGACAACAGCCGTCGTGCTGTCATAACCTATGTAGGTAGCCATAAGCCTGTACTCTCCGGCTGGCACATTGGGAATGACAAAAAAACCATCCAGGTCTGTCGTAGCGCCCAGCGTTGTACCCGCTACCTGAAGATTGCAATAGATGATCGGCGCTCCGCTGGCCTGATCATACACATTGCCCCTGATTGTTCCATTTTGCGCAACCAAAGTCACACTTACCAAACATACCAGTGTAAAAACATACATAAGTAAACCCGTCTTTCTCCGCAACATTGTCTGATTTATAAGCTGCAAAGGTAGTTTTTTTCTGTAAAACACTGAAACGTAAAATTCGTAAAACCATCACGGTTCAGGACCAAATGTAGTTATTGGAACGCCAATATCAACCTCTTACCTGAAAATCAGGCAGCTAGATACATTCTTGAAAAAATTATAAAAAAGTTTAATGTCAAATTTTGGCAATTTTAAAATCAATTCTCATATTTGCATTTCGTATAAACATTATTTTAATATATATAGGTTTGGATTTAATTTCACTACAAATATATATTTATATTATTTTTTGATTCACCCTCAGATCCGATTGAGTTTTACTGCAGTTACAAATTAAAAAACAGGAAGTATTCGTATGGGAATATTTGATAGAAGAATAAATTACAAGCCGTTTGAATACCCGGATGTTTTAAAATTCACCTCAGCAATGAATAATTCTTTCTGGGTTCATTCAGAAGTTGATTTCACCGCCGATGTTCAGGACTTTCATGCCTATCTGAATGACAATGACAGACAGGTTGTCAAGAAGGCACTGTTGGCAATCGCGCAAATTGAGGTCGCCGTCAAAACATTCTGGGGAAACGTATACCTACACCTTCCCAAGCCCGAGTTTAATGGCCTTGGCAGTACCTTTGCCGAATGTGAATTCAGGCATTCCGAGGCTTATTCCAGGTTAGTGGAAGTACTGGGTTACAATGACGAATTTGAAGACTTGCTAGAAATCCCTGTGATCAGAAAAAGAGTGGAATACTTGTCAGGGGTCTTGGCAAAATCGAAGTCGGACGACCGGAAAGAATACCTGCACTCACTGATTCTGTTTACCATACTGATTGAAAATGTATCCCTTTTCAGCCAGTTTGCAATCATTTTGTCCTTCACCAGGTTTCGGGGTGTAATGAAGAATGTCAGCAATATCATTGCCTGGACATCAGTAGACGAACAACTTCATGCCAATGCGGGCATCTACATCATCAATAAAATCAGGGAAGAATACCCTGAAATATTCGATGAAGAGAGCATCAACCAAATCCGGGACATTGTGACTGAATCCATTCAGATAGAATCAGACATTCTTAACTGGATCTTTGAAGAGGGGGACATTCAAAATTTGAACAAAAGTGACCTGCTCAACTTTATGAAGTACAGGGTGGATGAAAGTCTTGAACGAATCAAGATGGAAAAAGTATTCCACATTACCGATGCGCAATACCAGCCCATGATTTGGTTTGAAGAAGAAGTGTTTGCCAACAGCATGGATGATTTCTTTGCAAAACGCCCTGTAGAATATACCAAACACGATAAAAGTATCACGGCAGATGACCTTTTCTAAATAGCAATGCATATGTATCACATGGAAGAAAGACTCTGGTGGGTCAATGAAGAGAGTGAGCAAATCCTCAACAGAGGGTATCTCCTCAAAGGTGAAACAATCGAAGGAGCCATCGATCGCATCACGACGGCAGCGTCTCAGCGATTATATAAACCCGAGCTCAAGGCTGCGTTTACAGAGATGATCGAGCGAGGATGGATGAGCCTCAGTTCGCCAATATGGGCCAATATGGGCACAGAGAGAGGCCTACCTATCTCTTGCTTCAATGTGTATGTCCCTGATTCTGTCGAAAGCATCACCCACAAACTGGGAGAAGTCATCATGCAAACCAAAATCGGAGGCGGCACCTCTGGTTATTTTGGCGCACTCCGTGAAAGGGGATGTGCAGTATCAGATAACGGAAAAAGTTCCGGTGCCGTAAGCTTTATGCGCTTGTTCGATACTGCCATGGATACCATTTCTCAGGGAGGTGTACGCAGAGGTGCCTTTGCGGCGTACCTGGACATTGATCATCCCGACATAGAAGAATTTCTGACAATCAAAAACATAGGTAGTCCCATTCAAAACCTCTTCTTTGCTGTCTGTGTACCTGATTACTGGATGCAGGAAATGATTGAGGGTGATAGAAAAAAACGTGAAATCTGGGCAAAAGTACTGGAAAGCAGGCAACAAAAAGGCTTACCTTACATTTTCTTCTCAGACAATGTCAACAAAGATAAGCCGCAAGTATACAAAGATAAAAACATGCCGATTTACGGAAGCAATCTCTGCTCCGAAATCGCCTTGCCATCATCAGAAGATGAATCCTTTATCTGCTGCCTTTCTTCGATGAATCTCGAACTGTATGATGAATGGAAAGATACAGAAGCAGTAAAAATGGCCATCTACTTCCTGGATGCCGTACTCCAGGAATTCATAGTCAAAACCGAAAACAACCATTATCTCGCCTCTGCAAACCGCTTTGCTAAGCGGCATAGGGCTCTGGGTCTTGGCGTGCTTGGCTGGCACTCCTACCTGCAGCGAAATATGATTCCTTTTGAAGGTCTTCATGCAAAGATGCTTACCACAACCATCTTTAAAGACATCAACGAAAAAGCGGAGAAAGCAAGCAAAGAGCTAGCCATGATTTATGGTGAGCCGGATATTCTTAAAGGATATGGCAAGCGGAATACCACATTGCTCGCAATTGCCCCAACAACCTCCTCTTCGGCTATCCTAGGGCAAACATCGCCAGGCATAGAACCCTTTGCGAGCAATTACTATAAAGCAGGCTTGTCAAAGGGGAATTTTATGCGAAAAAATAAATACCTGCGTCAGTTGCTTGCAGAAAAAGGCATCGACAACGAAGATACCTGGCGTAGCATCATGCTCAATCATGGTAGCATCATGCATATCGATGAATTAACAGAGGAAGAAAAGTCGGTGTTTAAAACATTCAAAGAACTCAGCCAGCTCGAAATCATCCAGCAAGCGGCAATCCGCCAAAAATATGTGGACCAGGCCCAAAGCCTGAACCTCAACATTCCCGCCTCCCTCCCGGTAAAAGAAGTCAACAGGCTAATGATCGAAGCCTGGAAACTCGGTGTAAAAACCTTATATTACCAACGAAGCCAAAGTGTATCCAAAGAACTTGTAAATAACCTGGTGACATGCTCAAGTTGTGAGTCCTAGCCAGAATACGTGAAAATTTTAACAAATTCATGCATTATAATCCTGAAGAAATTGAGCCAAAGTGGCGTGAAAAATGGGGAAAGACCCATCTTTATAGAGTAGACAATACGACAGAGAAACCCAAATTCTACGTCCTGGACATGTTTCCATACCCCTCAGGAGCAGGCTTGCATGTGGGCCATCCCCTCGGTTACATCGCGTCAGATATTTTTGCCAGATACAAACGACTGAAGGGATTTAATGTACTTCACCCTATGGGTTATGATGCGTTTGGGCTTCCTGCCGAACAATACGCTATTCAGACAGGAGTTCATCCGGCAAAATCCACCGATGAAAACATCCATCGTTACAGACAACAACTTGATCAGATCGGTTTCTCCTTTGACTGGTCAAGACAGGTCAAAACCTCAGATCCCGCCTATTATAAGTGGACCCAATGGATTTTTTTAAAACTGTTTGGCCACTACTATGATCTATCCGCCCAGAAAGCGGTGCCCATCACATCCCTAGTAAACCTTTTTGCCGAACAGGGCAATGCGCAGATACCGGCAGTTACGACACAAACAATCGTTTTTTCGGCAGGAGAATGGAATGCCATGTCCTCCCTGGAAAAAGAAGAAGTATTGATGAACTACCGCCTTGCATACAGAAAAACAGGACATGTAAACTGGTGTGAAGCCCTGGGGACAGTACTCGCAAATGATGAAGTAAAGGATGGCCTTTCCGAGCGAGGAGGGCACCCTGTGGAGAAAAAAGCCATGATGCAATGGTCTCTGCGAATCACCGCGTATGCAGAAAGGCTTTTACAGGATCTGGAAACCCTGGAATGGTCTGATGCCTTGAAGGCAATGCAAAAAAACTGGATAGGACGTTCTGAAGGCGCACAGCTGTTTTTTGATCTCGAAAACACGGAGAAAAAAATAGAAATATTTACCACACGACCTGATACTATTTTTGGGGCCACCTTTATGGTTCTTGCACCTGAACATGCCCTTGTAAAATCACTCACACATCCAGATTATCAGACGGAGATTAATGCGTACATTGAGTATGCGGCATCCAGGTCTGATGTGGACAGAATGGCAGAAACGAAAGAAGTCACTGGTGCGTTTACTGGCAACTATGCTATTCACCCTTTCTCCGGAAAACGGATTCCTATCTGGATTGGCGAGTACGTGCTGAATGAATATGGAACCGGTGCCATTATGGCTGTTCCGAGCGACGATGATAGAGACCACGCTTTTGCGCAGAAATTTGGCCTGGAAATCATTCCTGTAGTGGATAAATCGGCATACCCCGGGGCATCCGCACACGATAAAAAAGGCATCTTGCAACATTCCGATTTTTTAGATGGATTGGAAGTAAAAGAGGCGATCCAAAAGATGATTCAGATCATTGAGGAACGGAAATTTGGCAAGCGAAAAGTCAATTACAAGCTTCGGGATGCCAACTTTTCCAGGCAAAGATACTGGGGAGAACCATTTCCTATCAGATACGATCAGGAGGGAGTTCCCTATCCTCTCGCAGAAGCGGAACTGCCATTAACGTTGCCCGACCTTGAAAATTTCCAGCCTGCCTCCGGAGGAAAATCCCCCGTAGCCCGGGCTGAAGAATGGGTCAACCAATTCCCTGGTTTCGAATTGGAGACCGATACCATGCCGGGGTTTGCCGGCTCATCATGGTATTTCCTTAGGTACATGGATGCAACTAACCCCGATGCCTTTGTGTCTCAGGAAGCGGTAAACTACTGGAAGGATGTCGATTTATACGTAGGTGGTACAGAGCATGCTGTAGGTCACCTGATGTATGCCCGGTTCTGGCATAAATTTCTTTTTGATCTGGGACTCGTCCCGGGTGTCGAACCCTTTCAAAAGCTCATAAACCAGGGCATGATTACGGCATATGGATATTACGCAGAAAACCTGCGCTTCCAAAAAGATGGCCAGGAAACAGTATTCATTGGAAATGCTGTGGATCTGGATTCCGCCTCAAATAATCTCATCGGGTATGCATTTGTTGGAACAGGTAGTCCTATTCGGCTCGCCTATGTTTACGACTACCTCGATGCACAAAACAGACTCAGCAAAAGCCAGTTTACTGCCTATTATGAGGCAAAAGGGAAAGACTTTTACGTTGCAGGAGATGTAAACAAATACCTATGGGCCACCGACCAAAACGGCGAGGAATACCTGACGGTCAATGTGGTACAGGAAAAGATGTCAAAATCCAAATTTAATGTGCAAAATCCGGATGAAGTGGTAGACAAATATGGTGCTGACTGCTTTCGGATGTATGAGATGTTTCTAGGCCCCATTGAGCAGTCAAAGCCTTGGGATACCAAAGGCATCGATGGTGTAAATCGATTCCTGCGGAAATACTGGAGTCTTTTTTTTGAAGGGCATTCCTGGTCAATTACGCAGGATGTTCCCACACAGGAGGAATGGAAAGTGCTGCACCAAACAATCCGAAAGGTGACAGATGACATCGAACGATTTTCATTCAACACCTGTATCAGTGCTTTTATGATGTGCGTCAATGAACTCAAACGTTTGGAATGCCACAAGCAGGCCATCCTCCAACCACTGACCGTCCTCCTGGCCCCCTTTGCGCCTTTTATCACCGAAGAGTTATGGGAACGAATGGGACATGGGTCGTCCATTCACCTGGTTTCCTACCCTGTGTTTGATGCAGGCTACCTTGTGACGGATGAAGTGGAAGTTCCTGTGTGCATTAATGGTAAAAAGCGGGATGTCATCACGGTTCCTGCCAATGCTACGCAGCAAGAAATCGAAGCACTGGCACAAGCTTCAGAGGCAGTGCAACGGCACCTTGAAGGCAAAGTATTGCAAAAACTGATTGTCGTTCCAGGGAGGATGATCAATCTGGTAGTGAGAGAATAAGCCGTAGATAGGTAAAATGCAGGCTTATTGCCCGCATTCTTGTTCTGACTCTTAACTTAAACATACAGATCACGTAAGGCTGCATGTTTGTACATATTGCGCTGAATAATATACTGGATGTACGTATAATCAAGGTTCCGTTTGAATGGAACGGAGTTCTTGAAGTCAGCGGCTGCCGTAGTACGGTAAAGTATCGCCTCCTGAAATCTAAGATGTTGCCTTTGAGCCGTTTGACCTAAGTTCAGGCATTCCGGTTGATGCAATTCAAATCTTCGAAAGCAACTTTCATCCGTTCTATAAAAGATACCTCGCCGCTTCTGAGCCAGACTCTGGGATCATAAAACTTTTTATTTGGCTTATCGGCCCCTTCCGGATTGCCAATCTGCCCCTGAAGGTAGTCACGCTTGTTCTCATAAAACTGGCGTACACCATCCCAGAAAGCCCACTGCATATCCGTATCGATATTCATCTTCACTGCTCCATAGGTAATCGCTTCGCGGATTTCCTCCCTGCTGCTCCCAGACCCCCCGTGAAACACAAAATTAACTGGATTGGGGCCAGTCTGGAACTTCTGTTGAATGTAATCCTGCGAATTCTTTAGGATAATGGGCTTTAGAGTCACATTTCCTGGCTTATATACACCATGTACATTACCAAAAGCGGCAGCGATGGTGATCCGGTGGCTGATTTTTCGAAGAGTATCGTACGAATAGGCAACCTCCTCCGGCTGAGTATACAACCTGCTGCTGTCTACCTCAGAATTATCTACCCCATCTTCCTCACCCCCTGTAACACCCAATTCGATTTCGAGAGTCATGCCCATGCTGTGCATTCTTTCCAGGTAAGTACTGCATATCTCTATGTTTTCATGCAATGGTTCTTCAGACAAATCAAGCATGTGTGACGAATACAACGGCTTGCCAAATCGCTCATAATGCTTTTCACTGGCATCCAGAAGGCCGTCAACCCACGGCAATAAATTTTTAGCACAGTGGTCAGTGTGCAAAATGACTGGAATACCATAGGCTTCTGCGACCTGATGCACGTGCATGGCGCCTGAAATTCCGCCAAGGATGGCTGCCTTCTGTCCATCATTGCTGATGCCTTTACCAGCAAAAAAACTGGCCCCTCCATTGCTGAATTGAATGATGATCGGCGAGTTGACTGCACGGGCTGTTTCCAGCGCCGCATTCACGCTGTTTGTACCAATGACATTCACCGCCGGAATGGCAAAGTCTTTCTCATTGGCATAATTGAGCAATTCTGTTACTTCCTCTCCATGAAGCACACCGGGCCTGAATTTGCTGGTCGACATGTCTGATGTATTTATTTGTATTAAATGATTCCTTTTTCGCTTAGATAACGTTCTGCATCCAGGGCAGCCATGCATCCTGTTCCCGCAGCTGTCACCGCCTGTCTGTAAATGTGATCTTGAGCATCACCACAGGCAAATACGCCTCCTATATTGGTAAATGTTCTTCCTGCCGTTGTCTTAAGGTATTTGTTATCATCCATGTTAAGCCAGCCTTCGAATAATTCGGTATTGGGCTTGTGACCAATTGCAACAAAAAATCCAGTTACCGGTATTATCGTTTCCGCACCAGTAACCACATTTTTTACCCGAACGCCTTCCACCCCATCATTGCCCAGTATTTCCTCAGTGACCGTATTCCAGTGTACTTCAAGATTTTCAGTTTTGAAAACCCTCTCCTGCATAATTTTGGAAGCGCGCATCTCATCTCTACGTACCAAAAGATGCACTTTTTTACACAACTTCGCTAGGTAGGTTGCCTCCTCCGCTGCTGTATCACCCGCTCCAACGATGGCCACTTCCTGCCCCCTAAAAAAGAAGCCATCACATACGGCACAAGCAGAAACGCCCTTATTCATGAGTCGTTGTTCTGACTCAAGACCTAACCAACGG
>JAUMBK010000252.1:0-15077 GCA_032115795.1 Saprospiraceae bacterium | reverse complement strand
CAATGATGACGGTATCTGCCTGTATCTCATGCCCGGTTTCGGACCAAATCCGGTGGACCGGACCTGAAAAATCAACTTTGTCAATCATTTCGTATCTGATATCAGTGCCAAACCGAAGTGCCTGATTTTTAAAATCCTCCATCATTTGAGGTCCCATGATTCCTTCGGGATATCCTGGGTAATTTTCGACATCGTTGGTGATTGTCAATTGCCCTCCCGGTTCTTTTCCTGTGTATAAAACAGGGGAAAGATTTGCCCGGGAAGCATAAATTGCTGCCGTATATCCAGCCGGACCCGATCCAATGATCAGGCATTTTACTTTTTCAACGCTCGTATCAGTCATATTCATTTCTTTTTCGGAGATGCAAATGTACAAAAAATCACGGTTTGGAAAAAGCAGGGTAAGGAGATATCATTATTGTTAAAAAAAAGAAATGCTGCATCATATATTGTCATGAACCATCGTTTCAGACCTATTGTTAGTAAATGACATTAAGATTCGGGAGTTTTGTAATCTTACTTTTATTTTATGTTTGTGAAGTGGTGCATATTATGAGACAGCTTGCATTTTTGTTTGTTTTAGTCATTCTCGCCTCGTTTATTTCTCCTCCTTATTTTGAAGATATAAAAACATCTTCTGAGTTGGGAAAGAAATTGTTTTTTGACCCTATTTTATCCAGAGATTCTACCTTGAGCTGTGCTTCCTGCCACAAACCGGCACTTGCCTTTGCGGATAGTGTAGCTATCAGCCCGGGAATTGGAAGTAAAAAAGGACGCCGTAATGCCCCATCGGTAATGAATATGGCCGCAAGAGGCGAATTTTTTTATGATGGCAGAGCTACTTCCTTGCGCCACCAGATTCATTTCCCGGTTGAAGATCCCATGGAGATGGATTTGCCTTTTGCAGAAGCAGTCAATAGAATAAAACGCAATCCCGTCTACCGGGAACTATTTCAAAAAATATATGGTAAAGCAGCTGATGAAGCAGCTGTCAGAGATGCCATCGCATCGTTTGAAGAATCACTCGAAACAGCAGATACAGAATTTGACGCCTGGATGCAAGACCGCCCAAATACCATGTCTGAGGCTGCCGTCAGGGGAAGGTCTTTGTTTATGAGTGACAGGGCGAAATGCTTTGACTGTCACTTTAGCCCTGATTTTACCGGGGATGAATTTCGCAACATTGGCTTGTTTGACGAAAAAAAATATATCGACAAAGGAAGATTTGAAGCTACTGGTAAAAAAGAGGACATCGGTAAATTCAAAGTGCCTGGCTTACGCAATGTGGCCATTACAGGACCTTATATGCATGATGGCTCATTTAAAACACTGGAAGAAGTGGTTGATTATTACAGCAATCCGTATGACAGGGTGCCCCAACCTGTAAATTTGGATACGTTGTTGCAATCCCCAATCCACTTTACCAAACAGGAGAAAGAAGATCTTGTCGAATTTCTGCGAAGTTTAACAGACAGACAGTTTTTACATTTGCTCACATCCGAAAAAAAATAAAACTTTATCTTTGATTTCAAGGGTACTCTACATGTTGCAATGGAGTTCCCCTCATCTAGAATAGAAAAATACCCTTTATCATTTACTTTATTCCATTTTACCCATGCCGGATAAAAAAAAAGAGCAACTACTTTCCTGGGACGATTTCCAGACATTGGGCAACCCAGCCAATGCGCCTGAGGAGGATGACAATGCCTTGCCTGCGTTCAATCCTGCAGGTCAGGTCTTGCGAATTCATCTGGACAGAAAGCAACGCGGAGGAAAGGAAGTCACATTAATTACAGGCTTTACGGGACCAGAAGCCATTCTAGAAGAGCTGGGTAAAAACCTCAAGTCAAAGTGCGGTGTCGGAGGTGGGGTAAAAGAAGGGGAAATTCTCCTTCAGGGCAATCACAGGGAAAAAGTTCTCCAGTTACTGCTTAACATGGGGTACAAACAAACTAAAAAAGCAGGTGGCTAACTGATTTACACTCCCTGATATTTACATTTTAGAAAGGTCAACTCAGAATAGCTTCATATATTTTCCAATCCGAAGGAGAAAGTGCAGGAACAAACTGAATAACAACATGGTCGTGATCGGAAAATAAAAATGAAAATTTCCCTTTTCAATGGAAATGTCTCCAGGGAGGTGACCAAATTTACGCAAGACAGAAAGCCATGAACCGGGCGCAAAATAGAAGACTGCCCCTAAAACCAAAAGGGATGCACCCCCAATCATCAGCCATTTCCCTGCCTCTATCATTCCCACAAGGATGCGGGGTAAACCCCGTTTGCTATGAGTTGATCTATTTTTTCTATTACAAACGGCTTGTCTTCCTGGTAAGTCACTCCAAACCACTCTGATTCTGTATCGATTACCTGTACATCAAGTACTTCTTCTTTGATCAACATATCTACCAGCGTAGGTATATAAAATTCTGACGTAAGCTTCATTCCCTGCTGAACGATAAAATCTTTAAATGCTTTCTCACAATGTGCAAAATACGAAGGTAAAAAACCCCACATATTCATGGAAACAAGGGTATCCTCATCCAGCACGACATGAGAAGAATCCGTAGGATACACAATGTCACCATCCTCATTTCGGTGTATCTTGACACACTCCTGCACATCAATCAGGTGCCCCTGCTCGTTGACACGGCATACACCCCGGTTGACAGTGCCATGTTCAGAAAGCGTGTTTCGGAGATAATACGCAACCACTGAATAATCTGTAGAGTGGTTGGCCTGGTTCTCCATTAAAAACCGGGCTAATTGGTGAAATGAATCAACACCATAATAATCATCTGCATTGATGACCCCAAACGGTTCGTTTATCACATCCCGGGCAACCCATATCGCATGTGCCGTGCCCCATGGCTTTTCCCTTTGGGTATCATATATACTTCCATCAGGGACCATGCTGATTTCCTGTGAAACAAAATGAAGGTCAATTTTATGTCCCCATCGCTTTCGAAAATGTTGTTCAAAATCTTCTTTAAAGAAATCGCGGATGATAAAAACTACTTTCCCGAAGCCGGCGCGCATTGCATCATAGAGAGAGTAGTCAATGATCGTCTCGCCATTTGGGCCAAACGAATCCATTTGCTTTAGTTTGCCATACCGGCTGCCCATCCCGGCAGCCAACACAAGGAGTGTGGGCTTATTCATTTTTTGGTAAGGTTAGTGTGATTCGATTTCTGCCACAAAAATAGGGAATCTGAACTAACTGAATTGCTCCTTTTTTCAGTAATATCCCTATGAAGTAGAGAAATGCACCACAAAAATCATCCTACCTCGCTGTTAATGATTGTTAACGATGATTAAATAGAATTATATACAATTTGTATGATATTGAATATCAGTTCATTGACAATACATTAACAAAAATACATAGTAAAAAAAAGTACAATAAAAACTACCAACCTATTCGTTCTTACCCTACTTTTGTATTATTATTTCATAATTAAAATCTTAAAAGAATGAAAAAGCTTTTATTGTTTGCTTTACCACTGTTTGTTTTTTCTTGTAAGTCAGGTGCTGACAATTCTGCTGTAGGTACAGACTGGAATGCAGTTGATAGCACTGTTATGGCTCTTGAAGGTCAATTGGCTGCAATGGCTTCTGACACAACTGCTGATTCAACAGCGTTGGCTGGTTATGCTGCATTGGGTGCTGAGGTTGCTGAGTTCAAGGCGATGTGGTCTGCTGCAGCTGCTGCAAAAGATTCAGTTGTTGCTGGTACATTGACTGACGAGGCAAGAGTTGCTGCGATCAAGCAATTGATCACTGACGCTCAGGCAAAAGCTGCTGAGTGGGGTTCAAGATTGACTCCTGCTGCTGCTCCTGCTGAAGGTGGAGAAGCTACTCCTGCTGAAGGTGCTGCTCAACAGTAATTAAAGCATTGAAAATAAAAAGGCCTTTTCGGATTACCGGAAAGGCTTTTTTATTTTATGCCAATTTGAAAAATTTACTCACTCCAGCCAGAATGAAATGAAACTCTCAGTCCCACTCTATCCCTACCCTCGCCCTTTCTCCAAGCCTTCTTTAAACACCAACAGGCATCGTTCTCTTGCCATTTTGTGATCAACAATCGGCCGTGGATAAGAAGATATGCCAAATTCTGGTATCCACTTTCGGATGTATTTGTTGTCTTTATCAAACTTTTCTGTCTGTGCATCTGGACTGAAAACCCTAAAATACGGAGCCGCATCCGTACCGCAGCCAGCTGCCCATTGCCAGCCTCCATTGTTGCTGGACAGATCAAAGTCAAGCAAATGTGCCGCAAACCATGCTTCTCCCCATCGCCAGTCAATCAATAAATGCTTCGTCAGAAAACTGGCAACAATCATACGCACACGATTATGCATATAGCCGGTTGCCAGCAACTCTCTCATGCCTGCATCCACGATCGGATAGCCGGTCATCCCCTGGCACCAGGCAGTAAACTCCATTTCATTGTTTCGCCATGCAATCTCGTCGTATTCCGGTCTGAATGAACGCGAAGCCACATGGGGAAAATGCCACAAGATCATCGAATAAAAGTCTCGCCAAACCAACTCACTTAAAAACGTCTCATTCAATAACATGGCTTTTCGAGCTTTATCACGGATGGAAATCGTGCCAAACCGAAAATGAATACCCAGCTTCGATGTTCCATCCACAGATGGAAAATTCCGGTTTTTGTCATACATGGCAATGATTGCCTGACTGACTTCTTTCGGGGGGATGGACATATTGCTCCGGTTAAATCCCATGTCGTTAAGGGAAGGCCATTCCAAAGAACGTTGCTGATGCTGATTCAACGCACCCTCTTTTATTTTCCCCTGTGACGGGAACGCCCTAAGCGGACCTTGCACATCCGACATTCCTCCTTCAACTTGCAGTTTTTCCAACCAGCGTCGCTTATAGGGTGTAAAGACAGTATATGGGCTGCCATCAGATTTCACTACATCCGTTGTTTCGAAGATGACATGATCCTTATATTGGATAAATTCGATTCCCTTTTCCTGGCATAGTTGGCCTACTGATGCATCTCTTTTCCGGGCATAAGGCTCGTAATCCCTGTTTGAATATACAGCCTCAGGCTGGTATTCATCAAGCAATTGTTGCCAAACCGTGACAGGACTGCCGTAACGAACATCCAGAAATCCGCCCCACGCCTGCAACTCCTTATCCAGCGCACGCAATGTATCATAGAGGAAAGTGACTCTGGCATCTGTTTTATTTTCCAGAGCTGACAATATTTCTGTATCAAATAGAAAGACACATTGTACCGGTTTATTTTGATTCAAGGCATGAAACAAGCCCGAATTGTCTTCTGTCCTAAGATCCCGTCGGAACCAAAAGAGATTCATGCGCATACACAGATTTTTTTTGATTGAAATAGAATGAGTATCATAATTACATTTCCATTGTCAGGTTGACACGCGCATTCTGTAATTCTGCCAACGCATGTTGATCATGCTGTTTTCTCGCCACCTCGATGCCTGCCTGAAAGGTATCCAAAGCCTTTTCCTTTTCATCCATGGCAATATACAAATGACCCAAATGGTAATACAATCCCACATAATCACTGTCATTCTCGCGAAGCAGGGAGAAGTGGACTAATGCCGCTTGCAAGTTACCTTGACTTTCATACTCCTTGGCCAACGCATACCTGACAAAACTGTCTTCCCCATGTTGTGCCAGTTGCTCCTCCAAGAAATTGATTCTGGTCGTATGCATAATCTATACCCTGAGTTTATTTATACTAATTCGGAATGCCTACCTTTGCGCTAGTGTGCAAGTGGATTCAATTAATGATTCACGTTAAACAAGAAACTGCACTTATTGTTACAATAACAGAAAACCTAACCTTATGAATCTTTTAGTATGTATCTCTAAAACACCGGATACAACATCCAAAATTAGTTTTAAAAACAATGATACTGAATTCAACAGTGATGGCGTCAGTTTCATTCTCAACCCTTATGACGAATGGTATGCACTTGTACGTGCCCTTGAGCTGGTAGAAACCGAAGGAGGCAAGGTCACTGTTCTGAACATGGGCAATGTGTCCAATGACATTGTCATTCGAAAGGCCCTGGCACTCGGTGCAGATGAAGCTGTCAGGATTGACGGAGAACCTACAGACGCATATTCGGTTGCTGCCAATATCGCGTCGTATGTGCAATCAAATCCGATGGATGCCATTTTTCTCGGTAAGGAAACCATTGATTTCAATGGCGCAGAAGTTGGTGCGATGCTTGCAGAAATGCTTGCACTGCCTTACATTTCATTTGTGACAAAGCTTGAGAAAAATGGAACGAATGTACTGATTACCAGAGAAATAGAAGGAGGAACAGAAACCTGTGAAGTGGAGGGACCCTTCGTACTTTCGGCGGCAAAAGGGCTGGCAGAACAACGTATACCAAACATGAAAGGAATCATGATGGCAAAATCCAAGCCTTTGCACGTGATTCCAGTGGTAAACGGTCAATCGCGGGTGCGTACTGTCCGATTTACACTGCCTGCAGCAAAAACAGGGGTAAAGCTGATTTCACCTGAAAACATGGACGAGCTGGTTCGCCTCCTGCACGAAGAAGTCAAAGTTATTTAAAACCAAATTAAAAAAATTGAAGATGTCAGTATTAGTTTATATAGAATCCCCGGCTGGTAAAATAAAAAAATCTGGATTTGAAGTGGCTACGTATGCTGCAAAAACAGCCAAAAAACTGGGTGTGGAGTGCATCGCTCTCCTCATCGGAAAAACAGAGGATGGCGGTGTCCTCGGAGAATATGGCATAAACAGGATTTTCCAAGCGGCACCCGATGTGCTTCTTCCTTTTGATGCCCAGTCGTGGGCAAACGTCATCGCTGAAGCTGCGGTAAAATACCATGCCCAGGTCACCATACTCACGCACTCTTCCAACGGCAAAGCATTGACTGGAAGGGTCGCCGTCCGTCTCCAGGCTGGGTGTGTCTCCGGAGTCAACAGCCTTCCCGACATCACAAACGGCTTTGAAGTAACCAAATCTGTCTTCTCAGGAAAGGCAACGGCTACCTACGCGATTGAGTCTGAAAAAAAGGTAATCAGTGTCATGGGTAACACCTTGCAACCTGAAATAGTAGGACATCATCTGGCCATTGAAACATTGTCCATACCAATGCCTACCCCCTCCATTCGTGTCATCTCTACACAAACAGCAGCGGGTATAGTGCCTTTGCCAGAGGCAGAATTGGTTGTTTCGGCAGGACGAGGCATGAAAGGACCTGAAAACTGGGGTATCATAGAGGAACTTGCAAGTGCTCTTGGGGCTACAACGGCATGTTCAAGGCCCGTTGCCGATGCTGGCTGGAGACCTCATCATGAACACGTTGGACAAACAGGGGTAGCCATACGCCCCAATTTGTACATTGCAGCCGGTATTTCAGGAGCCATTCAACATTTGGCAGGTGTCAACAACAGCAAAGTGATTGTCGTCATCAATAAAGATGCGGAGGCCCCCTTTTTCAAGGCAGCAGACTATGGCATTGTAGGGGATTTGTTTGAGGTTGTACCAAAGCTGACAGCCGCAGTAAAAAAATACAAGCATGGGTAATGACGCGTACATTGCGCACGCCAGTCGACAGATGCACACCATGCTCGGTTGCTACTAAATTGTAAAACTCTTTCCATATGAATGCCTGGTCACAAATCCAATTCACTCTTCTCGCGGCAGGATTGGGTTTGTTTCTGTTTGGCGTAAATATGCTCGAAGGGTCAATTAAATCATTGGCGGGAAGAACCTTCAAGCTGTTTCTTCAAAAACAGACAGGACACCCAGTTAAAGCAGTCATTGCAGGAGCCATCACCACAGGCATAATGCAAAGCAGCTCGACCGTCACGCTGTTGGTTATGTCTTTCACAGGATCCGGTATCTTGCCATTGAAAAATGGGATTGGTCTGATCTTAGGGGCAAATCTTGGAACCACCATTACTGGCTGGATCGTCGCACTTCTGGGCTTTAAACTGAATCCGGAAGGATTTTACCTGTTCTTTATAGCCATCGGTGCTTTAGGGCTTGTTTTTATGCAAGGCAGCAAAATCCAGGCTGCAAGCAGGCTGGTCTTTGGTTTTGGCTTGCTTTTTATGGGTTTGTCGTTTATGAAAGATTCCTTCATCCCATTTGCTGAACAGGCCAATGTAACGGCACTGATTGGCAAACCCATGATCCTGTTTACGCTTTTCGGCTTTATTCTTGCTGCAGCACTTCGTTCCAGTTCTGCGGCCATTGTCATTTTTTTAACCTCGCTTTCTGCAGGGTCCATTACCCTTCTTCAAGGGGCGTATCTGGCCATTGGAGCAGATTTGGGCACTACAGTGACAGGCTTGCTGGGCACCATCAATGGCAATGGAACACGAAAAAAAACTGGCTGGGCGCAGTTTTACATAAATGTGCTTACTTCCATAATCACGTTTATCTGTATTCACCCACTTTTATATTCCATAGCAGCCGTGGGAATCCAGGATCCACTTGTTGCCCTGGTCGCCTTCCACAGTGCATTCAACTTATTGGGCATCATTCTGATTTTACCCATGATTGGGCCGTTTACAGGCTGGATTGACCGACGAATTTCGTCAAAATCGAACAACCTGACGACATTCTTATCTCCGGGCAATAAAAACGATGCCATTGCCTGTATTGATGCACTGGAAAGAGAAACAAGACTCTTCCTTGGCCAATCAATTGAACTACGCGAAAAGTTGTACACTGAACCGGTCAATGGCAGTCATAGCGAAGCATACTATCGCCTGAAGGAATACGAAAATGAAATTTTCAATTACGTCCTGCCCGTCTTGCAACGTTCCCTTTCGAAAACAGAAGCGGAAGAAATCCAACTGCTGTTCTCTTCCATCCGGTCTGCGACACTCGCCGTAAAGGAAATCAAAGATATCCGCCACAATGCACAGGAGTTCAGACAAGACCCACGAGACGATTTATTTGTCCTTGAAAGTGAAATCACACAAAAAGTACACTCTTTCTCAAACCAGTTTACACACATTCTGGACACAGGGTCGCAATTGGAAGCATTGACAGATCTGGCGGAAGAAAATGAATCATCTTACACTCAAAATAAAGAGAAAGCCTTTGCCTTATACCGGATTAAGCAGGACTTTGATCTGGCTGGCCTTCTAAATATGGTCAGAGAAGTGCGTGATTCGAATAATTTGCTGATTAAAGCAATAGAGGTTTATGGAAAATGTATCAGAAACTCCGCTGAAAACAACATGACTGAGTGACAAACCCATTGCCATGACGAATGCCGTATGCCTATTATTTAGCAAATCACTGAAACAGGTTTGAACCTCTTATTGAATGAAGTTTGTCTCGCATTAAAAACGGTGTATGAATTGAATCTTGAAATTGACATAAGCAAAAGATTCAATTTACACACAAACGAACATAATTATTTACTCATCAAGGACTACATGCGGCATTAAAACCAGGTCTTATAAAGTGGGATGAAATAAAAATATACACATGCAATAAAAAATGAGCCTACAAAGGTGTATATTACGTATACCTGACGAAAAAAGTGTTTATGCAAGTAGAAAAATTCGGTATAAAAATGGAAATATAATATCGTTTTTCACAAGCATGTACGATGAAGCGTATAGATAAACTCAACAAAACCTATTCCCCGGCAAGGTGAAATCCAAATATAAATCATATGAAGACGGCATACCATCATCTCTCTTCGGAACAAGTATTGAAAGAGCTTAACAGCAGTAAAAATGGTCTATCTGAAGACGAAGCAACGGCACGACTTTCTCGCATTGGAGAGAATATAATCCCAACATCAAAGCCCTATTCGATACCGGCACTTCTCTTGGATCAGTTGAAAGATGCCATGATTTTCATCTTGTTGATTGCTGCGTTTATTGCAGGTTTGTTGGGTGAATGGATCGACGCAGCCATCATTTTTACTATCGTTTTTATCAATAGCCTTACGGGCTTCCTGCAAGCATATCATGCCGAGAAAGCCATTGAAGCTATACGAAGGATGGCAACAATCAAAACAAATGTAATTCGGGGCAATAAACTCATGAGTATCGATGCCGCAGCGCTGGTTCCCGGAGACATTGTCACCATTGAAGCAGGCAACATCATCTCTGCAGATCTACGCCTGTTGGAATCGGCAACACTGCTGGTTGATGAATCAGCCTTGACCGGAGAGTCGATTTCTGTTTATAAATCTGTGCAGGAACTTCCTGACGGAACTGTCGCAGTTTCGGATCAAGTAAACATGGCATTCAAGGGCACCATTGCTGTGAGAGGTCGGGCCAAAGGCATTGTGGTTTATACAGGCAGACAAACAGAAATTGGGAAGATTGCATCGATGCTGGACAGAAAAAAGCTAAAAACGCCTTTACAACAGCGGATGGCGAAATTTAGCAAAAACCTTTCCGTGCTCATTTTGATCATTTGCACAATTTTATTTGTCTTGGGTTGGTTGAGAGGGGAAAAACCGTTTCCCATGTTACTGGTTGCCGTCAGTCTGGCCGTTGCTGCCATACCGGAAGCATTGCCCGCCCTCGTAACGATTGCACTTGCAAAAGGTGCATCCAGGCTAGTAAAACAAAATGCCCTGATACGAAAGCTTCCCGCTGTTGAAACACTTGGATCTGTCAACACAATCTGCACAGATAAAACAGGGACAATCACACAAAACAAAATGTCAGTACAGCGATTGCAATCTTCTGACGAGGTACTTCGCAGTCAGCTTTTCCTGGCGATGATACTAAACAGTGATGCCCTTTATCAGGCAGGCATTGCCAGCGGTGACCCAACAGAAACTGCCTTAATGGATTATGTGGTGAAGCACATGGGAGAAGACTATGTCCGTACTGGAAGGCATTCCTATCCTCGCATTGCGGAAATTGGATTTACAGCCGAGCGAAAATGTATGTCTACTTTTCACGCTGATGGTTCCGAAGGACTTCTTATTTGCAAAGGAAGCGCAGAACAGATCATGGAGAGATTGGCCTCTTCGGAGCTGGACAAAGCTTTGGTGCAACTAGTGAATGAGTGGTCTGCTGCTGGTTTGCGCGTGCTTGCCTTCGCCTATCGTCCGCTCAAAATCGAAGAAACAAAAACTATTGGAGCTCATTCTGCAGAAGCAACACTAAGCGTACTTGAAACTAATTTAGTGCTGCTTGGCTATGTGGGAATATCTGATCCTCCAAGAAAAGAAGTAATCCAGGCAATAAAGGAGTGCAGGCAGGCTGGTATAAGGGTTGTGATGATTACAGGCGACCACCCCGAAACAGCCCGCGCAATTTCCGCCGACATTGGTCTTTCAGACAATCAAAATGTACTCAGCGGGTATGAGTTGACAACCATGTCTCACGCTCAGTTGAAAAATTGTGTTTTGCATACTTCCGTCTTTGCCCGGGTAAGTCCGGCACAAAAGCTGGATATCGTCACTGCATTGCAATCGCAGGGTCAGTTTGTTGCAATGACAGGTGACGGGGTAAATGATGCACCGGCACTGAAGGCATCCAATATAGGCATTGCAATGGGGATTGCAGGTAGCGATGTATCCAGGGAAGCCGCTGACATGATTCTGTTGGACGACAATTTTACAACAATTGTAAAGGCGATCAAGGAAGGCAGGCGCATCTTCGACAATATCCGGAAATTTGTGCGGTATATTATGACGTGCAATAGCGCGGAAATCCTGACCTTATTTCTTGCGCCACTGCTTGGCTTGCCCCTGCCCCTTCTACCTGTACACATCCTGTGGATTAATCTCGTCACAGATGGCTTGCCTGGCATTGCCCTTGCCAGCGAAAAAGGAGAGCCGGATATCATGCAACGTCCCCCCCGACCTGCAGCGGAAAGTCTCTTTGCCCATGGAAGTGGAACACACATCATTTGGGTGGGAAGCTTAATGGCGGCTGTCACGCTGGTCGTGCAGGCTGTGGCTTTAAATCTGGGCAATGTGCATTGGCAAACCATGGTTTTTACAGTGCTTTCATTCTCCCAGCTTGGTCATGTTATGGCCATTCGCAGTGAAAAAGTGTTTTTGTTCAGGCAAGGCCTTTTCTCAAACAAACCGCTCATTGTTTCAATTATAGTCACGTTGATTTTACAACTAACTGTCATTTACCTCCCTGCGGCCAATACAATATTTAAAACGCAACCTCTTAGCTTGGTTGAGCTGTCACTTTGTGTGTTTGCTGCCTCCATTGTGTTTCATGCCGTAGAAATTGAAAAGTGGATAAAAGCACGAAAACCGGCTGTAACAAGCACACATTAATTGGCGAAACCTTTATAAAACAATCTGATAGATACTTTCACATATTCAGTAAGTTAAATATTTCTTATTGTCGTGGTGAATTCAAATATAAACGTAAATTTGTACAAACAAAAACAAGCTTTTTATGAACCGTCTTTTTTTACCTGTTTTCATTGCTGCGGTTTGTTTGACTGTACAGGTGGCAAACGGCCAGGCAGCAGGTGGCAACAAAAACAGTGACAAACCCGAAATCACCCGATATACACCTGAGAATGAAGGGTGGCTTGTTGATATTGATGAAGCGTTTGAAATTTCAAAAAAATCCGGCAAACCAATCATGGCTAACTTTACGGGCAGTGATTGGTGTGGATGGTGCAAACGACTGACAGCGGACGTCTTTAGCAAGGAAGAATTCAAAAAATGGGCAGCAACAAACGTTGTACTTCTAGAATTGGATTTCCCCAGAAGAAAGACCATACCCCAGGAAATACAACAGCAAAACCAAAGTTTGCAGCAGGCATTCAAAATCACAGGCTACCCTACCGTCTGGGTTTTTAATCTCGAAAAAGATGCCACAACAAAGCAGTACAGTATCGAAGCTCTCGGCAAAACAGGGTACACAAAATCCTGGGAAGAGTTTACGTCAGGTGTAGAGCAAATGATTAATAAATAATTAAGAACGGTCTCAGCACCATAAAAAAAGAGAGGGTAGCCCTAATGACTACCCTCTCTTTTTTTTTGTGGCCGAAATCTACGATTATTTATATCAAATAACAGTAGCACAGACCTCCCCACATGTGAAGTTCCAAATTACGCAGCACAACTATTTTCTCATTGCACTAAAATCAAACCCAGTTTGGCACGGTTTTGGAACTTAGTAAACTGAGATTGAGTTAATGAGTAATTAATTAAGCAAGTTGTTTACTCGGGACCGGTTCTGTAGGGGGAATCGGTCTTTTTTTTTGTATGCATAGCAGTTTTTTTTAAAAAAAAAACTCGAAAAAAATTAATTTACTTGACAATGTCGAAGGAATAGTGCTTTTTTCTATAGATATGACATATCTCCAAGATATGTCATATCTATAGAAGCCACATAAACATCCCTCCTTCCACTGGATTACAACCCAAATTTTTCTATCCACCCTTTTTAAAAACAGGCGCATTTCCCGGGCGAGCATACGGATACCTCGCATGAAAACCTACAGTATGATAGGTATCCAGGCCAGAAATACATATCGTACCTGCCTCATGTAAATTAAGATGAAAATCCTCGTCCAGCAAAGTTGGTTCCATCAATATGTGTTTTACAGTGCCAATTACGAGTATCGTACCGTTGAGAGGAATATCAATGCACTCAGCCAGCTCCATCCCAATTCGAACCTTGCTTTCTTCTACAAATGGAGCATGAAAACCATCTAAATAGAATGGCGTCAGTGCACATTTGTCAAATTCAGACTCATCTCTTGGAAAATCGGCAGATGTGAAATGTGCTTTTTCTGCTATTCCCTCATGTACATGATTGATGGTGTAACTGCCTGTAGAAAGTACATTTTCCATGGTATGTCTGTCTGTCACCAAGGGACGCATAAAAAAACCTATCAACGCAGGATCAGAACCCAGATGTACCACAGAACTGATGATGGCTACATTCGTATTTCCACTTGCATCAGCTGTACCAACCAAATTGGCCGGCTTGTATCCAGTGATGCTGTTGATGAGCGTTAACCGCTCGATACGCCCAAGATCTTTAATATCACCCGAAGAAAGATACCGCATTCCCATCAATCGACCCAGTCAGCAATAAATAAATTAGTATCCCTGGTTCCTCCATTATTGCGGTTTGATGCAAAAATCAGTTTTTTCCCATCATACGAAAACATAGGAAAAGAGTCAAACGTCTTATCAAACGTAATTTGCTCCATGCCAGTCCCATCCAAATTGATCATGTACAAGTTAAATTGGTACCCCCGGGGTGCAGCGTGATTGGAAGAGAAAATGATTTTTTTTCCTGATGGATGAAAATATGGCGCCCAGTTTGCCTTTCCAAGGTTTGTCAACTGACGAAGATCACTCCCGTCGGCATTGCACACATACAATTCCATATTTGTTGGCATTACTTGTCCTTGTGAGAGAAGTTCCTTGTACACTCGCACATCCTCGTCAGAAGTTGGCCGGGATGCTCTGAAGACTATTTTCGATCCATCGGGAGAGAAGAAAGCACCTCCGTCATAGCCCAGACCAAAAGTGATTTGCTTCACATCTGAACCATCCAAATTCATCGTGTACAATTCAAGGTCTCCGCTACGCAAGGATGTAAAGACAATTTTATCCCCTTTGGGCGACACGGTTGCTTCGGCATCATATCCTGGAGTATCTGTGAGCTTTTTCAAAATATTCCCCTTTAAATCACCATGATAAATATCAAATGTTTCATAAATCGGCCATATGTACTTTCCATCAGCCCTTCGCTCCGGTACATGCGGGCAGGCAGCGTTGGCTTCATGCGTAGACCCGTACACGATACTTTTACTGTCTGGCATAAAATAACTGCATGTTGTTCTTCCTTGCCCGGTACTGAGCAATGGTGGTGAAAGCTGCGCACGTTGCCACTTTTCCAAATCAATATCTTTAGCAAAATATTCAGCCTCCTCTGGGCTAGTCGCCTCCACCACAATTTGATACAGACTTGTGTACTCAGCCGATACTCGAAAACGCTTTTCTTCTAGAGACATTTGCAAAGGCTAAGTGAAACTCTAGGAACTCACAAGGCCCCCTGACTAAGTAATCAATTAATGTTGGTGCCACACACTTCCTATAAC
>JAUMBK010000251.1:0-10536 GCA_032115795.1 Saprospiraceae bacterium | reverse complement strand
TTTTGTCGAATGTGCCACCGACAATACCACGCGTACCGTCGCCAACGTAAAATCTTACTTCAACAAAGTTGGAGGAGGCATTGTACCCACCGGCTCACTGGAGTTTATGTTTGACAGGAAAACGGTCGTAGAATTTGAAAAACCCGCCTCCCTTGATCTGGATGAGTTTGAACTCGAGATGATCGATTTTGGCCTCGAACGCTATGAAGTTGACGGCAATACGGTGTATTCGTATGGGAATTACACCGATTTTGGGACCCTGACAAAGGCCTTTGAAGAAAAAGGCATCGCCATTACCAAGGCAAACCTGCAGCGCCTACCGACTACGCCGGTAGAATTTACAGATGATCAAATGACAGACATCGAAAAGCTCCTCGACAAGCTTGAAGATGACGACGATGTGCAGGCCGTCTACACTAACCTTGCCTGAGACAATCTGATTGCTCCCTGGCCAATTATACAAACTTATAAAGATGCAGGTGCATTGGCTTTCTTGTCAATGATCCAGGTCATCACTCCGGCCTGTTGGTGTATCAGATGTATGGTTGATGGTGTGGAAAGTATTCGCTATTTTTGTCGTATTCTTTATACTCACCAATCCACTAATCCATGCGAAATTTCCTTTTTCTCGTAAGTCTGTTGTTCTGTCAGTCTGTTTTCGGGCAATCTGCCACCATGTCGCCGGGGCAATTTTTTCCCCAGTACGGCAAACAGCATCATTTTTTTCACCAGGTGATGGATTATATTTCCTACCTGGATGAAAACAGCCCTCTAATCAAAATCGAAAAATATGGCGAGACCTACCAGGGCAGGCCGATGTTCCTGGTATACATTTCCTCGGAAGAAAATCTGGCCAACCTGGAAAACATCCGACTTTCACACTTGAAAAGTGCCGGAATGATCGAAAGCGCCCCAATGAAAAAGCAAGAGAAAGCCATTGTATGGTGCAGCTTTGGCGTGCATGGCAATGAGGCTGGGGCCACAGAAAGCGTGCCCAGCATTGTATATGAGCTGGTATCGGGCACAGATCAGAGGGCAAAACAATGGTTATCAAATACGGTGGTTATCCTGGATCCCAGCCTGAATCCCGACGGATTTGACAGGTATGTGCATTTTCTCAAAAGCACCTCTGGGCAGCGCGAACATCCTGCCCCAGCCCACCGCGAGCACATGGAACCCTGGCCCACAGGCCGCTATAACCACTACCTTTTTGATATGAACCGGGACTGGGCCTGGCAGACGCAAAAAGAAACACAGGCGCGCATCGCGGCTTACAATCGATGGCTGCCCCATGTCCACGCCGATTTTCATGAAATGGGCTACAACAACCATTATTATTTTGCACCTGCAGTAGAGCCATATCATGCTTTTCTGACACCGTTTCAGCGCCAGTTTCAGACAGAGATTGGCAAGAGTCACGGCAATTATTTTGATGAGAAAGGATGGTTGTACTGGACGCGGGAGGTATTTGACCTTTTTTACCCCAGCTATGGGGATACCTATCCTTGTTACAGCGGTGCCATCGGCATGACCTACGAACAGGGAGGCAACTCCTCCTCCGGCAGAGCCATCCTTATGAACAACGGCGATACATTGACCATTCAGGATAAAATTGATCATAATACCGTGGTTGCCCTCTCTACCATCGAAGTGAGCTCCATGCAGGCAGAACGATTGACGTCGGCATTTACCTCCTATTTTTCGGAAAGCACTAAAAATCCGCGGGGTAAATTCAATACGTATGTGCTGAAAGAGGCGCCTTCATTGCGCCGATTGGCAGACTTGTTTGACCGCAGCGGCATTCGCTATGCCTGGGCAGCCCAGCAGTCCAAAATGACAGCCTATCATTACCAGTCAGGACAAAACCGGACGTTTGACGTGCAAAAAGGCGATATGGTCATTCAGGCAGCCCAGCCAAGGTCTGTCCTGCTGCAAGTACTGATGGAGGAAGAAGCAGCCCTCGCTGATTCAGTGACGTATGACATCACTGCATGGACGTTGCCCTTCGCCTACCAGACGGATTGCTATGCGTTTTCTGATGTTGCCAACATAAAAACCTTGCCGGTAAAAAACGAAACCGCTTCCGCAAAGCAGGATGAAGGCAATGCTGTCGCCTACCAGATACCATGGAATGACCTGAGTTCTGCCAAAATGCTCGCCACTTTGCACCAGCAAGGCTATAAAGTGCGCATGGCGATGAAGGACGCTTCGTTTCAAGGCGTATCGGTTCCCAAAGGGACGCTGATTGTACACAAGGGAGACAACCCCTGGAAAAATGAATTTGACAGCCAGATCAGAGGGTGGTTGCGCCAGCATCAGATCGAGGGGTGGCGGGCACATTCGTCCGGATTTTCCGACTTTGGAGGCGATTTTGGCGGACACCGTTACCAGCTCCTCCATGCGCCCAGGGTACTCACCCTGGCAGGAAGCGGCACAAGTGCTAATTCCTGTGGGGAAGTTTGGTACTACTTTGATCAGCTTTTGGATTATGATGTGAGTGTGGTGGAGCTGGACAGGTTCAACAGGATTGACCTGAGCACATACAACACGCTCATCCTGCCGGACGGCTATTACAGCCTGGATGACAAACAATTTGAGAAAATTGCCACCTGGGTGAAAGCAGGTGGAAGAGTCATTGCCATCGATGGCGCACTACAACAGTTTCAGGGCAGGGAAGGCCTGGCATTGGATGCCTTTGCAACAGACAAGGAAAAAGAGGAAGCAAAGGAGCGCGCCGATAAGGAAACACTGCAAAACAGGTTGAATGACTATGAAGGAACAGAACGCCGGAATATTAGCAAAACGACGGCGGGAGCCATCGTCAGCAATGCGGTTGATAATAGCCATCCATTGGGTTTTGGCCTTGGTACCTCGTATTTTAGCCTCAAAACATCGTCAGCCGCTTTCACCCTCCAGAAAGGAGCGTGGAATGTGGTGCACGTTCCACAAAATTACAGGAGTTTCGGCTTTATTGGCAACGGATTGAAGTCGAAGCTGGCTGGTTCCGTTTCGTTTGCTGCCAAATCCTATGGCAATGGCCAGGCGATCTACATGGTTGACAATCCGCTGTTCCGCTGCTTTTGGGACAGGGGCCTGCTGCTCTTCTCCAATGCCGTCTTTTTGAATGGCTCATTGGATGAAAATTATTGATTATCAGAAACATAGAATATGGAAACGTTTTTGTATGTCCCCGGGGAGAGTGATTTTACCATATGGAATATCCCGTTTGGTGTTTTTGAACACAAGGGCTACACGGCAGTATGTACCAGGGTGGGGGATGTCATCATAGACTTGCACCAATGCATGGCTACCCCCGTTTTTGATGGATTGGATATGTCCGCTGATATTTTTTCCCAAACGTCCATCAATGCGTTCATGGCTTTGGGAAAGCGTGTCACTGTGCCTGCAAGAGAAAGAATACAAGCGGCTCTTTTGAAAGGAGGAGTGCTGGACAATGAGATGTATAAGGGAAGCACCATGTTCCTGCCTGCAGACGATGTCAACATGCTTTTGCCCATTCAAATTGGGGATTATACTGATTTCTACAGCAGCCGGGAGCACGCGACCAACGTGGGATCGATGTTCAGGGATCCGGCCAATGCCCTGCTGCCCAACTGGCTCCACCTTCCTGTAGGCTACCATGGCAGGGCGTCATCCATCGTAGCGTCAGGTACGACCATACGACGGCCCTACGGACAAACGATGCCGGATGGGGCAGAAAGACCAGCGTTTGGACCTACAAAACAACTGGATTTTGAGCTGGAAATGGCTTTTGTCATCGGCCAGGGCACCACATTGGGCCAGACCATCCCGGTGAGCAGGGCAGAAGACCATATTTTCGGGCTGATGCTTTTCAATGACTGGTCGGCCAGGGATATTCAAAAATGGGAATACGTGCCTTTGGGCCCATTTTTAGCAAAAAATTTTGCTTCCACTATTTCGCCCTGGGTTGTCACACTGGAGGCACTGGAGTCCTTCAGGGTAGCCGGGCCCAGACAGGAGCCTGATGTGCTTCCTTACCTGGCCTCCGCCGGCAATCGGAATTATGACATACACCTATCAGTGGAGATTGAGGCAGAAGATGGAACAAAACACGTCGTCTCAACATCCAACTTTAAATATATGTACTGGAACATGTGCCAGCAATTGGCGCACCACACTGTCAACGGGTGCAATGTCCGCACGGGTGATGTTATGGCATCTGGTACCATTAGCGGCCCTACGTTAGACTCCTACGGCTCGATGCTTGAAATTTGCTGGAAAGGAACAAAGCCCGTTACCATGGCCAATGGAAGCCAGCGTACGTTTATTCAAAATGGAGATACTGTACGTATGCGGGGCTGGTGTAACAAGGAAGGCATGCGCCTGGGTTTTGGTGAATGTGACGGTACTATAGTCGGAGATTGATCCTGCCGTCAGTGCGCTGATGGCTTGAGCAGTTCAGGCCTTTTTTTCTGAAATTTTTTCAATCGTGGAATGGACACAGCCCGTACATATCCCTGGTTTGGGTTGCGTTTTTCAAAATCCTGATGGTATTCCTCGGCGGCATAAAATCCGTTGAAAGGCACGACTTCAGTCACTATAGTACCGGCATATTCCTGGCCTTCTTTGCGTTTTCGGATAGCCTCAAGAGCGATATTTTTTTCCTCTTCAGACGTGAAGAAAATGGCTGACCTGTACTGCCTTCCACGGTCTGGGCCCTGCTGGTCAGGAGTCGTGGGGTCGTGGCTGTCAAAAAAGACATCCACAAGCTGACTGTAGGTGATCAGATTGGGATCGTATTCCACCATCACTGTTTCTGCATGGTCTGTGTAACCGGCACTGACCAGGTCATAGGAGGCGTCTTTGGCCTTGCCACCGGCATATCCGGAGACAGCTTCCCTAACGCCTATCACCGATTCGTAGATGGCTTCCACGCACCAGAAGCAGCCGCTGGCAAAATATGCCTTTTTCAGGCCTGTTTGTACATTGGCTCTTTGTTCTTTTTTAAGGGGAGAGGGCGTTGCTTCTGTGTGGTTTGATGAAGGGGCGCCATTGCAAGCCAACTGTGTGAAACATAATAGGAAGAAGTACCAATTGCGGAGCATATCTTTTTTTGCACTAAACAAAGAAAAGAGCGCTGTGTTCACCAGCCTACAGCAGCGAGAAATCCATTGCTGCCGCAGACGAGATATTGCCCGTTTTGCATGGGGACAACATCGTATACATCGGACCCTGTATCGAGTTGGTACGCGCTCCAGGAATTGCCCCCATCTTTGCTCTGCCAGACTCTGCCTCGGGTGCCGGTAATCCAGAATTCCTGGTTTCCAATATTGCGGAGTTTCCGGAATGAATCAAAACCGGCTCCGGGTAAGGTGCGTTTTTTCCAATTCATGCCCCCGTCCATTGTGGCGTACAGAGTGCCGTTAAAGCCAATAACGAGGCCTTTTTTTGCGTCTGAAAAATGGCCTGATGCAAAAAAATCACCACTGACGGGCAAGGGTTGCCATGACCTGCCCATGTCGGTCGAAAGTTGCATTGTTCCCCATCCAAGGGAGAGGAGTTTTTCTGTACCAAGTGAAATCACTTCGGAAATTTCATGGCCAAAATACATGGCTGTATCGATGGTATACGTAGAATCAATCAGGAAAATATATCCTTTTTCATACGATTTTCCTCCGGAAGCTATGAAGCCATGGGGAGTTTCCATCACATGCTGAAGTATGTCCCAGTTGGCCAGCCTGTGGAAGGTCCACTCTTTCTTTCCGGCCGCTCTGCTGAACAGATAACCATCTGTGCCCACGCAAATGTGGTCTCCGCGGCGCGTTTTCAGCAAATCGAACTGGCCTTTGTTGCAAAACGAATCTACTGTAATGGCCGTCAGGCGGGCATCGGCATTTACGACAATGCCACGCGACCAGACATAGCCACCGATGGCAGTGATATCGCCATTATCCTGCACACTTAGCCTATATAGGTCATCCGTTGTTGGCAAAGGGTAATGGGTAAATGTGCGGGGTGGTTCTTCGCTGGTGCAGCCCACCCATCCCAGACATAAAATCATGGTTGTCAACAAAACAAAGCCAAATTTCCTCCATTCGGTGTAGCTTGATGTGCCTGTAACTGACTTGGGATTCATGGTTTTGTGTTAGGAAGTGCTTTCTTTCGGTAGGGACAATGCCTGCACCCATTTCCACAGCAGTACCCTCTGGCTGTCAGGTAGTCGGCTGTGAAGACATAAAATCCATCTTCAATATAAAAGTCCTTGCCTTCCTCCAGCGGGGTGGCTGCAGGACTAGTATTTTGGGGCTGTTTTTCCCGCTGCAATGGTTCTGAATGCTTCATATCCGCCAAACAAAATGGCCGTAAACAAACCTGTACTCACCAAAGAAGTGCTGAAAAAGGGCAATGCAGCTGTGTAGCATGTCAGCAGCCCCTGTATATCCTTGGTGTAGAAGGAGGTGGCATGGAGCCAGATACCAAAGTTGCTGATTACAAAAAAGAGGATCGACGCACCCAGCGTGGCAGCAACCAGGTTTTTAAATGTAACCTTTTGAAGCAGCTTACTGCCGAGCACCGCAATGAAGATCATGGAAAGCCAGGAATACATCATATAATTTGAAAACCAGACAAATCCCACCTGGTTGGTAAAATAGGGCCGCATCACGGTGTTATTGATGACCAGGTCTGTCAGGTAGAGAAGCAGAATCGGAAGTATGGCTGCCAGTGTTTTCCGTTGTAAATACGCTGCACCAAACAAGGTTAGTCCTTCGACGGGAGTAAAATTGGGTACATGGGGTACGATGCGCGCGATGGCCGCAAGCAGCATAAAAATTAAAATGGGAATCAGGTTATGGTTGGGTTTCATGTATGTAACTTTGTGCAAAGATAACCAAGTATTCCCTCAAATACAAATGCATGCTGCAGTGATTCGCACCGCTATCAACACCGATATTCCGACGCTGGCCAATCTGTTCAGGCTGGCCACCAATGCCATGATCGCCAGGGGCATTGGACAATGGAATTATACGTATCCGCTGGAAAGCCACATTCGACCGGACGTACAGAAAGGGTCTTGCTTTGTAATGGAGTCTGAAAACCGGGATTTGGTGGCGACGATCAGCCTTGACTTTATGCAGGATGCCCAATACAGAAAAGTTGGCTGGAATACCTATGCCCTGAGGCCAATGGTCGTGCACCGGCTGGCTGTGCATCCGGGATACCAGGGTCGGGGATATGGCAGGCAAATGATGTTGTTTGCTGAGGAGCGTGCCAGGCAGGCAGGTGTTTCTGTCATCAGGCTGGATGCCTTCAGCCTCAATCCCGTGTCCCTGGCGATGTATCACTCTTTGGGATACAGGCGTGCTGCCGGATATTGTTATTTTCATGGCATTTCGTTTCCGTTCTATTGCTTTGATAAAAAAATTGGATAAAGATTCTTTTCTCTATATTTGACAAAAAAAATGATGCCGTTTTTATCCCGCACACCTGATGGCTTGCACGACGCCTGGCGATATATAGTGGGAATACTCCTTGTATTTCTCTTTTATTCGGCCGGACAACTGCCATTTTACGTCGTTATGAAGTTGAAGGGGGCCCCTGTCGATGACCCGGGCATGATGGCAGATTTTTCTTTTTCAGATTATGGCATTGACACCAATGTGGGCTTTCTCCTGTTGCTGACCATGTTTGTTGTTGCGCTTATTGGCTTGTTTGTCGTTGTAGTTCGCCTCCATGACCGGTCCCTTCTATCCTTAATCAATCCGACAGGGAAGATAAGGTATCGTCGGATTGGCGCTGGATTTCTGTTCTGGTTACTGGCGAATCTGGTGCTCGAATTGATTTCGTACGGACTGGATAGTGAAAATTACACCTTTCAGTTTCATGCCGGCCCTTTTGTGGTTCTCCTGTTGATCAGCCTGGTGGTATTGCCATTGCAAACAAGCTTTGAAGAGCTTTTTTTCAGAGGATATATGATGCAGGGCATGGCTGTGCTGGCATCGAGGATGTGGATTCCGGCACTTCTGTCGAGCATTGTGTTTGGTTTGATGCACATTGCAAACCCGGAAATAAAGGAATATGGCTGGCAGCCGATGCTTTTGTTCTATGTCAGCGCAGGATTTTTTCTGGCCTACGTTGCCATTCAGGACCAGGGCCTGGAGCTTTCCATTGGCTTGCATACGGCGACAAATTTCTTTGGAGCGGTTTTTGTAAATTATGAGGGCAGTGTGTTGCAAACGGATGCTCTGTTTCTTTCAGGCAAAGCAGAAGCATGGCCTATGGTCATCACGTTTTGGGTCATGGCTTCCATTTTTATTTTCTGGGCTGGGAGAAAATACCAATGGGTATCTCCAGGCACTTTTTTCAGCCAGAAAATGCTTCTGAAGTAAGTATAGATAAGAATAGTAAGAATAATTCATTTAAATGACTGAAGAGATATGAAAATTGGTTTCTTTGTTTTTGCCCTTTCCCTCATTGCATTGGTGGCATCAGGCCAGAAGGAAAGATGGCAACTGGCTGCAGATTATAAAATGGACATTGACTTTCACATCAAGCAACACCAGTTTGAGGGAAAGCAACAGCTCACCTTATGGAACAATAGTCCAGACACCTTGTTTCAGTTGTTTTATCACTTGTATTTTAATGCATTTCAGCCAAACAGTGCCATGGATGTGCGTTCTAGGACGATCATCGATCCTGATCCGCGGGTGAAGGACCGCATTGTAAAGTTGAAGAAGAATGAACAGGGATACCTTGATGTTTCCTCGCTGCGCCTGAATGGCGATAAAGTGTCTTATCAGGTGGAAGGGACCATTCTGGAAGTGTCGTTGACTGAACCTGTGTTGCCTGGTAGCAAAGTGGTGCTGGATATGGAATTTGAAGGCCAGGTTCCTATTCAAATCAGGCGGTCGGGCCGCTTCAATAAGGAGGGAATTGAGTATTCCATGGCGCAATGGTATCCCAAGCTTTGCAATTATGACGAGCAGGGCTGGCATGCCAATCCCTATGTGGGGAGAGAATTCTACGGCATTTGGGCCAATTTTGATGTTTCCATCACCTTGCCCTCCAAATATGTTGTGGCAGCTACGGGAATTTTACAAAACAAAGAGGAAGCGGGCTACGGCTACGCTGCGATAGAGCCGGAAAAAAGACCTGAAAAGCTCACCTGGCGATTTAAAGCCGAAAGGGTGCATGATTTCGTTTGGGCTGCCGATCCCGACTACAGGCAAATTGTTCATACAACCGCGGAAGGGCTTGTGGTCCGATGTTTTTTTCAGCCTGGAGAAAAAACCACTGAAAACTGGGAAAAATTGCCGGTAATCATGGAAGAGGCATTTCGCTTTATCAACCAGAAATACGGCAAATATCCGTTTTCAGAGTACGCCTTTATCCAGGGAGGAGACGGGGGTATGGAATATCCGATGGCCACATTGATTACAGGGGAAAGAAGCCTGCGCAGCCTGGTAGGGGTAGCAGTTCATGAGCTTATGCACAGCTGGTACCAGATGGTATTGGGTAGCAATGAGGCACTTTATCACTGGATGGATGAAGGATTTACATCATATGCCAGCAATGAAGTCATGAATTACCTTATCCTGAAAAAAATGCTGCCTGGAACTGCCGAAGAAAACCCCCATCTGGAAGAAGTCAAAGGCTACGTTAATTTTGCGTTGAGCGGGGCGGAAGAAGCATTGATTACCCATGCAGATCATTTTCAAACCAATGCGGCCTATGGTGTCGCATCCTACACGAAAGGGGAAGTTTTACTGGAGCAACTCAGGTACATCATCGGCGAGCAGGCGTTTGATCAGGGCATGCTGCGGTATTTTTACACCTGGCAATTCCGGCACCCGAATGCCAATGACTTCATCCGCGTCATGGAAAAACAAAGCGGAATGGAACTGGATTGGTTCAGAGAATATTTTGTCAACACTACCCATACCATCGATTACGAACTGGAAGGTATGAATGGAAAGAATCTGATCATTCGCCGCAAAGGGAAAATGCCTATGCCACTCGATATCACAGTCAAAAACAAAAACGGCAAAATCACCAGGTATACCATTCCACTGGACATCATGCGGGGTGTCAAGAAGGGAGATCGGTTTTTTGAAGGGTTTAAGGTAGCGCCAGACTGGACCTGGTCGCATCCGACATATAGTTTGGAGCTGGAAGACAAAATCAACGACATTCAATCTATTGAGATCGACAGCTCACAGCGATTGGCTGACGTTGACAGGGAAAACAACTTATTTCCCCGGTTGCTGCCGCAGGAGGGAATGGACAAATAAGTGCCTCTTCCATCTCAATTTCATCGCTTTTCACCCGCAAGGTAAATAGGGAAGCAAGCAAGAGCAGTCCACCGGCAGTATATAGTGCATAGGAGGGGTTGCTATACAGATAATGCTTGTATATGCCCCCAAAGGTCAGTGTCTGAATGATCATGGGTATGACAATCATCATGTTGACGATGCCCATATATACGCCATTTTTTGAAGGAGGGATGCTATTGGCCACCATGATGTAAGGGATGCCCATCATGCTTGCCCAGGCGAT
>JAUMBK010000250.1:2162-4943 GCA_032115795.1 Saprospiraceae bacterium | reverse complement strand
AGTCCTCGAGGAACTTGTAGATAAGGATCCGTTTTATAAAAAAGTCTATCAATCATATAGTACTTTTCTGGCGCAGAGTCAGCAATGGGCCAATTTTTCTGAAAAGTTGTATTACAACAATATTTCACTATAAAGTAAGTTGGGACCTGAAAATACATTAAATCAAAAATTAAACTTGCATAGTTTAATTTTTTAGTGTATCTTTGCAGTCCAATAAAAATACATTAGGTATTTTACACTACATCGCGGGGTGGAGCAGTTGGTAGCTCGTCGGGCTCATAACCCGAAGGTCGTAGGTTCGAGTCCTGCCCCCGCTACAAAAGAAAAAGTCATCAGAAATGGTGACTTTTTTATTTTACATCATAGCAAAGTTGTACTGCCAAATTCCCAGACAACATACCACATGACGCATTGATGCCTTCGGGATAACAAACCAGAAAACGCGCAGTGCCTGAAACAGCGTTCATTTCGGACATTAATTCCTGCTGTCTACCATTTGATGTAAATCAGTGATAATTGAAAACAAATGGTAGAGACACCTGTATCATAAACGAGGGGGCACATGCAACCTATATTTCCTTTTAAATCCCTTATGTGACAACGACCGCGCAATGGTTGTCTGACTTTGCACTAGTGAAACACATGTTAAAATAAAATATAATATAAGCCGGGATATTAGCAATATATTTATGATGTAAACTTGAGTAATCTTCGAAATGAATTAAATTTCATTTGTTTATTTTTTAATTCATCACACTCCGTGTGATTAGTTTTTAAGGCCAAATGGAATCTTTGATGAGCAAAATAATCATTGTGGTTTGTATGCAAATGATTTTTTTACTCATGTCGCTTTCATTTTTTAGAAATGTAAGCCATAACCCATGTACTAGGTTTTTGTTATCAATAGCATAATACCAAGAGCAAGTAGCGTTCCGCCAGCATTAGCCATAAGATTGACGGCATCATTCGTGATATATGATTTTCCCTTAATGAGCCTCCTGCCTTCCCCTGCCTTTTCTGACAAAAGGCCTGATGCATCTGCATATTTTGCCTGAAAAATACTACCAAAGATGCTGTCGGCCAGCATGCCACCAAAACCTATACCTGCCACAAGGAGGGTTTGCGCTACAGTGAGCGAAAATAAAACACAACCAGTCAGCGCAATAATCAGGGCACCTGTTAATCCTGCAGCGGTTCCATAAAAAGTAACGCCTCCCGACATGCCCTTTGTAACGGGCGTTCTCCGAATAATGTCGACCGGTTGCTGACCGGCCAGGATGCCCAGGTCGCTGCTCAGGGTATCCGACATGCTAATGGCTACGGACGAAAGAAATGCGATGACCCAGGATTCATCCGGCATGATAAAAAATCCCAGTGCGCAAAGGGCTCCTACACCTCCGTTGGCCAATACCTGTCGGGCATTCCTTCCTCCCGCATCTCCAGTCAAAGGCACCAGTTTGGAAGAAATGCTGCCGATCGCAAAGAATATGGCCATAACCACCAGCCATCGCCACGAACCGCCCTGAAATAAAACGGCCGCCAGAAGCCACGCTGCGGGCATTGCCTCACGCGTCAACCAGCGCTTTCTCAGTATAAGTACAGAAATAAAGATTATAAGTAATACCCAATATATGGTATCAGAAGGCCATGTCATTTTTTCCATAAACATAAACCAGAGCGCTGCCATGATTGGTACAGTAACGTTATCACTGCCTCTCCAGGAATACAATTCTGCTATAGCCGGAATAAGCGCAAGTAAAAATATCCCGATATGCCAGCTCGTAAAAGCAGCTGAAACTGCAAGGCAACTCACATAAAAGCCCAGAAAACCTGCCCACGTTTTTTCCTCAAACAAAAACAAATGCCGCATCCTGCCAAAATAATTTCCTGCAATACCTGCAGCAGGATCGCACAAAGCCAAAACCACCGCCCCATAAACAATGGCCTCCGAAGGAAAATCAAGCATCAATTGCACAGCAAATGCGAGCGTGAAAAAAGCAATACCATAACTCACCCTTTCTCCTCTGAAAAGCAGTTGCCTGTGCGCAACGAAAAATAGTACAGCGAAGGAAACCAGGAAGGCTGCTGACAAAAGGCTCCTGTCGGATACCAGATGGATGACTGCCGCACAAATGCCAATGGCCGAGGCATGAAGGATCTTACGGCCCGAAAACATATTGAACCAACCTTTGCTGATACCTGTCTGCACAAATAGGACCATACAGGCAATAGCGCAAAATGCGATCAGACATACCCAATAATCACCAGAGAACTGTATATTCATGCTGCCAAATGAACCACAATATACAATGGTAATTAAAGAATTGGAAGATTATGCATGGTTTCCGCCTGTTTTAAGAAGATTCCAGGTCGAAATAATCGGGGAAATTGCCTGCCGGATGAAGGTCTACAGCTGTCTGGCCGGTGATTTGCGCATCCTAACTAACGTTCGTAAGGTTGTTACAGATCTGTGCAGCGGCAGTGGTTTGCCGGCTATATGCCTGATCCGCTCATTGCGGGATCCTGATATACAACTTACCTGTACAGACCTGTACCCACAGCCTCCGAAACATCTTCTGAGCGGCACATATCAGTCTGACGTGTGTAATGTCCTGACGCTTGAGCCCGACCCTAACAGCGTTTACACCATGTTTAATGCATTCCACCACTTTACCGATTTGCAAAAAAAGCAGATTATACAGAGGATGTTGCACCAAAAAGCAAGGTTTTTGTTTGCCGAAATCCTCGAACCCGGCCTGCTTTCGCTGATCAGCGTTATCT
>JAUMBK010000250.1:0-2152 GCA_032115795.1 Saprospiraceae bacterium | reverse complement strand
ATCGTGCTGACCTACCTGATACCCATTAATATACTGACGGTACTTATCGATGGCATTATCTCTGTTTTCAGAGCCACCAACGACCAAAAGCTGCGCACAATATTTGCAAATGAAATTAAGGAAGGCCGGGTTGTTGTGAAGCGCTCATTTTATTTTCCCGTTTTTGTAACAAGCATCAGAAGCCTCTACTGACATGATAAGACGATTAAAAATTTTATGGGATTTTTCCAGACCCCACACCATTATTGGTTCATTGGTGAGCATCTGTACGCTCTACCTGATGAGTATGGACAAAGAGGAAATAAGCAGGCACTTGGACTGGCTGGTGATTACCCTTGTGGCTGGTATCAGTTGCAATGTTTTTATCGTGGGTTTAAATCAGCTGATTGACAAGGATCTCGACAAAATCAACAAGCCCTATCTGCCCCTTGCCAGCGGCGCCCTTACAGATTCTCGAGGAATAATCATCATCATTACAGGCCTGATCATTTCACTGGTTACATCCTGGATGTTGTCACCCGTTTTGGGTTTACTTATCACCGTCATCAATCTGATTGGTTATCTGTATTCCGCGCCACCCGTGCAGCTTAAACGGCATCACCTGCCTGCTGCATTGGCCATTACCGCCGTGCGAGGATTACTGGTTAATATAGGTATGTTTCTGCATTTTAAATACATGCAAACAGGACAATTTACCGAAATTACCACGCCTGTCTGGATACTTACCAGCTTTGTAGTAGCATTCAGTGTAGCCATCGCATGGTTTAAGGATCTGCCCGATACTACCGGCGACCAGCAATTTAAATACAAAACTCTGGCGGTCCTGTACAATACAACGGTCGTATTCCGAACGGGCAGTACACTTATTGGAGTAGCCTACATTTACGTGATCATCTGGGCAGTCATAGCGAATGAATGGTTTTTAACCTGGGTTCATGCTTTGGCTTTCCTGCTATTCACAGGCCTGATCCTTCAAACTAAAACCGAGAACCATACCTCCATTGTACGCTTTTACAAGCTGTTTTGGGTGTTCTTTTTTGCCGAGTATCTGTTTTTTGGTCTTTGGACAATAATTTAAAGATATTTACGTTTCGTCACGGCACAAGATGCCCTATTTCCGACTTCCACAGTTTAGATCAGTCCTCCATATCCATGAGCTTTTGCATTTAATTGAACGGAAGCAAAGTGATGAATTTAGAGCATATTTAGATAAATACTTGCCGAATTAGAAGTAGCGCAAAGAAGTATTGGATCAGGGCATATCGCTTATAATGTAGTTTGTTTTGATTACAATAGTATTTAGAAAACTTATCGTTTTTATATTTGTAAGCGCTCCCTCTTTCGACGACAGATGCAACTACAATGATGAGATTGTGACTATTAAGAACTTTATATCTAACATAATTTAAACTCCTCTTTTTATCGTAAGGGCAATTTGACCAGAATGATATGAATTATGATATAGAATATGGGAAAACAGCCTAGCTTTTGAAACTGGTCCAAAAAATGGTGTATCTACGATATCTGACCACCCCGTAGAAGGAGTTGTTTCTATAATCTCTTCTAACATTTTAAATCCGTCGTCAATTAACTTTTTGCTTTCTTCAAAATCATTTCCCTGTCCCTCATCTTGCTTCCCTAGTGTAGTATTTTGAACCTCACTTGGTTTACCAAAGAAATAACCAAACATAAGCATTGTCTCTCCTATATGCCTATAAATGAACCCAACAGAAGAAGTATTTTGATTTAAAGATTTCGAAACATTCTCGTTGTTTACCAAATTCAATGAAAAACTACAAGAAAGAATATTTTGTGCCAAAAGGTCTCTAAAAATTTCCATTTTAAAAATATTAAGGTTAATTATTTTGCAAATAAAAAAGGTTACAGTTATAAAAATATAACCTTTTTATCATTATTGCTCCCAATTTAGAACTCGAACGTAAAGGGTTTCAATCGTAATCTTTTTTTCTGCATTAAATAAAATCCACATCAGGCGCCTTGCTTTCGTGCATCAGGAAATCAAGGGCACGTGTTTTATCATAATTTTCGTAGACGACTTTGTGCAAAACCTGCACAATGGGGAGATTTAGCTTTTCATGCTTGGCCAGTTGATTGATGATTTTCAACGTTCGTACACCTTCTACAACTTCTG
>JAUMBK010000249.1:2329-5626 GCA_032115795.1 Saprospiraceae bacterium | reverse complement strand
AGAAAGGAAATGGCAAGCGGTCACCACTGGAAGATTACAGAATCACCAACCGGGGTGGAAAAGGCGTAAAAACCATCAACATTACCGAAAAGACGGGGAACCTGATCGCAATAAAATGGGTGAGTGAATTTGACGATCTCATGATTACCACTGCCGATGGTATTATCATCCGGACACCGGTGTCTGATATCAGGCTGATGGGTAGGGCAACGCAGGGTGTGAAGGTGATCCGGATCCAGGACAATGAGACGATTGGTGATGTCACCGTCATTCAGAGAGATGAAAAATCCGAAGAAGAGGAGTAATCGTTAACGTATGGTTAACCAAATCATGCTTGGATTTAATAGAATTTTAATGACATTTGCCTCGCAAAATGCGTTGATATAGCAATGTATTTTTATGAATCTGTTAGGAAGCGCAGGGAATTATTCACACATTAATCAATTCAAAATGAAACACATTTTTTCTATTTTGGCAGTTTCAGTCCTATTGATGACGTCTGCCTCAGCCCAGGAGTATAAAAAGCAATTGAAAAACGCCAATAAGACGTTGGCAAAATATTACCTGGATCCCGTAACCAACAAGGCAGATCTCTCTGCCGCTTTTGGCATCCTTGATGGCGTTTTTGCAGACGAAGTAGCGAAGGCAGATCCGGAAGCATGGGTGACCAAAGGACAGATTTACAATGAAATCGCCAAGGGTGAAATGAGCCGGAAAATTGTCGACCCTGCGTATGAGCTTGCCACGCCTGATGCGGGAATGATCGCCCTCGAAGCGTTTCAGAAAGCGATGACACTGGCCATCAAAAAGTCTCAGACAAAAGACGCGTTGGCGGGCATTCGCGAGAATGAAGATTATACCAGCAACATTGGCATCACGATGTTTCAGACACAGGATTACAATGGTGCCTTTAAAAATTTCAATGCCGGCTTGACCGCAAATAAAATCTTGAAAGAAAACATCCAGGATAGCCGTCTTGATGATGTGCCTACAAAACAGGATCACATTTTCTATACTGCAGTTTCCGGGTACTTTGGTGAGTTCAAAAAAGAGTCCATGCCTTTGTTTGAAGAATTATACAAGTCAGGCAAGGCTGAGCCTATCGTATACGAGGCGCTTTTCAATCAGGCTTCAGAAAATAAGGAAATCGACAAAGCAATGCGTTATTTGGAGGAAGGAAGAAAAGCCAATCCCGATGACAACAGCCTTCTGTTTGCGGAAATCAATTACTACCTGAAGGAAGGCAAGTTGGATGTATTGACAACCAAGCTGAAAGATGCCATCGCCAAAGAGCCAAACAATGTAACAGTGTACACCACCCTGGGCAACGTATACGACCAGCTTAACCAACAGGAAAGAGGAGCGGGAAACACCGCCAAAGCGGATGAATATTTTGGTCTTGCCTTTGAATATTTTAAGCAGTCATTGGCCATCGACCCAAAAAACTTTGATGCGGTTTACAGCCAGGGTGCCTTATATTATAATAAAGCAGCCAGTATGACCACACAGCTCAATGCTCTGGGAAATGATTATTCCTCCGCGGGAACCAAGAAGTACGGTGCGCTGAAAGCCGAAATGGACGGGTATTTTAAAGATGCCTTACCTTATTTTCAACAGGCTGAGACGTTAAATCCCAGTGATGTCAATACGATGATCGCACTCAAGGAAATCTACGCTCGTACAAATGATTTAAACAAGTCAAACGAATATAAAAAGAAGATTGCTGCGTTGGAAGGCGGAAATTAATTGACAAATAGAAATATACGGTGGGCCCTGTATCGAAATGGTATAGGGCCTTTTTATTTTATACTATTGCTGCGTTTTAGTAGTATTGGGGATTTTAACCTGGAATTGAGAATCTGGAATTGAGAATGATTGCATTGCCATGATGCGAGGCGAGGGGCTTCACCCTCTCGCTAAGGAAAATGGCGCCGTTCCAGGGCTTTGAAAAATCTAAAACATCATAAAATCATAGAAATCCTAATTCGGACAATCTTTTGCGAGGGGCTTCACCCCACGCTATGGTATATCGCCCTTCCAGGGCTTGAGCGTTGAACAAAATCCTGGAAATTCTTCAATCCTGAAAATTCTGATTCAGACAATTTTCAATGTGGAATCGCTGTAACACCACAAAGACAAAATACCTGCAGGTAACACCTATTTTACATTTCAGCGGAGATGTTTCGGACTTGCTCTTCTGGCAGACCGGTCAGATCGGCGATATCATCGATTGGCAAGTTTCTCTGAAGCAGTCTTTTGGCAAATTCAATTCTGGATTTTTCCCGGCCTTTCGATTCGCCTTCGAGGATTCCTTCCCTTCTTTCTCTCTTCATGGCGTTTTCCTGCATTTTTTCTAATGCCAGGTCAATGAACGATGCGTTTTTTGTTCTCATATCGGGTGCGATTAGGTTTGTAAATGTAGTCAATTCTTCCGGATTGAAATTACCAGCATAAAAGATATAAACAAAAAGCTGATGGGAAAAGTTCCTTTCAGTGTGTTTAGACAAAGTGTTAATCACCTTTGCGAGTTCTTCAATGGCAATGATGTTTTGATTGAGGTTTTTCTGCACCAATAGCGCGGCACGCAACATGCCATTTGTTATGCCATTGATTTCAGCATCGGACATCTCTGCCAGGCTCAACATCTCGGCCGCCATCACAGGGATGTATGGCAGGAAAATCTCAGGTAACCCTGGGAAGTAATCAGTCAGCTGAGGCAATTGCCAGGGATGTTTTCCATGGAAATACACGACGGGGATGATGACGCTCACCTTCTTGCGTTGCTTTATCTGGCGCCGATAGCCTGTCGCCACATAAGTTAAGAGCTGGAAAGGGAGGAGCCTGCTTCGATGGGATTTGTGCTCAATGAGGATGGCTATTTCGATCGGATCTGCATGTCCGCGCAGGGGAACGGAGAGCACAAGGTCGCTGACCCAGCGTCGCAAATCCCTAGATGTGTAGCTGGTGTCAGCGTAGGTCATATGCTTAAAGTTCAGTAAACGTATGATTTCAGGTGGCAATGTTTTCCTAAGGAAGGCGATGGCAGCACTTTTGTGACTAAGCAATTCTCAGGCAAACGCATCATGCGGGGTGGGTGTGTTTTTATTCATATTGTATAGTTTTTTGCAAAGGTAAGGGGAAAATGAATTTGGAACGGAGAATCAGGAATTTATGGTCTCTTTCCTCCGAAACCTAATTCCCCAGCGACAGCAATCCTATCATTCCTCAAATCCTGAAAATCCTGATTCTGACAACAATAATCCGGAATAGATAAATCTGGAATTTTGAATTAAAATA
>JAUMBK010000249.1:0-2319 GCA_032115795.1 Saprospiraceae bacterium | reverse complement strand
TAATCCTGGAAATTCTTCAATCCTGAAAATTCTGATTCAGACAATTTTCAATTTGGAATTGAGACTCTGGAGACAGCAACCTTTTTCGGGCCCATGTACCGTGTAAACTCCCAACACCCACCCCCCAACTCTCCCCCCCCAACTCTCCTCCCCCAACTCATCTCCCCTCATTCCGCTTTCTTCCTCCACTCAGACGGAGACATATTGTATTTCTTTTGAAAAATGGCATTAAAATAGGTTCGCTCTTTAAATCCCACTTTTGAGAAAACTTCCTGAATACTCAATTCCGGTTGCGTAAGCAACATTTCGGCGGCCTTTTTCAATCTGAAATTACGAAGCATTTCCATCGGACTTTCATCAGTGATGGCAGCGATTTTTCTATAGAGTTGCGTTCTGCTGATCAATAAAGCCTTGCACAGTTGAACGGGACCAAATGACTCTATTTGGTAGTTGTTTTCAAAAACCTCCATCATATTTGCTAAAAATAACTGTGAACCCAACCCTTCCGATGCAGTATTTATCCTGCTTCCTTCTTTTATTTCTGCATTTGAGCCTGAATAATGGGCAATCAAATTGTCCACTTCGTTAGTATATTTTTCCTTCCACTTTTGCATCATATTATATTGATTCTCCAGTGTAAGCAAAAGTTCCCGGTAGTGGAATGGCTTTCCGATATACGCATCAGCCCCACTTTCTTTGCCCTCAATTTTATCATCTATGTCCGTCTTGCCGGTAAGCATGATGACAGGAATATGGCTGGTTAAGGCATGCTCCTTTACAAGTTTTGTCATCGCGATACCATCCATGACGGGCATCGTAATATCAGTCAGTATGAGATCAGGTAAGCATTCAATGGCCAATTTCAGCCCACTGTCACCATTTGGTGCCTTGATTATATCAAAGCCTGATTTCAGGAATATTTCCAGGTAGGACAAAATAGTTGGGTTGTCTTCACAAATGAGGAGTAGTGGTTTATTTGTCCTTGTGATGTTTTCTTCAAAATCCGTGGCTGAAGCTGGAAAAACAATCACCTCATCTTTATTCTCTTCATTTGAAAAGCCATCTGACAACGAATCGAAGGGTATGGTAAAGCTGAATGCCGTGCCTTTACCTGGCATACTTTCGGCTTTAATGACACCACCCAGTGTTTCTACCATTTCTTTGACGAATGTTAAACCTATGCCAAAGTTGCGGTTGTTTGATTCCTGGGACTCTACCTGATAGTATCTGTCGAATATAAAAGGAAGTTTGTCTTCTGGAATACCTGTTCCGGTGTCCGTTATCTTGATTTCTATGAAATGGGCTTCTGTGGTCCGGGCCTCAATTTTTATGGTTCCTCCCTTGGGAGTGTGCCTGAGTGCATTGGAAATAAGATTGTTGAGAATATACTTGGTACGCAAAGTATCCAAATGCAGGTCTATGGGTTCTTCTGGTAATGTAAGTATCAGGCTTACTTGTTGCAGGCGTGCCAGTTTTATAAATCCTGAGACAGATGTTTTGAGGAATGCGCCTAATTCATTATACTCACTATGGATGTGTAATTTGCCTTCCTCCAGTTTCATGATGTCCATCATTTCCCCCACGAGATCCAGCATTTCATTCCCTTCTTTTTGTATAGAATCCAGGTATTCCTCAGGGGGATTATGGCTGATATTTTGTTTCATCAATTCAACCAGCCCTATGATGATGGTGAGTGGTGTCCTAAATTCGTGCGCAAGGTAGGCAGTAAATCGCTTCCGAAACTGGTCCATGGATTGTAATCGCTGAACTTCATTTGCCTGAAGCTCTGCGGCATATTTTTCCTCGACTTCCCTCTTTTTTATTCTGAAATAATAAAGAAGTAATGCAAAAAGCAGTAGCGTGTAGATGATCCTTGCCGGAATCGAAAAGTACCAGGGAGACTGGATTTCCATTGTTATTTTCAAATGGTTGGCAGGCGTTTCGCTTGTGATTCCTTCCGCTCTTCTCACTTCAATGGTGTAGGTGCCAGGAGACAAACCGTTTAAGAGAATGGCTCCTTGCGCATCTGCAGGAACCCAATTGTCCGAATATTCAGGAATTCTGAATTCAAAGGTCATTCCACCACCTGCCTGACTACCAGGAGAGCAAAACCGCATCAAAATATTATTTTGGAGATGGGATAATCTGATGATCAGTTGTCCATCCTTGCCGGTATAAAATACATCTCCGGGGTTTTCGATTTCCTTGCCATTCACCAGTACATCAGACAACTCTATTTGTGAATTTGGCAAATTGCGAATGAGTTGCTGCGGATCAATTTCAAGAAGACCATCCCATGTTCCGAAAAACAGTTTCCCA
>JAUMBK010000248.1:1202-5618 GCA_032115795.1 Saprospiraceae bacterium | reverse complement strand
GTTTTTCACTCCGCTGGTTTGTATCCGCTATGGAAGGATCGAATTCGCCATAATGGAGCGTCAGGGCATGGATTGATCAAAAATCTCGCCCAACTTGCATATAATTATTTTATATATATTACTTTTGTTGGATGCATTTTTCTTCTAAAATTCTCGAAGAAGCTGTTCAGGCTTTATCCTCCTTGCCTGGTGTGGGCAGAAAGTCTGCATTGCGGCTTGCCTTGCACCTTGTTCAGGATACGACCGACAAGCACCGCAAGATTGCCCAAGCGCTTACTAAACTTGCCACCGACATCCGCACCTGCGCTATTTGCTGCAATATTTCTGATGCAGATACGTGTGATATCTGTTTGTCTGTCACCCGTTCCAAGGAAGTGATTTGTGTCGTAGAAACAGCAAGGGATGTCATGGCCATTGAAGATACAAACCAGTTTAAAGGCAAATACCATGTCCTGGGCGGCGTAATTTCCCCACTTGAAGGCATCGGTCCGGCAGACCTGCATATTGATTCGTTGGTTGCAAGGGTAAAAAGTGAAGGCACGGCAGAGGTTATCATGGCTGTCAGCCCCACCATTGAGGGAGAGACAACCATTTATTATATATCCAAACTCCTGAAGGAGACAGGTGTCAGGGTAAGCATCATCGCCCGGGGTGTCTCGTTTGGCGGTGACCTGGAGTATGCCGACGAGCTTACGCTGGGCAGGTCCATTGTTTCGCGCATCCCTTACCAAGTGCAGAGCTGAAATGGCTGCAGCCGACATTGCCATTGTCATCGTCAGCTATAATGTGCGGCATTTTCTGGCGCCTTGCCTACAGTCCATCCGACAAGCAGACACCGAAGGCATCACTGTGGAGGTCTGGGTTGTCGACAATGCGTCTGTTGATGGATCCGCTACGCTGGTAAGCAACAGTTTTCCCGAAGTCCATCTGATAGCCAATACCGACAACAAAGGCTTTTCCTCCGCCAACAACCAGGCACTGCGCCAAATTGACGCCCCGTTTGTGTTGCTCCTTAACCCCGATACCCTGCTCAGCGAAGACACGTTGCAAACCGTGTGGCAATTCATGAAGGACCACCCCCTTGCTGGCGCTATCGGTGTGCGTATGATCGACGGGTCAGGCAATTTTTTGCCTGAGTCAAAGCGCCAGCTCCCCGGTTTGTGGAATTCGTTTTGCAAGCTGTTTTTTCTGTCAGAACTTTTTCCTCAATCCCGGTGGTTTAGTGGCTACAACCTGGGCTATCTGCCCGATTGGGAAGAGGCAAAAATTGATGTCCTCTGCGGCGCATTTATGTTTATTCGTCAGGAAGCATTGCAAAAAGTGGGCCTGCTCGATGAGGATTTCTTTATGTATGGGGAGGATATCGATCTTTCCTACCGCATTTCACAGGCAGGTTACGATATCTGGTATGTTCCCCAGACAACCATCATTCATTACAAGGGAGAGAGCACGAAAAAGAGCTCTCTAAGTTATGTGCGCACGTTTTACGGGGCCATGCACACCTACGTCCGAAAACACTACAGCAAAGGCAATGTGTCTTACCTGGCAGGGCTGATCAACATTGCCGTGACAGTACGGGCCGCCATGAGTGCTGTCAGCCGACTAACTGTAAAATGGCTTGCTCCAGTCCTGGACGCGGTGTGCATTATGCTGGGACTGCACGCTGTGACGGCTGGGTGGGCCAACTTCCATTTTCAAAACGCAGCCTATTATCAGGAGGCACCCCATGCAATCCTTTTTACCTCCTACACCGCAATCTGGATTTTCTTTCTCTGGCTTTCAGGCAACTACGCAGAAAAGCCGTCCCTGTTCACCCGGTCTGGCTTTCTGTTAGCCGGGACTGTAGTCATTCTGCTTGGATATTCTTTGCTGCCGGAAGGCCTTCGCAGTAGCCGGGCAATCATCCTGTTAGGTACGCTGGCGGCCTGGGCAATCACTACCTGCTTGTCATTTGTGCGTTCATTCCTGTCAGACAATCCGGCTTCTGCCTCCGGCAAACGCGTCGTGGCAGTGGTGGCCTACCGCCCACAAGGGGAAAAACTGGCCTCTATTCTCGCGCAGTCAGGCGTGGAACCGGAAAATATGTATTTCATCTCTCCGGATGCCGGCAACCAGGAGACCTGGTACCATAATTCTCTCGACCATCTTCCTCCCATGGTCAAAACACTGGGAATAACGGAAGTCGTTTACAGCTCAGAAAATATATCACTCCGAAATATTATGGAATCGATGACAAGGCTGGATGCCGGTTTGGTATTCCGGATTGGCGGTGATGACAGGTTGGGCATCATTGGAAGTCCCGCCAGGAGCCAGCAAGGGGAATGGTATGGACTGGAGGTTCGCTACAAGCTGAGTGCCCCACTGGCCTTGCGCTACAAACGGTTGACCGACATTGCTTTTTCTGTTCTTGCTCTACCTATGTTGCCTTTGCTGTTTGTTTGGGTCGGTATGAAAAGCCGGTTATTGAAAAACTGGCTTCTTGTCTTGTGCGGAAGGGCAACCTGGGTAGGCTATGGAGGTAACCACAATGATTATGGCTTTCTTCCCGCGCTGCCTCCGTCAGTAATCAAGGTGCCTTCGGCAAAACAAGTCCTCCATGTCCTGCCAGGCTACGCTCGAAACGCCAATATCAGTTATGCCAAAGACTACCATCCCTTTCATGACATGGTGCTGCTGTTTCGCAACCTGCACAGATTGGCCAACAATCTGCACTGATGCCCCAATATTGGCGCATTTTTGATACATTTGCATGACAACTCCGGTTATATCATGTCACCAGATTCTTTCCTGCACCACATCCGGCAAAAGGCAGCCCAGTATCTTCCCTACATTACGGATGTGCGGAGGCACTTGCATCGTTTCCCCGAACTTTCGTTTGAAGAAAAAGAAACGTCGGCCTACCTTTCGAAGGTCCTCACCGAGGCAAAAATTCCCTTTACCACCGGGTGGGCAGGCCATGGCATTGTTGCCGAAATACACGGTAAGGGCAATACCTGGATTGCCTTGCGGGGCGACATGGATGCCTTGCCTATCCAGGAACAATCGGACAAGCCGTATTGCTCGGCCAGAGATGGCATCATGCATGCCTGCGGACATGACGTACACACGGCCTGTTTGCTGGGTGCAGCACTGATTTTGAATAGCCTCAGGGAGGATTTGCTGGTCAATGTGCGTTTGCTGTTTCAACCTGGGGAAGAAAAACTTCCCGGAGGTGCCAGCGTCATGATTCACCAAGGGGTGCTGACCAATCCTGCGCCCGCCGCCATCCTCGCACAGCATGTCTATCCCTCCCTTGACGCAGGAAAAGTAGGGATTCGGCCGGGATTGTACATGGCGTCGACGGACGAAATCTACATCCAGATCAAAGGAAAGGGAGGGCATGGCGCCATGCCCCATGAATGCAACGATGTCATCCTCGCAGCCAGCCAGGCCGTAGTGGCCTTGCAGCAAGTTGCATCACGCCTGGCCCCCCCGGCAGTACCTACCGTGCTGAGTGTCGGTAAATTTCAGTCCGACGGCGGAGCGACCAATGTCTTACCCGAACGGGTTTTTCTGGAGGGAACATTCCGCACCATGGATGAGACGTGGCGGAGACAGGCACACTTGCTTATCGAACAGGTGGTGGCAGACACCTGCCATGCCTATCGGTGTACATCAGAAACAACCATTGTGTCGGGATATCCTTGTCTTGCGAATGATGCAACACTGACAGCCCAGGTCAGGCTCGCCATGCATGATTACCTGGGAACAGAAAACGTGGTAGACTTGCCTCTTCGGATGACCGGCGAAGATTTTGCGTTTTATGGGCAGCATATTCCCGCTTGTTTTTACAGACTGGGCACGGGCAACCCTGCAAAGGGGATCACATCACCCGTGCATACGCCTACATTTGATATCGATGAAGCGGCTCTTGAAACAGGCATGGGCCTCATGGCGTGGCTTGCATTGGCAACGTCAGTCCATCGCAGGTAATCCGGAGTGCTCTTTTCGTTTCTGCTGTTATTCTGACCCATTCTGCCATTCTGAATCCAGGAATGCAGACGATGCCTTCCTGGCTTTCCAGTACCAGGATTTCTTGTTTTTGCCGCTTGGATACTTTGTTGTTGGTGAGGAAGTCCTGTACTTTCTGGCGTTGACCTCGCATTCCCAACGGAGAAAAATGGTCACCTGCACGCCAATTGCGCAAGCGCAACGGCAGGGTAAAGGCATCCCCGTCAAGGTACATCGTTTTGTTGTTGCCGACCGGATTGGCAGGAACGTCCACCCAGTCGAGGCTGACCTGCAGGGTTTCAGTCTGAAGGCCTACCGGGGGGGTAAACCAGTCGGATGCATAGCTTGGTCGCGTATACTCTTTTTTGCATAGTTCGACTGCCTCGCCTACAATGTATGCCAGGTGGGAGCTGGAATGCCATTCTG
>JAUMBK010000248.1:0-1192 GCA_032115795.1 Saprospiraceae bacterium | reverse complement strand
ATGTGGGATGACGCAAGCATGTCATCAGTTTGCTCCCGGTTGAATCCATATCCCTGCAATGCCCACCAGAGAAGAAAGGCACCTGCACTGTGTGTGCGATAAGGATGCAATTGAATGGTTGTGATGCCTTGGGTTTCAAATGTGGCTTGCGACCAAAAATCCCTTGCGAGTTGATCGAGGGCCATTTTTGCTTCTGCCAAATGTTTGCTGGTAGCGAAGATCTGTTGCTGCGCCTTTGGCGAAAGCCCATCGAGAACGGGTAGCAGGTGATGACGAATCCTGTTTCTAAGGTATGTATCTGAGGCATTGCTCGCATCCTCCCTATAGGGTATATTGAAGGTACTTACATACGTGGCAATATCAGCAGCCGTAAAACAAAGCATGGGCCGGATGACGAGCCCGATGCTGCATGCGATGCCATCCATGCCTGCCAGTCCGGTGCCCCGGAGCAAATTGATGAACGTCGTTTCTACGGCATCGGTAGCATGGTGAGCGGTGGCAATGCGTGTGTAGCCGTGCATCTCTGCCATACTTTTCAACCAGGAATACCTGATGTCCCTGGCCATGGATTGCATATTGCCCGCATCAAAACTTCCCTGAGGTACTTCCAGCATATGAAAAGGGATGTTGGCTTTGCGACAAACTGTTTCAACCAGATGCGCGTCTTTTCTGGCTTCTTCACCCCGCAATCCATGGTTGATGTGCCCTACGGCAATGGTCCATGGGGACTGCTCAAATAAATGCAACATCGCCATGGAATCCTTGCCTCCGGACACGGCGAGCAGAACCCGGTCGTGTGAATCCAATAATTTTTTCCCATTTATATATAATAAAAACTTATCAAGCATTACTTTTGTATCACGGAAAGCCAAAGGTATGGTTTTTCGGATAATGAAATGCACCAGATCTTCAAACGTACCCCCATGAAAAAGTGTCTATTTTTGGCCTTGATTCTCGCTGCCTGCGCAGCATCGTGTGGCAATCCTTCGAGTTCCAACGGGAAGGCTGTTCCTGAAGCAGCCCAGGGAAAGCCGGTAGAGGAGGTGTACCTGTTGAGCAACCAGGCAAGCATATCCGACACGCTCATTGCTTCTCAGAGGAAACAGGCAGAAGCGTCGATCGCACAAAAGATGGATACAGCCGCGCAACAACTGACATCCGTTTTGGAAAAAGATGTCTATCACATTCAGGC
>JAUMBK010000247.1:0-11188 GCA_032115795.1 Saprospiraceae bacterium | reverse complement strand
GGGCCTGGGAATGGGAAAAAACATGCAGTCCCTGCTGATCACCCGGGGTTTGAGAGAGATGATTGCCTTTGGCAGTGCGCTGGGGACCAGTGGTGCTGCCTATCTGGGTGTGGCAGGCATTGGCGACCTCATTGCTACCTGCACCAGCGAAGACAGCCGAAATTATACCTTTGGCAAACGGTTTGCCAGTGGCGAATCATTTGATCATATCATGGCTACATCCACCGAAGTGGTCGAAGGCGTTCGTACACTGCAAATCATTCACCAGCTGGCCCGGCAGGAAAAGCTGGTATTGCCAATTGTCCAGGTGCTTCACAAAGCAATATTTGAAGGCTTTGATATGCAAAAAGGAATCGAATTGCTGATGCATGATCAGTACGCCATAGACGTTGATTTTCTGTGACGTCATTCCACAAGGCGTAAGCCGTAGATTTTCTCCTGCCTTCCGTCAAAATAATGAAACAAACGACCATCAAAATAGCCATCTTCTTCGAGCATGATACGGATAACCTTACCCCACTCAGGTACCTCACTGGCCGCATTCAATTCGATGGAATACGCAGTATTGGCATACACCTTGTAGTCTCCTGCTCCGGCAACTCCCCCTTGCTGGTCCCATAAGCCGATGGTCGGGCCGGCAGCATGGCCGTGAAATCCGATAGGATGGCTGTATACAGAAGCTTCGATGCCTTCAGCCCGGGCATCCTGTAAAGCAGACAACAACATGCCGTTTCCTGACGACCCTGTCTGAAAGCGCGCAGTCAGCAAATCCTGGACCCGACCTGCTTTCCGGAACGCTTCAGCCAGACCAAAGGGAATCGTATCTTCCCCCTGTCGGTACACATAAAAATGTTGTTGCTGGTCTGTATGTAATCGGTTGTACACAATGCCAAAATCGACATGCAGCAGATCTCCATAACGAATCACCTCATCCCGGGGCCTGCCTGAGAAACTGCGGAGATGGTCAAAGCGGGTATGGTCTGCCCGCTGAACCGACACAGATGGATGAAACCAGGTGGTGAGGCCGTTTTCCCTCACCAGCTGCCTGAGCCTCCAGACAATGTCGTCTGTCGTCGTCACGCCAGGCTTGATCCATGACTCACTGAACCCATCGAAGATGATCTGCCTGCTCAGCGCACAAACTGGCCCGTACAACTTGAGTTCCATCAAGCTGCGCGTCTCCAGCCATCCGATGGCCAGTTTTTCTGCAGAAACGATTCGCTGGCGAAATTCCGGAGGCAGTGCATCCTCCAATAATGAACGCTCAGTACTGACGAGACCGTCTGCCAGTCCGGTATGTTCAGAGACGTTTACGCCGATCTTTTTCGGGTTCAGACGTTTTACGAGTTCTGTGAGTGCCTGCCACTGATCCGGATAGACATCGATGTTCCATTCCCCTTTCAACAAGCGACCTACATTGTACCGGGCGATGGCAATTTTTTGCAGGCTGCCCCCCTTTCCCGGGTAATAAAACACGAGAATTGTCCTCCGTCTGGCTGATAACCATTCCGATGGCAACATGGTCTTCAACACAGGGTCTTCATTGTACTCACGGGAAGTCATCAGCCACATATCTATGCCTTCCCTTTCCATCAATGAAGGCAAAAGGGAGTCCAGGCGCAACGCCAGCATGCTGTCAACCCACAGAGACCGTTCACGCTCAGTCAACGACAGCAATGCAGGAACATCCTGGCCATGCAGTGGCCGCATACCCACCATCAGAAAAAACAGTAAAAGTGATATCCAGAAACGAACTGCCATTTGCATACAATTTTTTTAACAGTAAAAAATTAACATCCATTACCCGGATGGTCAGCCGGAAACAGCCAGACTAATGCGACAAATATACCCATTCATCGGCACATTATGTCAGTCTAAAAAATACCTGATTGAAAACAATGCGGCAGAAAAATCATTCCTTTATGATATACTTCACGAAATATCTGAACATGAAGACAATTTTTATCACCGGCGTTTCTTCTGGCATAGGCAAGGATGCACTTCGGTTACTCGTAAGTCAGGGTTACCTGGTCATTGGAACAGTGCGGCGGCAGGAAGATGCAGACAAACTGCTGGATACCTATGGTGACCGGGTCAGAATACTGGTTTTTGATGTTTGTGACCAGGAGGCTACAAACGCGGCAATCAAACAAATTTCCCCAATACTGGACACGCATGGCCTTCATGCATTGATCAACAACGCAGGAGTAGCGATTCCCGGTCCGTTACAATACATCACAGATGAGGAATTTCATCTGCAAATTGAAATCAACGTGCTTGCCGTTCGGCGCATCACCAATGCACTCCTTCCCTACCTTGGGACAAGCAAAGTGTACCAGCCGGGGTACATCATCAATATCAGCTCGGTATCAGGCCTGTTTAATGCTCCGTTCAATGGGGCATACTGTATTTCCAAACACGCCCTGGAATCAATGACGGATGTGTATCGCCGCGAGCTCACCCCCGTTGGTATTCGCGTCACAGCCATTGAACCCGGCCCGGTAAAAACAGAAATATGGCGCAAAAACAAAGGCACACTGTCCCGGTTTGCAGATACGCCCTATGGTCACTTACTTTCATCTGCGGATACGATGATTGAAAATTCAGAAAAGTCAGGGTATGAAGTAGCAGTCATAAGCCAACTCATCGTTCAGATTCTTGGTACACAAAAGCCCAAAACCAGGTACCTCGTTCACCGCAAAAAATTCATGTTCACGTTGCTTTCCAAGTGGCTTCCGGATAGATGGGCTGACAAACTGGTAGCCCGTTCACTGGCCGGCGGCAAGCAATACAGGCCTGTGTAAACTGGTACAGATACTTTTCCTACCGGCGTCTGATGACCAGCATCATTCATACAATCAAGAATTATACGTATTTTTGCATTTTTTATAAGTAAGGCTTCGTTTCCTGCAAAAGCGAGATTATCTTACCATGAGAGCATTGTACAATAAAATCAACAGGCACGTGCTGAAGCAACAATTGCTTCAGGACGACACTCCCCGCACTACATTGTCGTTTTACCAGTATTACCATCTCGGAAATCCTACATTGTTCAGAGACCACTTTTACTCCCTCTTGTCAGAGATTGGCGTTTTGGGTAGGATTTATGTATCTTTCGAAGGTGTCAATGGACAAGTTTCCGTGCCGACCCACCAGATGGATCAATTTCAGGCAGCGATGGATTCGATCACTTTCCTCGAAGATATCCGGCATAATTATGCCATTGAGGATGATGGTAAGTCCTTTATCAAACTCATCATCAAGGTTAGGGATAAGATTGTTGCAGATGGACTGGATGACAAGACATTTGATGTCACCAACAAAGGCATTCACCTTAAGGCGGAAGACTTCAACCGCTTGGCAGATGATTCGGAAACCATCATCGTGGACATGCGCAATCACTATGAGAGTGAAGTAGGCCATTTTAGGAATGCCATTTTGCCGGATGTCACCACGTTCCGGGAAGCACTACCTTACGTTGAAACGCTGCTGGAAGACAAAAAAGACAAAGCCATCATCATGTATTGTACCGGTGGCATTCGATGCGAGAAAGCCAGCGCATACTATAAACACAAAGGCTTTACCCAGGTGTATCAGGTGGAAGGTGGCATTATCGAATACGCCAGAAGGGCAAAAGAGCTGGGCATTGAAAACAAGTTTATTGGAAAAAACTTTGTGTTTGACGAACGGCTGGGTGAAAAAATCTCCCCCGAAACCATCGCTTCATGCCATCAGTGTGGTCAACCTTGCGATACCCATACCAATTGTGCCAATGATGCCTGCCATCTTTTGTTCATCCAATGCCCATCCTGTGCAGAAGCTTACCAGAGGTGTTGTTCTGACAAATGCAGGGAGTTCAACACACTTCCAGAAGAGACGAAGGCAGCCTTGCGAAAGACAGAAGTGTTTAACGGTACCAAATTCGGGAAAGGACGATACAAGGCGCACCACAAAGACCACTCCTTGATTGTCAAAGCGGAAAAGACGCTGTAACCTATGGAATCGCACATGCCACAAAGTCCGCTCTCTCCTCAACATGCCCGACTGATAAAATGGATAAGAATCGGGGCCCTGGCCATGGCTGTGTGCATAATCAGCCTGTTTTTCCTGGCTCTATCGGCAGATGTGCCAACGTTTGAAGAACTGGAAAACCCTAAATACGATCTGGCTTCCGTCATTTATGATGTCAACGGGAAAGCGTTCGGCAGATATTACATCGAAGATAGAGTAGCCATTGACTATCAGGAAATCTCTCCCTGGGTAAAAAATGCGCTGATTGCCACAGAAGATAATCGCTTTTACGCCCATTCCGGAATTGATTTTCAGGCATTGATGCGTGTTGCCTTTAAAACATTGCTTCTTCAGAGAGAAAACTCAGGAGGAGGAAGTACACTATCCCAGCAGCTGGCAAAACTTCTGTTCAAACGGCCCGACATGTCAGACATGAGTTTGCCAGTCAAAATGTGGACGCTTGTCAACACAAAGGTCAAGGAGTGGGTGATTGCTGTCAAACTTGAGCGCAGGTACACAAAAGAAGAAATTCTTACCATGTATCTCAATAAGTTTGAATTCATCAATGGCGCCCACGGCATAGAGGCAGCAGCGCAGATTTACTTTGACAAAAGTCAGAAAGAGCTGCAGGCAGAAGAGGCGGCAGTACTCATCGGCATGCTGAAAAATCCAAGCCTATACAACCCACGTCGGTTTCCAGAAAAAACCAAGGAACGACGAAACATCGTTCTGTCTTTGATGGAAGACGAAGGGGTCATCGATGATGATGCGCTGGATACCCTAGTTGCACTAGACATTGATATGTCCCGGTTTTCGCGCAAGACACAGAGCGAGGGGCCAGCACCATATTTCAGGGCTGAATTGACAAAATGGCTGAGGCAACTTTTTGATGACCAGAACCTGCGTAAAGAAGATGGTTCTTCATACAATGTGTATACAGATGGGCTTCAAATTTATACGACAATTGACCTGACTTACCAGAAATACGCTGAAGAAGCCGTGGCAGAGCACATGGTCAAGAACCAAAAACGCTTTTGGAGCAGCTGGCGCAATATGAATCCGTGGACCTATCAAGCCGATGATGCACAGCGAAAAATCAGGGCAGACATGCTCGATTCGCAGGTGAAAAGTTCTGATCGCTATCTCTCGCTTCGGGATGCGTATCTCACGAAAATATTGGAAAAAGTCAAATCGGAATGGGGTGACATACCACTCTCTGACAATGTACTACAGGCATTGCAGCAAGTAGTCGGACGTACCTCCTCCTTCACGCAAGCCGCAGCAAATAAGCAGTTGCAGCAAAAACACAGCGATACCTATGCCCGACTGATCCGATCTCCACTATGGAAGCCTCTTTCCGATGCGTTCAATCAGTTTCAGGAGGCATTCGACAAAGAATTTAACACACCTATTTCAATGAAGGTGTTTGATAGTGAGTCGGGGGCAGACAAAACTGTCACAATGACGCCTCTGGATTCAGTCAAATACCACCGCCAACACCTTCAATCCGGATTTCTTGCGGTACATCCTGCGTCGGGCCATGTCAAAGCCTGGGTGGGTGGCATCAATCACCCGTATTTCAAATACGACCACGTGACCATGCGACGCTCCGTAGGATCTACAATCAAGCCCTATGTCTACGTCCAGGCCATGTCCGTTGCCGGAATTTCACCCTGCCAGGAATTTGATGATGTCCAGTATACCATCAATCCAGGAGAGACAGGCTTTGACCTTCTGGAGGAATGGGCCCCCGGAAATGCCACCGAAGCATTTTCGGGTGAAAAATACAATTTATTCAGGGCTCTACTGTATTCCGTAAATTCAATCACCGTAAAACTGTTGAAGGAAATAGGCAGTGTAAAACCAGTGCGAGATCTCTTGCACAACGTGGGTATCGACCGCAACCTTACCCTGCCCAACGGGCAACCTGCGGTGCCTGAAGTGCCCTCCATCTGCCTCGGCGCTGTCGACCTGACACTCCTCGAAATGACAGGGGCCTATTGTGCATTTGGTAACGAAGGCACGTATGTGCAACCGATCTTTGTCTCCGAAATTCAGGACAAAAATGGCAAGGTGATTTACAGAGCCATTCCAAACCGCAAGGCAGCCATCAACCCTCTTTACAATGCCGTCATGGTCGAAATGCTACGGAGAAATGTGTCTGGAAGCTTTTCACACAAACTCAAAAGTACTGTTGGAGGAAAAACAGGGACAACGAATGATTTTGCCGATGGCTGGTTTATGTCCGTTAGCCCTGAATTGGTGACAGGGACATGGACAGGCGGTGACGACAAATGGATCCGCTTCCGTAGCCTGGACTATGGCCAGGGAGCAGCTATGGCCAAACCCATCGCCGAACTGTTTTACCAAAAACTGGAACAGGATACAACGTGCGGTTTCAACCCGAAAGCCAGATTTCCCGCTCCTCCACCCGGATATTCAGAATTCATTGATTGTGCCATGTATATGCAAAAATCACCCCGGGAAAATCCGGCAGTCTTGCCAAAAGACAAGCAGAAACTCCAGGATTTTGATGAGGAATTCTAAGCAACCTATCCAATAGAGATCCCATGTATGCCAACATAAAAAATATTGTCTTTGACTTCGGAGGTGTTTTGCTCACAATTGATTACAATAAAACCTTCGAACGCATCTATGATATAACGGGCGTACAACTGGAACTGAACACAACCACTTCTTCAGTAAAGGAAATCCTCGCAGAATATGAAACGGGCAAGCTGGGCACAGAATCGTTTTTATGGCATTTGCAACGTATGTCACAAAAAGGCATCCCGGATGGGAAAGCACTCGTAGATGCCTGGAATGCAATGCTCATTGGCTGGAATACTGCCCATTTTGCTCTCTTGACCGCGCTGCGCCAAAAGTACCGGGTGTTTTTACTCAGCAACACCAATGACATGCACCTGACATGGGTCTACAGGGACCTCGCTCTCCATCACGGCATCACCCAATTTGACCATCTTTTTTTTGACAAGACATACTATTCTCACCTGATTGGCATGAAGAAACCAGACCCTGAGATTTTTGAGTTTGTGACGAAAGATGCTACTCTTACACCTCAAGAAACGTTGTTTATTGATGACTTGTCAGCAAATGTGGAAGCTGCGAGATCTACCGGCTGGCATGCCTACCAGCACAATCCTGCGGACAACCTGCCTTGGGTGATGACTGAAAAACTGCAACTTCTTTCGTAATTGGGCATCTCCAATGCACACCCCTTTATTCATAACACCTGATGAACGACGAATTTTTTGAAAAACGACAGAAAAAAAGATGGACTCCACAGGAAGCGACTGCGCTGATCCGAAAATACTGTGTATTTCAGGAAAGATCTCACCAGGAAGTTCGATACAAATTGGTGGAGCATGGTATCTATGGCGACATTCTTGAAGAAATCATCGCTGATTTGATTGCAGAAAACTACCTGGATGAAGAGCGGTTTGCCCGCACGTTCGCAAGGGGCAAGTTCCGTTTCAAACAGTGGGGACGACTGAAAATTACAAATGAATTAAAACAAAAAGGAGTATCCGCTTACTCAATCCGAGCTGCCATGGAAGAAATTCCAGACAACGAGTACCTGCAAACGCTGACCCAACTTTTATCCAAAAAAGCAAGCCTGTCTCAGTTTGAAAATCAATTTGAAAAAAAGCAAAAACTGAGTGACTATGCACTATCCAAAGGCTATGAATTTGACGTCATTCGCAACGCAATGGATCAATTGGACAGTGACATGGATTAACCCACGTTCCATGATGACTCTATTTCTGCCAGCGAGTAAAGGGATGCTGCCGCAGTTCGGCATTGTAATACTTTTGCACACCTGTCACCTCAGCGCCAAACCAGGCGGGTGGTGAAAATATGCCATCAGGAGAGGGCAATTCTACTTCAGCGATGACCAATCCGGCATTTTCCCCGTGAAAAACATCTACTTCAATGGTATACTCGCCAAAGGGCACAATGTACCGCGTCTTCTCAATTTTACCCGGAAGGCAAAGGTGCATGAGCGCACTTGCCTCAGTAGCAGAAATGGCCACTTCAAATTCCTGTCGACTCATGCCATCAGGGCTACTTTGTCCTTTGATGGTCAGAAATCCTTTGTCATCAGCCAATCTTACCCGAACAGTCCGTTCAGGATCGACACTCAAATAGCCCTGCGCAATTGCCTTCTTTACCGTGGCTAGCTCCTGAAACGAATTTTCAGCGATCAGAAATTTACGCTCTGTTTCTATATGCATCACACATCCATTTTTCAAAGCGAAACTACGGATATTTTATACTTTTGCAAAAACGTCCCTCATTGACAATCCGCATCGCCAACCATACGTGGACTTTACTGCCTCAAAAAGCAGTTTGGATACAAGAAACGAAAACATTGCTCGTATCAGACCTGCATTTGGGAAAGATAGAGCATTTTCGAAAAGCAGGAATCGCCCTTCCGGTGGCGGCTGCAGGAAAATCACTGGAGGTCCTTGCTTTACTTTGCCACACGTACAGACCTTCCAGGGTCCTCTTTCTGGGAGATTTATTTCATTCTGACCGGAACTCATCCTATGAGGCCATGGCGCAGTTTTGTACAATGTTTTCAACCATTTCACTTGTTTTGATTGAAGGAAACCACGATGTATTGCTCCCTGCACATTACCATTCGCTGGGAATTGAGAGAAAAGATTTTTTGACAGAGGGCCCATTTCTATTTACCCACGAACCAACCGACGAAAAAATCGAGGGACAGGTGAATGTGTGCGGACATATCCATCCTGGAGTGAGGCTGAAAGGCAGGGGGAAACAATCGCTTACCTTGCCTTGTTTTTATCTTTCGGAGACACATTTTATTCTGCCTGCTTTTGGGTATTTTACGGGGAAAGCAGTTGTCCGGATTGAACCAAAGGCAAGCATATTTGCCATCGCCGGGGATGAAGTACTGGCGATCAAATGAAATCGACATGAGTAAAAAAATCATTTACACACAAACCACAATGATTCTATTCCTCAGCAAAGATTCCATATAGCCTTAAAAATAATTCACGCAGCGCGTGATAAACTAAAAATAAACACATGAAAATAATCCATACAGCAGACTGGCATCTTGGCAAGGTGTTGCACAAACAAGAATTGTATGAGGAACAGCGCCTGTTTTTAGAGTGGCTTGTTTCATATATTCGGACAGAAGAAATTGGAGTCATGCTTGTCTCGGGGGATATTTTCGATCTTGCAAATCCATCGCATAAGGATCTGACGTTGTATTACAACTTCCTGCAGACTGTTTCAGAAACAGGCATTCAGATGATCATTACCGGAGGAAATCATGACTCGGTGAGCTTGTTACAGACAACGCAGGCACTCTTGTCTGCCAGAGGAATTCATGTGGTAGGCGGGCTGCCAGATGACCGGGATAAGGTGATTATCCCTATCTATGATCATCAGAATGAATTGCAATGCATCGTTCTTGCCATCCCATTTTTAAGGGATAGAGACTTGAGGCTGGCAGAAAGTGCAGATACAGACACGGATCCCCAGGAAGTAATTGCCAGCTCAGTCAGAGCCATTTACCAGCAAGCAGTCGAAAAGGCCAGAGAAATGTATGGCCACCCTGCACCACTGATTGCCATGGGACATTTATACATGCAAGGCTCCCTGACATCGGAGAGCGAGCGGGATATTCATGTCGGAAATCTTCGGGGATTCACGCATGCATTGTTTCCTGAAGAAATTGCCTATTTTGCATTGGGCCACATACACAAGCCCCAGAGATTGAATAAGAAGGAGACAGTCCGCTACAGTGGTTCGCCTGTGTATCTCGACTTTTCTGAATCAGGGTATGAAAAACAATTCCTCCTTATTACTATTGAGGAAGGAGACACATCATTGGTTATCAATCCGGTAGCCATCCCCTGCTTTCGCATGCTCCTTCGATGGAATGGCTCACTAGATCAGGTAAAACAATCAGTCAGGTCGTTCAAAAACACATGCCCCCTGCCGGCATGGGCTGAAATATCTTTGCTGGAGGAAACGTATAGTCCAGACATTATTAGGGAAATGGAAAACCTCTCAGACATGCCTTCGGCAGAGGTAAAAATCATCAAAAGCAGAATTGATTTTATTCAGAGGCCCTCAGACGAAAACTTGTGGGACGAAAGCGCCAGTATAAGGGATCTGAAACCTGCCGAGGTTTTTCAAAAAAAACTCGAGACAGGCGTACCAGAGGAAGATTGGGAGTTGCTTCATCGCTGTTTTGCAGGCATATTGGAAGACATGCAACCATAGTAGAAAGAAGAAAAAGAAGATTATGAAAATCAATGTTATCCGCTGCAAGAACATCCATTCTCTCAAAGGGGAACACATCATTCATTTTGACAGGCCCCCGCTTTCTGAAGCGGGCCTCTTTGCGATCACCGGACCAACAGGAGCAGGCAAATCCACCATTCTCGACATCATCACACTGGCGCTCTTTAATAAAATTCCCAGATTTACCGAAACGGGCAACGAATCCGTATCAAAAAATGAAATTGAAAAAGCAGGTTCCGTCATCACGCATTTTACTGACCATGCTTATGCAGAAATCGATTATGAAGCCAATGGAAAGGAATATCGATCTACCTGGCAAATTTCAAAAACCAGAAATGGCAACCTAAAAGATTATGACATGACGCTGGCAACACTGCCGGACAAGACCCCCATGGACCTGAAAAAGTCACAGGTACCCAAACAAAATGAAGAAATTCTGAAACTGACATACGACCAGTTTGTCAGATCCATCCTGTTGTCGCAAGGCCAGTTTGCAAAGCTGCTGAAGTCCGATGAAAAAGAACGTGCTCGCCTGCTTGAAAACCTGACACAGACCGCAATCTACAGAAAAATAGGAAAAGCAACCTTTGTCAAATGTGCGGCAGAAGAAAAGGAAATCGAACTTCTCCAAAGAGACCTTTCGTTTATGCAGTTGCTTCCAGAAGACCAAATTGAGAAATTGCAAGCGGAAGCTGCAGTCCACCATGAAATAAGTAGAAGGATGGCCGTCCAGATCGAACAATTAAACCGGCATCTGGAAAAACATGAAACACAGCAAAAGCTCATTCAAAATCTGGAACTAACCAAACAGAATCTGGCTCGGTTAGACCAGGATATGCTTCAATTTGGTCAAACCGCTAAAAAACTCAGA
>JAUMBK010000246.1:8601-14642 GCA_032115795.1 Saprospiraceae bacterium | reverse complement strand
TGATGTTGTATTCCAGACACTGCCGGCAACCGTACCGATGCGGTCACTGACAGACGGACTCGCTTCAAATTCACGGCTGGCACGCGTCCCATCACCCAGTAAGGTCATCCTGGCAGGCAGTAACTCTTGGCGAATGGCATGGGCTTCGGCCAGCAGTCCTCCTTCCGGCGCAGCCATATCCAGGATGGCCAGTTCGGCTTGCTTTGTCCTTTCTTCCAGCGTCAGCAGCAGGTCGGTGATTGCATTGAGCTGCTTGCTTGCATCGGTAATGCTATTGAGAAACGCGACATTGTCAGCTGGATTGGGCGTAGGCAGACTGGACTGGTTGAGCCATTTTACTTCAAAGGATGTCGTCTCGGTCAGGGCACTGACTTTGCCGTCCTGGTATGCAAACAACTGCGCCCGATAGATGCCGGGTGCGACCAGATGGCCTTGCGGACCGGAACCAAACAGCTGGTCCGGTGCGGGGTAATACCTCCCCACTATAGGATCAGAGGGAGCATACCGCAAGTCCCAGGTAATCCGGTGGAGGCCCTTGGAGGCACCCGTCTTGATGTGGCGCACTACCTGGCCATCGCCTGCCGTGATGGTCAGCAGGTAATAGGGGTCGGACTGGTTGTCTTCCACCCTTAGGCTGTCCATTTCCGGATAGTAGACAGCTTCTTTTTTCTCATAGGCTGCCTTTTCCTTTTCTTTGCGGATTTCTTTTCGCTTTTTCAGGCCTTCCTTGACGTAATAGGTGACAACCGCGCCAACCTCAGGGTTGGGAGTACTGAAATAACTGCTTCCCAGATGCCCCTTGTCCCGAAGGCCCAGAGGATAGCGGGGTATGTATAGCAAGGCATCCTTGACAGGGCACAGGACAGCCGGCTTTTGAATACTTTCCTTAGTGATGTGGCGCAGTGGCGAATAGTCATCCAGAATATAAAAGCCCCTTCCAAAGGTGGCTATGACCAGGTCGTTTTCCCTGCGCTGGATTTCCATGTCGCGGACAGCGACGGTAGGCAGCCCAGATTTCAGGGCAAGCCATTCAGCACCTCCGTTGACGGACACAAAACAGCCAAATTCCGTACCGGTAAACAGCAGGTCTTTTTGCACATGATCTTCCGCTATCGTGTAGATGCTGCCCCTCTCCGGGAGGTTGCCTGTAATGCTCTTCCAGGTGTTGCCACCATCAGTCGTCTTTAAAAGATACGGCTTGAAGTCTCCGTACCGGTGGTGGTTGAAGCACACATACGCTGTCTGTTTGTCATGTTCTGAGGCAATGATCTGGTGCACATAACTCATGGCTGGCACACCCGGCAGGTTGTCAATGCGCTTCCATGTTCCTCCTCCGTCGGAGCTCAGGTGAATGAGTCCGTCATCGGTGCCCGCCCAGAGTATATTTGCATCGAGCGGAGATTCGGCGAGGCTAGTCGTCTGGCCGAAGATGTCTGTGCTGCCGTTTTTCGCAATGGCATCGACCGACCATACTTTGCCCATGACCTCCATTTTGTTTCTGTCCAGCTGCCTGCTCAGGTCGGGGCTGATCACTTGCCAGCTGTTGCCGCGGTCATCTGTCCGGAATACTTTGTTTGCTCCAAAATACAATCTTTTGGGGTTGTGGCGGCTAATGAGCAAGGGCGCATCCCAGTTCCATCTTAAGGGCGCATCATTTTCGCCTTCCACCGGACGGATAGGAAGATACTCCCCATTTCTGCGGTCAAACCGCACAAGGCCGCCATACTGACTTTGTGCATAGATTATATCCGGGTCGGTGGGATCAACCTGAGACTCAAAGCCATCGCCCAATGACGTCACATACCAGTCTGCATTGGTGATGCCATTGGCTGAGGTAGTTCGGCTGGGCCCTCCCAGCGACAGGTTGTCCTGCGTGCCACCATGGACGCTGTAAAAGGGGAGGTCATTGTCTGTACAAACCTTATAAAATTGCGTGACGGGCAGGTTGGATGTAAACACATAGCTCGCTGCGTGGTCGTACGTTTCGTAAATTCCTCCGTCACACCCTACCAGCATGTGGTTGGGATCGGTGGGATCAACCCATATCGCATGATTGTCAATGTGTTTGTTGATTTCTCCGAGGTTGCTTACGGTTTTACCTCCATCATAACTGACTTTGTAATAGGTATCTGTAATATACAATTTATCTGCGTTGTGGGGGTCGCATGTGAGTTCCTGGTAATAATTTCCTGAGGTGAATGTACCGCTTCTTTTTTCCCAGCTGGCGCCCCTGTTGGTCGTGCGGTAGATGCCTCCTTTGCCGTCCTTGGCCTCAACTACTGCATAGAGAATGTCGGGATTGACGGGGCTTATATCTATGCCGATTCGTCCCAGGTCACCTCCGGGCAGCCCACCCTCGAGTTTTGTCCAGGTCGCTCCGCCATCGGTGGTTTTGTATACGCCTGACGAAGAGCCTCCTCCTACATAGGTAAACACCTTCCTCATACGCTGGTGGAAAGAGGCATACAATACGCGTGAATCGCGGGGATCCATGACCAGTGCGTTGCAGCCCGTGTAGTCATCCACAGACTTTACACATGTCCAGGTTTTGCCACCATCCACCGACTTATATACACCCCGCTCTCCCCCTTCCTTCCATAAAGGACCGTATGCAGCGACATACACCGTATTGGTTTGTGTAGGGTCAACGACAATATTGGCAATGTGTTCAGAGTTTTTCAATCCCATGTTTTTCCAGGATTTTCCGCTGTCGGTTGACTTGTACACACCGTCGCCATAGCCCACAGAACGCTGGTTGTTGTTTTCTCCTGTTCCCACCCAGATCGTGGAAGGGTTGCCGGGTTCCAGCGTGATGCAGCCGATGGAATACGAACCCTGGTCATCAAAGATGGGTTGCCAAGTAGTCCCTTTATTTGTGGTTTTCCACACCCCGCCGGAGGAGGTGGCCGCATAATAGGTACTGGCCTTGCCCGGTACAACAGCAAAATCAGAAATTCTTCCCGAAGTCACCGCAGGGCCAATAGACCTGAATGTGAGTGAGGAAATGATGGATTCATCATATTTGACCTCTTTGTTTTCCGTTTGCGTTGCCGATGGTTTGGCATCTTTTTTCTGAGTGCTTTTTTTCTGCGCCGATAGAGGCAGGATGAGGAGTAAAAGTGCACCGATGTGCAGGAAAAGAGTGGCTCCGCGTGTCATAGAATTGGATTATTTTTCGGAAGGTGAAATTACTCTTTTCCGATGAATCTCACTTGATATTTCAGTTTTTTTACGCCAGAATACCGGATTTCAGGCATGAGAATGGTTGCTTATTTTCTCTATAAAGCAACTTTATTTCCCTTTCTTGCCTCTTTCCGGGCAGGGTCCGTATTTTTGTGGCAACAAATCCGCTAGGTAATGCATATTCTTGTTATTGGAAGCGGCGGCCGTGAGCACGCCCTTGCCTGGAAACTGGCGCAGAGTCCGCATTGTACCCGGTTGTCTGTGGCTCCGGGGAATGCCGGTACTGCCATATGTGCCCGGAATATTCCCATTCAGGCGACCGATCAGTCTGGCTTGCTCCGGTTTTGTCGGGAAGAAGCGGTTGATTTGGTGGTTATTGGACCCGAGGCACCCCTCGTTGAAGGCCTGGTGGACGCATTCCGCGAGGGCAATTCGCCATCTGTACGTTGCATAGGCCCGACTGCACAGGGAGCTATGCTGGAGGGTAGCAAGGCCTTTGCCAAGCAATTCATGCAAAAATATGGCATCCCGACAGCCGCCTATTTGGAGGTGACAAATGACAACCTGGAAGAGGGATACCAATTTTTAGGCTCGATGGCCGGTCCGTACGTGCTGAAAGCCGATGGTCTGGCGGCCGGAAAGGGCGTCTTGATTCTTGACAGCCTGGACGAGGCAAGGACACAGTTGCAGGAAATGCTTGGCGGAAAATTTGGCGCTGCCTCAAAAAAAGTGGTCATTGAGCAATTCTTGCAAGGCATCGAGTTTAGCGTGTTTGCCCTGACTGACGGCAAAGAGTTTGTTCTCCTCCCGGAAGCCAAGGATTACAAGCGGGTAGGCGAAGGAGATGCTGGATTGAATACCGGGGGCATGGGTGCTGTTTCGCCTGTTCCTTTTGTCACTGACGATGTGTGGCAAAAAGTAAGAGAGCGCATCATTACACCTACAATGCAGGGTATCGCTGCTGAAGGAATGGATTATGTGGGATTTGTCTTCTTCGGGCTGATTCTTTGCAATGGTGACCCTTATGTGATTGAATATAATTGCCGGCTTGGCGACCCGGAGACGGAAGTCATCATTCCCAGAATTGAGAATGATTTGGTCGAACTGTTCCTGGCAGCAGCCGATGGGAATCTGAAAAACACAATCCTCCGCGTTTCTGGAAATAGCGCTGCAACAGTGATGATGGTTTCTGGCGGATATCCGGGTGAATTCCGCAAAGGCTTGCCTGTCTCAGGCCTGGATAAAGTGACTTCCTCCGTTGTTTTTCATGCCGGTACCACGGTGCATGGAGACCAGGTGGTAACACAGGGTGGCCGTGTTTTTGCGGTTACTTCGATTCTTCCCTCTTTTCAGGATGCCGTGGCTCTGTCAGTAGAAAATGCCGGTTGTATCCAATATGAAGGCAGGTATTTCAGGCGGGATATTGGCTTTGATTTATAGGTATGGCGATGTACCTGGCTGCCGATATTGCCCGGATTATGGGTGCAGACACCTGCTACGTTTCTGATCCCGGAGCGGTTGTCCAGTACTTGTCTATGGACTCACGCAGGCTGGAAGTACCTGATAAAACGTTGTTTTTTGCACTGAAGGGAAGCCTTCACGATGGGCATGCCTTTCTTTCTGATGCCATTGAAAGAGGTGTGAGACATTGTGTCGTCAGTGCAATTCCCGCAGGCCTGGGGTCGGACATCAACTGGTATCTTGTGGATGATACGCTGCAGTCATTGCAGCGGCTGGCTGCCTTTCACCGACGTTCTTTCCCCAATCTCAATATTCTGGCCATAACCGGGAGCAATGGTAAGACAACAGTAAAAGAGTGGCTCGACCTGATGATCACAGACCGGCGAGTGGTGCGCAGCCCGAAGAGTTACAACTCCCAGACCGGGGTAGCTCTCTCTCTTTGGCAGATCGATGCGCTGGATGAACTGGGTATTTTTGAAGCCGGTATATCGCAGCCCGGTGAAATGGAACGGCTGGAGGCCATGATCCGTCCCGGCATCGGCCTTTTTACCATGCTGGGTGATGCCCATGCGGAAGGTTTTACGGATGCAGGCCAAAAATTAGCTGAAAAATTAATGTTATTCCGGCATTGCCATACCTTGATTTTTGAAGAAGACCAAACGGAGGTAAGCCAGGCCATCCGCAGTACGCTCGCGCACTGCCGCCTTTGTAGCTGGGGTATCAGCCCGTCTTCTACATTGTTCAAAGTGGTCAGCCGCACGCAGCACTTGCAGGGAACTGCGGTTGAAATTGTGCTGCATACCGGACAAAGTCATTTGTTGCATCTTCCTTTTGCAGACCCGGCTTCCGTGCAAAATTGCCTGCATTGCCTGGCAGTCCTCCTGGTTCTGGGCTTGCCGGTCGATGCCATTGGCAAGCAACTCGGCAAACTTCACAACCTGCCCATGCGCCTGGAATTGAAAAATGGCGTCCAGGGTAGCATTTTACTCAATGATACCTACAATGCTGATATCCAGTCATGCCGCATAGCACTTGATTTTTTACGCCAGCAGGCCGGGGATAGAAAGAAAATGTTTATCGTTTCCGATTTTATGCAGACCGGCCTTACCACCCATGACTTTTGCCTTTCTTTGGCCGATCTCATCCGGCAATACGGCATTTCGGAAGTGGTGGCCGTTGGACACCAGCTTGTGGATTTGGCCTCCTCGCTGCCTGAGATACCCGTGTCTGTTTTTTCAACGACGGATCAATTTCTGGAGAAGCTGCCAGAGATGGATGTCTCTCACAAAGCGATTCTGGTCAAGGGAGCACGGATTTTTCAGCTCGAACGCGTCATTTCTGTCTTATCCGAAAAAGTACATTCAGCAGTGCTGGAGACAAATTTGCAGGCCAGAGAG
>JAUMBK010000246.1:0-8591 GCA_032115795.1 Saprospiraceae bacterium | reverse complement strand
GTATGACGACAGTGATTTCATTGATACCTGCTTTTATGAAAGCTTCTGCGGAACAGGAGGATACGACGTCCACGGGCACGCAGACAATTGCGATCATAAAAGCGTCAGCGTATGGAAGCGGGAGTGAAGAGCTGGCCCGGTTTCTTGAGTTTCGCAAAGTGGCGTACGTGGCTGTAGCCTACATTGATGAAGGAATCCAGCTGCGAAAGGCCGGCATCCACCTGCCCATCATGGTTCTGAATCCGGACAGGCAGGGCATGCCGGATATGGTGCGTTGGCGGCTTGAACCTGAGGTCTATTGCCTCGAACAACTCGATAGCATCATTGCGTACCTTCACGCCAAAAAGATCGATGCATTTTCAGTACACATCAAGCTGGATACAGGCATGCACCGGCTGGGCTTTCTGGAAACAGACCTTCCTGTATTGATGCAGGTTCTGTCTGCGCATCCCATGGTCCGGGTTGCCTCGGTGTTTTCACACCTGAGCAGCAGTGAAGACCAGGCAGATGATGCTTTTACTCATCTTCAGGCCGATCGGTTTCTGGCTGCATACCACAGCTTGTGTGGGTGTCTGGGGTATTCTCCCAGACGTCATCTGCTTAATTCAGCCGGCATTGCCCGCTTCCCCCAATACCAGTTTGAGATGGTCAGATTGGGTCTGGGTCTCTACGGCATCGATGGGTCTGGCACCTTATCCGGTCGACTTGAAAAAGCACATGCTTTGAAGGCTACCGTTGTACAGGTAAAGGAAGTAGGTCCAGGAGCCAGGGTGGGTTACAACCGACGAGGCATTGTCTCAGAGGGAGGACGAATTGCTGTCGTCAACCTGGGCTATGCAGATGGACTGATGAGGCTAGCCGGCAATCACATGTACTCGCTTCGCATTCTCGGCCGCGATTTTCCCATTATTGGAAGCATTTGTATGGATCTGACCATGGTCGACCTGGGCAATAGTGAAGACATTTCCATTGGCGATGAAGTCATTGTATTTGACAAGGATAAACCCGTTGACTTGCTGGCAGAGGCTTGCCAGACGATTCCCTATGAAATCTTGACCCGGATTTCAGCCCGGGTGCGACGCCTTTTTGTACATGGTTAAGTGCGTTGGACGTCGATCGATGCCAGGTTACAGTGTTTCTTTCAGCCAGCGGAAGAATTCGCGTTGCCACACCAGGCTGTTTTGCGGCTGAATGACCCAGTGATTTTCCTCCGGCAGGTACATAAACCGGCTTTTGATTCCCCGCAATTGTGCCGCAGTAAACGCTTCTTGTGCCTGCCCCTCCGGCACCCTGTAATCTTTGCCACCCTGGATGATCAGGATGGGTGCGTCCCATTTTGCCACCAGAGATGACGGATTGAAATCAGTGTATGATTTGGCATTTTTCGCATCCCAGTAAGGGCCTCCCAGATCAAAATTGACAAAAAACATCTCTTCCGTTGTACCATACATACTTTGCGTATTGAAAATGCCATCGTGTGCGATCAACGTCTTAATCCTCTTATTGTGAATGCCGGCGAGATAAAATACCGAATAGCCCCCATAGCTCGCTCCGACGGCTCCAAGTCTGCCCTTGTCTACATACGCCTCTTTGGAAATGTCGTCTATGGCCGCAAGATAATCCTGCATGTTCTGGCCTCCCCAGTCGCCACTGATCTGTCGGTTCCATTCCACACCATGGCCGGGCATTCCCCTTCTGTTTGGCGCAACCACAATGTATCCCTGGCTGGCCATCAGGGATAAGTTCCATCGGAAGGAATAAAATTGTGTCAGCGCAGACTGCGGTCCTCCCTGGCAATAAAGTAAGGTTGGGTATTTTTTTGAAGGGTCAAAATCGGGTGGATAAACTACCCATGTTAGCATTTTCTTTCCATCCGTAGTGGTTACATATCTTCTTTCCGTTTGACAGTTTGCCGTATTTTTGTAAAGTTGGTCATTGACATGGCTGAGCTGTGCCCAGCTTCCTGCAGGCAGGCTGTAACTGTAAATTTCAGGGGCATGATTCATGTCGGTACGGGTGACAAGCAACGTCGTATTGGTTATGCCAACGATGTCTGTAATATCCCAATCTCCGGTAGTGATTTGTTTTACTTGTGGCTTTCCTTTCAAGGAACCGGTAAAATTCACTTCGAAAAGCTGGATTGTTCCGTCAGTCGGAGCCGTAAAGTACAGCTTTTCTTCCGTAGGACTCCAGAGAAAGTGATTCACTGTACCATCCCATTTTTCCGTTACATTGTATTCCACACCCTGAGACAATACCACAATATCATTTTTGTCTGCCTCATATCCGTCTGTTTTCATACGGAGAAAGGCCAGGTTCCCCGATGAGGAGAAGGCAGGGTTTGTATCATATCCCTTATTTGACTCCGTGAGATTGACAGTTTTTCCTGTTGCCAGGTCGTAGCGGTAAATGTCAGTATTCGTACTTTGCGCATAGTGCGTGCCTTTCAGTTTTTTTGATACATAGACAATGGATTTACTATCCGGAGACCAAACATAGTCTTCTTCGCCTCCAAAGGGTTTTTGTGGGCAGTGGAATGGTTCTCCTTCCATGAGGTCCCTGTAGGTAGAATCTGGTTTTCCAACAGGCCCAAAGAAAACGTGGTTGAATGTACCGTCATGCCATGTATCCCAATGACGATAATCCAGGGCATCATAAATCTGCACCTGTGACAGGGGTAAATCAGCATACTTTTGTTTACCTGTCACTGACTCTATCTTGACCGCTTTGCTTATCAGCATATATTTTCCGTCAGGAGATTGCAATCTGTTGGTAATCAGTTGTGTATAGTCATGTACTGGCCTTGTTGTTCCGGTCTGAATGTCTGTTGCAAAATAGGCCCGGTCAAACGCATTTCTTTCCATCACTGGCTGGGAGACCCGGTATACCACTTCCCTCCCATCGGTTGTCAATCCTACGCCCGACACCCTGCCCAGCAACCAGAGCTTTTCAGGACTCATGTATTCTTTTATAGCAACAGGTGGGGAAGGCACTTGTTTTTGGGCAGTTGATCCGATCGAGGAAAAGGCAAATGCCAGAAGTAAAACGAAGGAAAGACGATTCATGGCCTGGAATGGTTTATTTGTAGAACAAAAATACACATTCCGGGCCAATCCTGTGGATATGCAGAGGCATGTATCAGTCCGCTCCGTCTTTGGAGGCTTTCTGTACTGTAAACTCTGCGACTTTTCTACCCTGCTCCAAACCTGCCTCCGAATCAAACCTGTAGTGGATACCCCCATAGATTCTTGAATCTGCTGCCTCTTTGGCATGTTTTTCAACCAGTGCTTTTTCTTGCGGGAACAGGTAACTGAGTACTGAAGCTGCGGCAGCTGAAAAAGTGCTGTGACCAGAAGTATAGGCCGGGAAATTGGGTGTTCCCAGTATCGTTTTGAAGCCAGGCATGGCCTGAATGGGCCGGGGATAGTTGTAATAGTATTTTGCGTCCCAGCAACTGATGCCTGCATCCTGTACAGCGGTATTTAAATAGGCATAGACTCGGGCAGTCCGGATGGGATTCAACTTGTACTTGATAATAAAATCTGTGGCAAATCGATTCCAGTGTCCAGGGGGAGTGTATGTTCCCAGTCCATCTGACCACCAATTGGCTATTTTTCGCTGCTCGTTGGTCAGGTTGTTGGCTGTCTCCTGCAATTCTTTGGCTGCATGTTGAAAGGCAGCTGAATTCAATTCAGGTGGGGCGGGCGGTCTGACTGCTTCTACTGAAACCAGGTACCAGGGCTTTACTTTTCCAAAAAGTGGGGCTATGCCTACAGGTCGCTGCGGACTTTCCATGTTTTGCCATTTCCAGCCAAAGCGTTTGAACGCCTCATTGGCAAGAGAGTCCGACACTGCTTTGCTAGACTGTGCTTTGGACATACCGTCGGTAGATGCTCTTTTCAGATAAACGGCGGCAATGCCTTTTCCCAGTTCCTCACCTGCTACAATGTCACTTTCCACATTCATACCAGAGAGGGAAAGCATTAGTCTCATTTCAGCTGCTTTGGTTTTCAGAAATTCTTTTTCCAATGGAAAAAGGGCAGATAGTATTTCTACAGACACAGAAGCGATGACAGCACCATCTGACGGGTATGAAGGCAGGTTTTGGTCTGGCAGAACTGGCACAATCGCAGCAGCATTCTTTGATGGAGCAGGGCGGTTAAACTGGTATTTATAATGCCATGCTGCAATCAAACCATCAAATTGAGCCGCACTCAAATAGGCGAAAGCACGTGATGCGTAGGGTGGATGCGCAAAGGGAAAATAGGGATACACGCCGGGATTGGCGGCACTGGGTGCAGGGTAGGTGCCATCTGCGTTTGGTGCCGGCGTAAGGTTGTACTTGGCTGCCAGTTCGCGGGCAATTTCATTCCATCGTACTATCGGGTTGTTTCCCCAGTATGTAATTAGTTTTCGATCTTCGTCAATAGCATAAGCCATGCTTTTCTTCAGCGCATCCAGTTCAGCCAGATATTCTGGTGATGTGATGGCAACAGGGGAGGGAACACTGATTTGCGTGGGTGCATTCAGCAGAATAGGCGTCCATGTACCTCCTTTTTCATCCAGAGTGGCAAAGGAATAGGGATCATACTCTGCACCTGTGGGGTACTCTTTTTGGCATGACACCAAAAATGTGATGCTCAGGATTGTCAGTATGTTTATTGTTGACTTCATATCGTTCTGTTTTCTTGTCCCTTGGCGTTTACAAGGTATTTTAGTCAGATGGGTCTCTTTGGCTTTTAATTTACTTATCAGTTTTCTTGACGTATCCCTGCCACGTGACGCCCAGGGTGTAAATACTTGATTTTCCCACATTTCTGCCATCGACAACCTGGAAGTGTTCTGCTATCAGGCTGAAATTATTCAGGAAACCGGCAAAATAACGCAACCGGCCTCCTGCCTGCCAGGTATTCATTTTATTGGTAGGCTGTGGCGCATTCTGTCTTCGAATATCATCTCCTGCCAGGGATTTTTGTGCGAAGGTGGATATTTCAACCTGCAATGTATGACCGATAAGCCAGGCACCTACCGCTGCTTCACCTTGTAAGGCACTGGGCACATCCATGATATTGGTGTAGATGCCTTTGTCCGTATAGTAATAGTCGCGTTCTGCTTTTGCTGTACCCCTTTGTATATAACCTATGCCTGTTCTCATGTACAGGTGGTCCCTCCATTCCAGTTTAAAAATGGCTCTGGCGGATAGTTCCTGGCAACCCAGTCCCAGCTGCAGGGGCATGTAATCAGCGAGGTAGGAAGTGGCAGGCTTGCCCCATCCTGCAGTGGCAAAAGCCCGAAAATTCAGGCTTTCACGCACTTCATTAAGCCATTTATATTTGAGAAAAAGCCCTGCGTCCTGAAAGCCTAAAGCACCCGCCATTTGTCCCCCGCTGGCTTGCGTGGTTATGTAAGGCAGCGCAGCGATGACTGTCAGTTTCGATGTAATACCGTATGCTGCCATGGGCATGTATGTTCGGCGTGTCAACGTGCCAATATTGTCATTCGTCCGGAGTAAAGTTCCTTCCCAGTATTGTTTCCACTGGTCCTGCGAAACCATACCGGCGATGCACAGTTCCTGTTTGTCCATCATAAGGGCATCTGTGGGAGACTGGGCAATGGCGTTGGAAAAATGGAAATTAAAAGCAACTATCAGCCCACATGCCAAACGGCCGATTGCACTAAAATAGTCTGACCGGTTTACGTTCATTTTGATGACCATTTGTTTTGACAATTATTTTTTTGAACGGAGAAAATGTAGGTTTTGGGTTTATAAAGGAGGCCAGCTGATTTCATGTACGACATTATCTCCAATGGCTCTGCCAAGCTGTAAGCCTTTTTCATTGTCCATGGGATAGTGGATACCTCCATACAATCTGCTGAGGGCACATTCGTTGGCCAGTTGGTCAAAATGCGAAAAACTTCTTGCCAGAAGACCATACTGCAGCTGACTATAATCTGTAAATGGGTAATACCCGCTTCCATTGGTAAAACGATTTATAAAAATGCGCGAAGCTGCTCCGATTTCTGTAGAATGCCCCGATGTGTAGGCTGGAAAAGGTGGAGTATTCAGAAGGGTAGTGAATTGTGGGTCGATGTATCTCTGGATATACGTTACCGGGCGTAACAGGATGTATTCATATTTCCCTTTCCAGCACGCGATAAAGGCATCATTCTCGGCAATGCCCATCATTGCATAGGCAACGCTCGCTTCGGCAAGATTGGCTTTTTCGTTCCGCAGCAACTGCGTTAAAATATTGAAACTGTGGCCTGCGGGTGTACACGTTTGAAAAGGATCATCTGACCAGTATCGCGCAATTTCAATCTGTTCGGTCGTATTTTCATTCACCTGATTGTACACTTGTATCGCCTGTTTGTAGAATTCTGACTCTTTTTTTTCTGAAAAAGGTATAGGAGGTGATACTTTTGTACGCGTTATATTGTTAAGTAAAAATGGCCTGTTGCTACCCCATTTAGGGCTCAGCGGATTTGTGACTGCACCCGTGGGAACCCAGCAATAAGGATCTTTGGGTATCGAGTAGGGTTGCTGAAAGGGGTCCAGATACGCTTCATGTCCCCCGTCACTTTGTGAGTAGGTAAAGATTTCGTCAGCGATTGTCTTGCCCCAGGCCTTGGATCGCTCACTGACAGATACATTAGTTTGTTGTGAAAGTTGGGCATGGATGCTTTCTTCGTACTGATCTATGCTCGCCCGATCATCTGCCATCATTCTCTTTTCAAACAATCGCCTGAACATCTGCGCTGACGCCGCATTCGACGCAATGGCCCAGTGATATTCAAATCCGTCAATGGGTGTGGAAATCAAATTACTTTCCAATTGGTTCACTTGGCCACTCAAGCTATAATTTTTATCAATTCCATGCACAATGGCTTCATATTGCGCAATACCCAGGTATCCATACGCTCTCGCTGCCTGAGGAGGAAAGTAACCTGGCGTTTTTTTAAGCATAGAGCAAAACAAATCGTAATAGCCACTTAAAAAGGCTGAGTCATACTCGGATGCAGGGGTACTTGATTGAATATCAATTTCTTTTGAACAGGATAGAAGATGGCATACCAGTAAAAAACCAAACAAAAATTTTATAACTGTCTGACCAGGGGCAAATGCACTTTTTTCTGTGCCACTAAGTGTGCTGTTTCTGGAATGAATGCGGATGAGATTAAAACGAACCATAGAAAAAATAGTGATTATAATGTTTTGCTGATTCTGTAAAAGGCACCAAAGGAAATCAGGTAGTCAGCAAAGGCTGAATCACCGTTTCTGGGGTTTCCCGTTGCTTTTTCCGTTTCCAGGTCAGTCACACTCTGAGGCCGCTCTCTTCGAATGGCCACGGGAACACTTAGAAACAATGTGGTTCCTCCGCTCATATAATTGACAGAGGGTTCAATTGAAAGAACATTGCCAGGCCTGCGAAAACCCTGCGATCCGCCCACCAGATCCCTGACTGGAATGCCTTCAAAGCGCATGCCCAGACCTGTTCCCCACACATGGTCCAGGCTGTAATTCAGCCCGAAGCGTGCCGCAAACTGATCTGTAACGGACATGATGGACTCATTGGCAAGAAGAGGGCTCAGGGTTTCTCTGAACGTTCTGACACCATTCACCTCTCTTGGACTCATCATATAAAAGCCATTGCCATACAGGGACAGGGAGGACGTGATGGACTGATAAAACTGAATGTCTGCATACGGACTGAAGCCACCGTCCCCGGGCTGTATGGATTGGTCTACCGGCCTCACCTGTGGGCTGCCAGAAGGGCCGACATTGTAAAAAACATCTGTGGCGCTAAATGAGCCTGTAGGAAGTTTCAGTCCAAGCCCTGCAGCAATATTTCCTTTTGGGTTTGCAGCCGGCGAGAGCAACCAGTATCCCATGCCGAGCCGGATATCGGCGAGCCCCCTTGAAAATGAACTATGCCTTTCTGTCCTGCCATGTTCATACAGAGATGACCTTTCATTGAGGACATAAGGAATATTGGCACTCGCATACAACCGGTTTGTGAGGCCATATGTGACTGCAAAGTCGACGCCATTTGCGTAGTTGATGACCTCCGTACCATTGGCTACCCTGTCTGCCTCCTCATGTGTACCCCTGAAATGGCGAAAGGATTTGAAGTACCTGTAACTCATTCCCACCTGCCATTCTTTTGCTGTTAGGAGATTGGATGACAGTTCGCCTCCTGTGCAATTGGACATTTGCCGGATCGCCACGCAACCCTGGGCAATGGTGAAATTCCAGTGAAAAGGAGTTGTCAAAGCCATCACCCCAAAGACAATGTTCATAAAAAATCGACGCGCGGTCAGATTCCTTGCCGCACTCACAGTACTCTTAGTATATTTGCAATGCATTGGGTTTCTATTGAATTCCGGTCAAAAATACCAATCTCTCGGAAAATTCCAAAAAAATGGAAAACATTTTTGGAGACAACCTCCGCTTTCTACGAAAGAGAAAAAAAAGAACACTGATTGAACTCAGTGAGTCTCTGGGCATATCCAAAAGTGCCCTTTCGGATTACGAAAACGGCAAATCATTGCCCGGCCTGGACATTGGACAAAAATTGTCTGCCTACTTTCTC
>JAUMBK010000245.1:0-1509 GCA_032115795.1 Saprospiraceae bacterium | reverse complement strand
GTTCAACGTTTGGCAAGGTGACAGATCCTGACAACGGCATGGTGACCTTCAATGCTGATGGTAGCTTTACCTATACCCCGGATATGGACTTTACGGGCATGGATACGTTCTTTTATAGGGTGTGTATGCCGGCACCAAATCAAGCATTGTGTGACACAGCCAGGGTCATTATCACTATTTTACCAAGTTTTTCTCTTGTAATAAATGATAATTACAACAACGCATCAGATGGCATCATTTGTTTAGGATCTATGGCTACCCTGACTGCATCTGGAGGGGCAAGCTATGTATGGAGTACTGGTGAAACGACAGCATCCATTACCGTTTCTCCCATGGAAACAACAGAATATACTGTGATCATTCAGGATGCCTCTGGGTTCAAGGATACGCTTTCAGCCAGTGTTATGTTTTCTACCTGTTGTGCCCCTGCTGTATTAACCATTTCAAACATTGTGCAACCCCGCTGTGACCCACAGATTGATGGCAGTCTGCTGATTTCCGGACTGCCTGCAACAGGCACCTGGACTTTATACCAAACTGGCACTGAAAAGAAAACATATACAGGTACAGGGACCACATTTACCGTGACCCCTTTGAAAGATGGAGTTTACCGGTTTAATTTCGAAAATGCAGAGGGATGTAAATCCAATCTGACCTCTCCGTTCGGAGCTATTATTAAAACATACTAATAAAGTAGTTTGCTGCAAGCAGATGTGGTAAAAATTAGGGAATAAGTATTGATTTTCAAGGAAATATAATTTTTTTGAAAATTGGCGTTGACTGAAAAATGGTTGAGTTTGACAGTCAGCGCCAATTTTGTTTTTCAATCTGATATACGACATTCATCTTTGGGGCTTCGCCAAAATATGCCACGTCGATTTCACCCAAACGCACGGCTCCCAGCCTTTCCATGGCTACCTGCGACCGGATGTTACAGCTGCCTACATGAAAATAGACTCTGGAAACAAACTGAAAAATATAGTCGAGCATAGCCTTTTTTACTGCCGGGTTGATGCCTTTACCCCAATACTTGACGGCATAAAACGTGTAGCCGATGTAAATACTGTCATCCTGTTGTTTGTAATCGTAAAATCGCGTGCTGCCCATCACTTCTCCTGAGACGGGTTCGATGATGTTAAAGGCGCCACCGCTTTTCATAGCTCCTTCAAAAAAGAGAGAAAATACCTCCTTTTTCCACCTGTCCCGGTTAGGATGCTGCTCCCAGATGGCGGGGTCAGAGGCTACGGAATATAAGGCATCGAAATCGCTTTCTTGCAGAGGATATAGTGCGGCTTGCGGAAGAATCAGCACAGGCTGGATCGAGAAATGCATGGTCAATTCCGGATTTACGTTTGGATAAATACAATGATGTCAAAAATAGGGAGTTTTCACTACACTGGCCATCAGGGCATGAACGGAATTTGAATATCCGGCAATGATTGCCAAACGTAATGTCATCAAACGCAGACAACACTGACGCGGACGATGCCGGCAGTGTTGTCATCAAAT
>JAUMBK010000244.1:0-9467 GCA_032115795.1 Saprospiraceae bacterium | reverse complement strand
ACACCTCCCATAGGTGATCCTTTAGGCACCCTGATCAACGATACGGTAAGGGCTGCCTCTCCGGACGCGGAAAGTTGCATGTCACCCACAAATCGCAATACTTCACCGGCATCAAGGCTTGATTTCAGACGGCCATAGTGCTCATCTAAAACGGAAAATTGTGCTTTAAAGTCCTGAAAATGAGCGATGCTTCGCAACTGTTCAGGTATCAGATTTTCTATTTCTACCTCAGCCATCTCAGCCCTGGCATCTACTGTGCGCGCAAGGATGAGAAGTTTTCTTGCCACATCCATGCCATTGAGATCCTCCCGCGGATCCGGTTCTGTGTATCCTCTTTGCTGGGCCTCTTCCAGAATATCTGTAAAGGTTCTGTCTGTGGCACAAAAAGTATTGAAAAGGTAGCTCATTGAGCCGCTGAAAACTCCCTTAATCCGGGTGATTCGGTCACTGCTGTGATGCAATTGAATCAATGTGTCTATTAAGGGTAAGCCTGCACCTACATTCGTTTCGTATTTAAACTGTTTGCCTTTGCGGTGCAACAAAAAACGAAGGTCATCATAAAAGGCCTGTTCACGGGCATTCCCCTTTTTATTTGACGCCACAAGATCACATCCCGCTTTCACAAAGGAAGGATAGGAATCCGTCAGTCTCTGGTCTGCTGTATTGTCCACGATGACGAGGTTGCTCAGGCCCGAGGTAGATAACCAGGCAATCACGCCATCGGGATCGTTGGATAATGGACTGTTCTCCAGTTGTGCCCGCCAATCTTCACTGATTCCCTCTGCTTGAAAATACGCCTGTTTGGAATCCGCCACGCCAATCAGCCGAATATCCAGCTTCCGTTTATTGCGCACGTACTCACTGCTTTCGAGCACCTGGCGAATGAAGGTGCCTCCGACAAGCCCCTTGCCAAAGCAAAATACATTGAGTCGTTTCAACTGTCCAAGCAACTGGTTATGGACTAGTTCCATTGCCTTTCTCTCCTGCGACCCGTCAATCACAAGTGAAATCTGATGTCCCTCTACACTGTTGGCAATGAGGTGCATCCAGATGTTGTTGCGGCGTAGTTCATAAATAGACCTCTCTAGAGCATAATTGTGGCGACCGACAATATTTAAAATGGTCAATCCCTCGAGAACTTTCACGAGTGTATCTTCATCAGACGTAAACGCCTTTTGAAGTGCGTTTTTGGCACGATGCGAAACGGCTTGGTCCACAACGAGACCCAGGCTGCGCTCAGACGACGCCTGGCTAACCAGTTTTACAGAAATTCCTTCTTCGTACAAGGCTCCAAAGGCACGGGCATCAATACCGGCCACACCCTGAAACGCCATGCCTGACAAGCTGACTAGGGCTACATTCGATTCTGCACTCAGGGCTTTGACGCGGTGCTTGCTGCCAAAGGCATCAATGGTTGTACCGCCTTCTTTCTCGAGGTGAAAGACACTCCGAATGTGAAGTGGAATAGATGAAGCTGCCAGCAAATGTAAGGCTTTGCGGTCCAGCAAGCCTGTTCCTGCGGATGCCAGTTCCATCGCATCCTGGTAATCCAGTGCCCTGATGATCTTTGCCGATGCCACTTTGCGGGGATCCGCAGTGTACAATCCCTTAACGATTGTCCAATGCTCAACCGCATCCGCCTTCACTTCCACAGCCCATCGTGCCGCTTTTTCTTTTCCCTCCCCGGCAATGTATCCCTTAATGGGCAGCAAAGGATGTGTTTCCTCCACGGATGCAGTGAGTTGGGCAACATACTGGGCAGGACAAACCACAAAGGTTTGTTCCGGATGCCGCTTCTTTACTTCTTCAATGGTTTTTTGACAAGCTTTTTCTTTTTGAAAAAGGTCAGTGGTGAGCTGAATTATGATTCGCATGATAAAAGGCGGTTATGGATTGTTGAATTTGCTGATATTCTAATAAAAAACCGTCGTGCCCAAACCTGCTGTGGATGATCTCCAGGTGGCTGTTTGGCATGTGTTTGACCAATTCCTCCTGAACAGCCGGGGGAATAAGGCCGTCTGAGTCGATGCCTATCACCTGTGTAGGTATCGTAATCTTTGACAAGGCGGTTGCGAGCCCACCCCGGCCGCGACCGATATGGTGCGTATCGAGTTGCTGTGTAAGCTTATAATAGGACAACGCATCAAATCGGTCCACCAGTTTTTGGCCCTGATGGCGGATGTACGATGGCGCTTTAAAATGACTCAGGCCTCCGTCCACATCCTGCTGCGTTTCATTAAACTGACCATACGTTCTATAATGCAACATGCCAATGCCTCGGGCTGCCCGCAGGCCTGCCTGTCCATTGCCCTTTGTCAGGGTGGGGTCCGCTTCCAAAGCCAGCCGCTGTGTTTCATGAATGGCTTTGTTCCACGGCTTTTCTTCTGCTGCAGTGGCAATCAACACGAGAAAATTACATTGCCCCTCAAACTGGCAGGCAAATTCCAGCGCCTGGAATCCTCCAAAGCTCCCTCCAATCAATGTGTGTATGCGGGAAATACCCATGTGGGCTGCAACAGCCAACTGAGAGCGCACCGTGTCCCGTACAGTTACAAGAGGAAAATCCATCCCCAAGGCACTTCCCTTCACCGGAGAGGAGCTACCATAGGGCGAGCCCAGCACATTCACACAAATGACTGCATAGTCATCACCATACAGCTTGCCTTCGCCAAAGAGGCCGGACCACCATTGCGTAGGATCATCATTGGCCGTCAGAGCGTGAAATACCCATACCACTTTCTGGCGTTTAACATCGCCCGAGGTACGGTAATGAACCACCACATCCCGAAGGACTCCTCCATTTTCCAGTGACAATTCCGGTATGATCAATTCAAAACCTGTCATCGACTGGCTGCTTGAAAAAAGTCCTCAATCAAATCTTCTGCGGTTTCCAGCCCGATGGAGAATCGCAATAAACCATCGGTGATGCCCGCTGATTCACGTTCTTCCTTAGGCACTGAACTATGTGTCGTGCTCGCCGGGTGTGTGGCAATGCTGCGCGTATCACCCAAATTGGCTGTCAGAGAAAACAACTGCAATGCATTGATTATTTTTTTTGCAGCCTCAAAACCACCTGCCACTTCGATGCTGACCATGCCCCCTCCTTGTGCCATTTGCTTTTTTGCCAATGCATGCTGCGGATGGGAGGGCAGACCAGGATAAATTACCCGTGAAACAAGGGGATGTTGCTCAAGCGCTTTGGCAAAAGACAGGGCATTTGAACAATGCCTGTCCATGCGTACCGCCAGTGTCTCCAGGGATTTACTCAACACCCATGCATTAAACGGGCTCATCGTCGGCCCGGTCCTCCGAAGAAAGCCGTAGCATTGGTCGATCAAGTCCTGTGTTCCTACGATGGCTCCTCCCAGGACACGACCCTGGCCATCTATCCATTTTGTAGCACTATGTATGACCAAGTCGGCACCAAAGTCAATCGGTTTTTGTAAATAGGGCGTAGCAAAACAATTGTCAACCACGTACAGAATTCCGTTTTCCTTACAAAGAACGCCAAGGGCCTGCATGTCAATGATATCCAATGCTGGATTCGTCGGCGTTTCCAAAAACAGGAGCCGGGTATGGGGTGTCAGGGCCTTTTTCCAGTGATCGATATCCAATGGGTGAACAAGCGTATATTGAATGCCCCACTTTGGCAAAATTTCCCGAATAATATAAGTGGTGTTGGCAAAGATGCTCTCCGACGCGACAAGATGGTCCCCCGCCTTTAGGAGTGCCGCCAGTGTTGTAAAAATGGCACTCATGCCGCTTGCCGTAGAGAGTCCGGCCTCCGCACCCTCCAGGGCAGCCATCTTGGAAGCAAACTCATCTGTATTGGGATTGGAAAAGCGGCTGTAAATATTGCCATCCAGATCTCCGTGAAACAGCGCTGCGCCCTGATCCGCGTCATCAAAGGTGAAACTTGATGTCAGATACAACGGCACACTGTGCTCTTTTTGTGCACTTTGTGCTGATTGAATCCGAACTGCCTTGGTTTCAAATCCCCATTTTTTCTCGTCCATATCGTTACTATCTCTTGCTTTTGAAAGAGACATCCAGAAAGAACCGGCTATAGAAAACTCAGGATTTGTCTGTCGTATCTATCTCCGTTTAACCGAAGAGGAATTAGCACCTTCTTGATGTGTTCAAGGGTTGCTAAGGTTTCACAGGGCCTGTCCCTCCACCTTTCTGGATACCTCATGTATTAAAAACGATGCAAGGTAAGGAATGTTCATCTGTTCTGACACCGCTAGGCCGGAAAAAATAATTGGTCCCTGTCTCGTTACTACTTATGCCATTGCTATTGATTGCCGCCAGCATTTCTCAGAAGAGGAAGTGAATCAACTCATGACTACTCTTCCATTTTATCCTTTGAGAAAGTCGATTGAAATTTTGCCTTTGATTAAGGACGCAGAGATTTAATAATCATCAGGTAAGATTGTACGGCAGGTAACTTCAATGTAAAATACTGTCATTAGTCTGATTCCTCTTTAGATCAAACTTTACAAAGTACATTGTTAATCCTATTATTGCAAGAATCATAGGATAGATTTTTGTGATATATTTGCACGAAATTACAACACCGAAAAAAACGAAGCAGGGTCCTACAGTTATTGGCAAGGATACCCTTCCAATTCTTGCAGTGAATAAAACTATAACTATGAAGAAATTTAATTCCCATTTTCACCAGCGTAAGTCTATTCGTTTGAAAGGATACGATTATTCCAGGGCCGGCTTATATTTCATAACCATGTGTTGTAAAAACCGCGCCCCTTTATTCGGGAAAATCGTCGTTGGGGTAGACCCGTCCGTTGGGGTAGACCCGTCCGTTGGGGTAGACCTACGTGTCTACCCTAATCCACCCCCCCCTGCCTACCCCCAGATGCAAGTAAACGATGCAGGAAAAATGATTGAAAAATGGTATCGTGAGTTAGAAAATAAATTTCCCGATATAAAATGCCACGAAATGATTATCATGCCCGACCATTTTCATTGTATTGTTGAAATCGTAGCTGCAGACCTACGTGTCTGCCCTAATGTCGTAACAGCCATTAACGCCGTACAGCCATCAAACGCCGTGCCATCCATAAACGACATACCATCCATAAATGACGTGCCGTCACCAAACGACATACCATCCATAAATGACGTGCCGTCACCAAACGCCGTGCCATTCATAAATGACGTAATAAAGGGCGAACCTGTGTGTTCGTCCCTGCAACATGTGGTACAATGGTTTAAAACAATGACAACCAATGAATATATACGTGGTGTGAAAAACAATGGATGGAAACCGTTTGATGGGAAATTATGGCAACGAAATTATTACGAACACATTATCAGGAATGAACTTGCGTATTATAATATTACTAATTATATCTTGAATAACCCTAAAAAATGGGCTGAGTCTCAATTAAACAAGGCAAGAAATTCACAGAAAGGATATTAGGTGTCTTTCCGCATTTCATTGGCTCAAACCAGAGAGCCTTATGCCATTTCTGCCTGGCTTCGCAAAGGGGAATTACAGGCAGCTGAACTCGATGCAAACGAATATTCAGAGAAGAAATTCAATGAAGCCTTGCCACAAATAAAGTCTATTATGGCATCCCAACCAGATGGATTTTTTAATAAGCTGCAAAGCATTTGCCTCGAAGCCGGAGTAAAAGTAGTACATACCCCTTGTATCAACAAAGCCCCTATCAATGGTTCTACCCGTTGGATAAACAATACGCCGTTCATTCAACTAACAAGCCGCTACAACTGTAACGATAGTTTTTGGTTCACTTTTTTCCACGAAGCAGGGCATATTCTCTTAGATGGTAAAAAGGAAATCTTCCTGGAAAACCTGGACTATTCCGATAAGGACATGCAGAAAGAACATGAAGCAGACAAATTTGCCTGTAAGTGGACATTGACTGATAATGAAGCAACGGAGGTCCTGGTGTCGGTACCATTGTCTGAAGAAGCCATAAGGGCGTTTGCAAGACAGTTCAATACGCACCCAGCCATCATTGTAGGCAGACTTCAGCACAAGAAGCGAATTCATTATTCTTTAGGTAGAGATTATTTTGAACCAGTATTTTTTGAATAATTTTAGAAAGTAAATCTCTGCAAGGATATCACTTTCCAATACAAAACCGACTGAATATACTCTCCAGCAAGTCGTCGGTTGTCACCTGCCCTGTGATGGTCCCTAAATGGTAGAGAGCCTCTCGAAGGTCCATCGCCACCAGATCCGAACTGATACGCGCAGAAAGACCGTGGCTGACCAGACTCAGGCATTCTTTTGTCCTGGCGAGCGCCTCAAAATGACGGACATTGCTGATGACAGTTCCCTCTGCCTGGTTGTGCGACAGGATATATCCCTCCAGAAATGACCAGAGTCCAGTCAGTGTCTGTGTATCACGTGCAGAGATTGCCAAAACGGGTTTCCCCGTGGCACCCGCCAGCTGCGTAGATTTGTTTACAGCTTCCTCCTCGCCCAGCTGGTCTGACTTGTTCAGTAAGACCACTATCTCCTGTGACGAGACACCCAGCAAGAGGTTATATTCTTCCAGGATGCTTGCACCAGTTTTTGAGGCATCACAGACAAAAAAGACAATGTCTGCTTCGCGCAGTTTTTGACGTGATCGCTCAATGCCCATGCCTTCGAGGACATCCTTGGTTTCGCGTATGCCTGCAGTGTCTGTAAATCGGAAGGTTACCCCCTGAATCACCAGCGTATCTTCAATATAATCGCGGGTCGTGCCAGCTATTTCGCTCACCATCGCTTTTTCTTCGCTGAGCAGGGCGTTGAGCAGAGTAGATTTTCCTGCGTTTGGAGCACCAATGATTGCCACTGGTATGCCTTCACGTATGCTATTGCCCCATTGAAAGGATGCCATCATCGGGTCAATGACACCAACAATTCTCTCAATCAGCTCCTGCAGGCGGCCCCGGTTGGCAAACTCGACATCTTCTTCTGAAAAATCAAGCTCCAGTTCCATCAACGCTGCAAAATCGATGAGCTCCTGCCTTAGCTCTTTCAACTGCCCGGAAAAATGGCCCTTGAGCTGCTTCAATGCAATGTCGGCCGACCGGCCCGAAGTAGCGTGAATGATATCGGCCACCGCTTCTGCCTGTGACAAATCCAGTCGCCCATGAAGGAATGCCCGCAGGGTAAACTCTCCGGGATTGGCCATTCGAGCTCCACCAGCGACCAGCACTGATAATATCTGCTGCACTATAACAGGGGATCCGTGGCAGGAAATTTCCACACTGTCCTCCATGGTAAATGTCCGTGGAGCACGAAAGACCGTCACCATGACCTCATCAACATCGATATTTTGGTCCGTGATCCATCCATAATGAACGGTATGAGTAGGCACCTCATTCAAATCCGCTCCCCTGAAAAAGGCATTGACAATGTGGACTGAATTGGATCCCGATAGGCGAATCACAGCAAGGGCACTGTGTCCTTGTGGTGTGGCCGGTGCTACAATCGTATCTGTAAGGTATTGCATGGCACAAAAATACGGATTTGTTCAGTCCTGTTGCAAATTGCGCACAAAGGAAGAATCGTTTCCTGCCCAGTTATGTATGTTCATTCGGAAAAGGGCAATCTTTTATAAAATAGAGTAAATGAATAGACATTTCATAGACAAACTATTTTTAAAGTATAAATTTATATTTTTTAACAATTTACATGTTAAATATTTTTTGAATGTTTAATTAATTGTTCATACATTTGGGCGGCTATTCAATTTGCCGCGATCTTTTATGTGTCTTTTGGAAAAACAACTACATGAAATTGCGTACAAAATAAATAGGTAACTGATCATTTAAATACAAATATTTACACACTTCTTTAACTACCCTACAATGAATAATTTCCTTAACAAACAGATCAATCGGTACTCAATGCCCTTTGTCTTTTTTTTGTCGCTTTTCTTTTTGCCGTCAATGGCAAATGGGCAATCTGGCGAACAGTGTTTCGTATCCACCACGCTGCCCAATGTTGCGTTTGCAAAATCGGTCTGGTCTACCAATGGGGATACAATCACCATTCGCACCACCTTGTCACGCAAATTCGTAGATAATACGTACGGAACCACCGCTGTCGGTTGGCCCAAGGGACACAAATTTGGCGACCTGGTTGGTTCAGACAATCTGCAGTTGGCACTGATGAACAACAGTGGTACCAAGATCCTTGAATTTAAGATCGATTATGTAACTGCTTTCACAGCAGCGCCCTCAGGATACAAATGCCTGGGCGTGACTGGAGGTGAAGGGAAAATGCTGGTAGGTACTTCCTCAAGCATCTATGGAGCCAGTTCATCCATTGATGTCAACTTAAATAAATTTGGCTACAAGCTGTTGACAAACTCACCTTCTACAAATGCGGAATATGCTATAAATCCAACGTATCCTAATTGGATTTATGAAGTTTGGTATGAGGTGAAAGTAAAAAAATCCGCCTTCGGTACCTCCGGGTTTAAAAGTCCCTTGGTTTCCGGAATTCACGCCAGCCCCAGTAAACTGGGAACGAATACAGTGATCGTGACTCCACAGCCTTGTCCTGTGGGTAGCATTGGCGACATGGTTTGGCTCGACAACAACCGCAACGGGATACAAGATGTCGGAGAAAGCGGAGTAAAAGACGTTGTTGTCAAACTATACTCTTGCCCAGGCAATGCGTTGCTGGCCACGGACATCACTGACAGTCAGGGTAAATACCTGTTTGAAAACCTAGAGGTGGATAAAGGGTATTACCTGGTTTTTGACAAATCCTCCCTGCCGCTGGCCGCTGAAATCACTGGCAAAGATGCCGGTGCAAATGATGCCAATGACAGTGATGCGGATCCCACGACAGGCCAGACCATCTGCGAAACCATCACTGCCAACGAAAACAACCTGACCTATGACGCAGGAATTTATGTCCCCCGATCTTCCATTGGAAATTTTGTCTGGGAAGACAAAGACATGGATGGAAAACAGGATCCGGGTGAACCAGGTATTTCTGGTGTAGTTGTGTATCTCTATGCTTGCGATGGCACATTGAAAGGGTCAACCGTGACGGACGGCAATGGTGCCTACCTCTTTGAAAACCTTGTCCCGGGTTCTTATTATATTTCCTTTGTCTCCCCTGGAGAAGAATATGTTTCGAGCCCAAAAAATGGGGGAAATGACGTGACAACTGACAGTGATGCTGATCCTGAGACCGGAAATACACTCTGTGAAACACTTGACCCGGGAGAGAACAATCCTGACTATGATGCTGGATTTTTCAAATGCTCTGTTTCCATTACTTGCCCCGCAACCATTGTTGTGAAGTGCTCTGATGACGTTCCAGAACCGACTACCGGTCTTGTCAATACTTTTGGTGTTTGCGGAGGAGTGACCGTAGAATGGCTGGGTGACCAGCTCACTGGCTCTGGATGCCTGGAAAATGTAAACAGAACCTACAAGGCTACTGACCAGTTTGGTTACAGTGC
>JAUMBK010000243.1:8762-13927 GCA_032115795.1 Saprospiraceae bacterium | reverse complement strand
TTGTTTCAAAGATAATGCAAAAAAATCATGTTCACAGCCGGCACTATGATATATATTCTTTTTTAACATATAAAGTATAAGCAGTCAGGCTCCTTGAGAAACGTCAACTGCATTTTCTATCCAGCTTCGCGCTGCTTCTACGCTAAGTGCAGCGGATACATGCCATTCTCCTATCTGCTCCCGGCGGAGTGACTGTAAAAAGGCTCCGCTTCTTAATGCAGCGCCCAGATCGTTTGCAAGAGATCTTATGTACGTTCCTTTGCTGCACTTCACCTGAAAATGAATGGTGTTTGGTGAATGGAATGCAGTATCAAACGAATGAATTTGCACTATGCGCGGTTTAATTTGGACATCTTTCCCTCTCCGCGCCAGAGAATAGGCCGCTGTTCCATTGATCTTGACAGCAGAATACACAGGTGGAACCTGGGATATCGGGCCTATGAAATGGTGTATTGCTTCCTCTATCGAGCCAGAAGTAATATGATCCACAGGAAATTGGGCATCTGGCTCCGATTCAGCATCATAGGTAGGCGTCGTTGCTCCTAGGGTGATTGAACCTGAATACACTTTATCCCAGCCCTGAAATAGATCTATACTCTTTGTATACTTGCCTGTACATAAAATCAGCAATCCTGTGGCCAAAGGATCCAGTGTGCCGGCATGGCCAACTTTTATTTTTTTGACACCCAATTTGTGTCGTAACGCAAACCGAAGCTTGTTGACCACGTCGAACGAAGTCCAACCAAGAGGCTTGTCTATTAACAGTACCGCTCCAGCTTGAAAATCGACATGAGCCACTTTTGTCGAGTTTGTAATGATATGGTTATTGTCCCATTGCATAGATCACCCCCACAAAACCGACCAAAATACAATACCAGGAGAAATAAATCAATTTGCTTTTCTGCACCAGCTTGACCATCCATTGACAAGCCAAGACACCCACCAGGAATGATATGAGAAATCCTATTCCCAGGCTAGTCCATGAAGTTGTTTCCAGCTGAAATGAGCCGTCAAGCATGTCTTTTGCCATCTTCCCAAAGATCAATGGGACGACCATCAGGAAAGAAAAGCGGGCTGCCTTGGCTCTGTCAATGCCAAGCATTACGGTGGTCGAAATAGTCGCACCAGACCTGCTAATACCGGGAGTAATGGCGACTGCCTGTGCCAGCCCTATGATGAAAGCCGATAAAAATGACATCTCCTTTCCGGTATACGCCGATTTTTCTGCCACAAACAAAAGAATACCTGTGATGATAAGCATACCGCACACCAGAAGTATATTTTGTGTAAACATCTGGTCTATTTCCTTTTCAAAAAATAAACCTACCAAAGCTGCCGGAACCATGGATACAATGATTTGCCATCCAAACGTCCTGGAAGGATTTGAAGGCCCGGTGAAAAAACCTGTCAGAATTTCTGTAACCTCCTTTCGAAAAACAAACAAAGTGGCCAGTGCTGTACCAAAATGCAAAACGACCGTCATCAACAGACTTTCATGAGGCATGGCATCATCACCCAAAATGTATTTGGCCAATTCTAAGTGGCCGCTTGAGCTTACCGGAAGGAACTCTGTCAACCCCTGGATGACACCCAGCACGATTGCCTGCAAAATTTCTGACATACTGACTGGTGGCAATCTTTATTTTTTGACAAATATCGCATACACATTCACAACCAAACCTGCCAGAATGCAGATTGGCGCCAGTGTAATCCGCCTTGGGCTATAAACCAGAGATTCATCCCAAACATCCGGTGAAGGCATATGGCCGCCTGACATGAGTGCCAGCCCCACAGCAATCAGCCCGATCCCGGCAATGATATACGAATAATTCTTCTTTCCAAACAACAATTCACTGTCATTCAGGCTAGTGCTCTGACTGGCTTGCCCTGGTGTTTCTGTTTTTCTGGTATATACTTTTTCCTTTGCCATACTTGCCATTTATTACACAAAACTAATATATTATTTGAATTCAGTTCAATCCTGCGATTCGAATCCCGTTTTTTATCTCTACCGCATGCTCGACTGACAAATGACATGACAGAGAGTAAACGGGATTCTGACTTCCAAATTCTTTAACCGACCCTCCTTGCCTTTGATACAACACCTTACATCTCCGCCTGCTGGCGAAGGTAAGAATTGATAATCCTGAGGGTGGACGAAAACTGAATGACAAATGAAACGATGGCACTTAACAAAATCGTGACACCAACCCATTGCCACTGTATGATTTCGCCAAAAATATTACCGCTCTGAATCAGGTAGACACACAGCCCCAAAACACAAATGAGGACAGCCACTGATGCCTGTAATGACATCCAGAAAGCGGCCTGAAGGTATGGCTTGCTAATAAATGCATCATCAGCGCCAACCATCTGCATGGTCTGTATCATTTTCTGGTCACTGTACAATGTCAATTTGATGGTGTTGAATATGATTGCTACAGCCAAAACCACAAAGCAAAGTGCCAGTATGAGAATGCCCAGCGCGACTTTTTCCAGATTGGCCTTGATGGCAGCCACGTTGTCGTTTTCAAAATACACGCCAGTTACTCCTTTTTCCAACTCTATGGCATCTTTCAGTTCCCGGAGTTTCGCATCTGAATAATATTCACTCAACAAGTTAAAGACGATCAGGTCTCGAAATGGATTTTCTCCCTCTTCCTGTGACAAATTCAGTTCCTTCGCCATGGTCTGCAACGCTTCCCCGCGAGAAACAAACCTGACTGAACCAGGCTTTATACCTTCGATACTTCCTATGTTCTTCTGGATAGCCTGGATTTGCACCTGTGGCATCTGCTCTTCCAGTTCAACCAGTAAATTGATGTTTTCCCGGACAATATTGGTAATTTGTGTCGAATGAAAAAACAAAAGTAAGAACAAGGAAATCAATACCAGTACGATAGAGGTCGACATCGTGGCATAAAAATAGGTAGGCCTTTTGTTTGTTGCCATTGATACTCGATTTATACAATTTCAACTTTCAAAGGAAACATGCACCCTCCAGGGTGGTGTCTCAGTGTCAGTTGCTGTGCCAGGTTAGTGTTTTATGTACATGACCTCCTTGACTGCCTTGATGACCTTGGCAGGAGTGGGAAGGTATTCATCAAGAAAAGTGGGAGCATACGGCAGAGAAGTGTCTGCAGCATTGACACGCGTCACAGGTGCATCCAGGTAATCAAATGCGTATTTCTGCATTTCATAGGCTATCTCTGCAGAAACACCCGCGAACGGCCAACACTCATCTACGACGACGAGCCTGTTTGTTTTCTTGATGGAATCGACAATCGTCTTATGATCAAGTGGGCGAATGGTACGCAGGTCAATCACTTCAGCGGAAATTCCTTCTTTTTCCAGTGCAATCGCGGCTTCTTTGGCAACTTCAATCATTTTATTGTAGGAGACAATGGTCACATCTGTGCCTTCTCTTCTCACGGCTGCCTTCCCTATTGGCACCAGGTAATCGCCATCAGGTACTTCCCCTTTCAAGCCATACAATGTCTCTGATTCCATAACACACACCGGATCATTGTCTCGAATGGCAGACTTGAGCAAGCCTTTGGCATCAGCAGGATCTATGCAGGAAATCACTTTGACACCAGGAATGTTGCCAATCCAGCTTTCAAAGGTCTGGGAGTGCTGCTGCGCCAATTGTCCTGCAGAGCCAGACGGCCCTCTGAAAACGATTGGACACGTAAACTGTCCACCAGATTGGGACAGCGTCTTTGCAGCGTTGTTGACGATTTGATCAAATGCAAGCACCGCAAAATTCCAGGTCATAAACTCCACGATAGGACGTAAGCCATTCATTGCGGCTCCTACCCCAATACCTGCAAAACCAAGTTCGGCGATGGGCGTATCAATGACTCGCTTCGGACCAAATTCGTCAAGCATGCCCTTGCTCACTTTATAGGCACCGTTGTACTCAGCGACCTCTTCACCCATGATAAACACGCGTTCATCTCGTCGCATCTCTTCAGACATCGCCTCTCCCAAGGCTTCGCGTAGTGTAAGTATCCTTGACATGATTTTGTATCTTTTGTAAAACGCCACAAAGGTAATGAATATCTCACACATTCCCGTCCGTCTAAAACGACGATTCCTTGTGATTTGTCACTTTTTAAGGAACTGCAACTCAAACTGATGGTCTCGTCCCAATAAATTCAGATTGCCCGGAAATAAGCATTTGCTGACACAAAATTTACTCCGCCCCAAAAGAGGGCAATCAATTGCCTTTGGTCGCACTGGCGGGATCGTCGGCAGGCAACGTGTAACTGGATTGCTTTTTACCAAACACTGAAAAATGTGCATACCGTTTTGGATTCAACCTGAGGTCCTGTAACAGTAAATTCAAATTTTTGGTGGTGGATTCCAGGTTCTCATACAATTTGCGGTCATTTACCATTTTCGCCACAGTTCCATCTCCTTTTTGCACCTTGCTGAGCAAGGCCGTGAGTTCATTCATTGTTGTATTAGTGGAAACCAACGTAGCGGATAACTGATCCAGCGAACCATTGGCTTTGGAAATAGTATTACCCAAATTGGCATCTGCAACATCCTGGCTTATTTTATCCATATTGGTCAGTAAACCCTCAATTTTTTGATTGCTCTTGGCAAGTGACGCAGAAATGACTGTCAAACTTGCCAATGTTTTGGACAAGTTTTGCTGTGACCCAGCGACCAATTTATTGGATGATTCGGTCAGTGCAGCCAGGTTTCTTGTTGCCACCTCCAAATTTCGAACGATGTCATTTACCGCCCCTTCTTCCCCTTCCTTGCCGATATTGCCGATCACATTCCGAAATGTTTCGGATAGTTTGGTGGAATAGCCACTTAAATCTTCTGTCCCCAGCATAGACCCTACCAATCCGATTGAGTTGCTTTGCAGGTGATCCCCATTTCCGGCACAATCATTTCCTGCACACTCTTTCTCAAACTCAATAAAAATCCCTTTTCCCGCCACTACTCCGAGACTTTTCAAACTAGCTATTGCAGACTTGGGTATTTTAAATTCTTCATCCACCAGGAAAAAGACGTCCATCTTTTTCACATCGGTCGGGTTAAGTTTTATTTTGGTGACAGTACCGATTTTGTAACCATTGACAAGCACTGGTGAAGAAACATTCAAGTCGGTTACATCATCATATGTTGCATACAAGACATTGGAC
>JAUMBK010000243.1:0-8752 GCA_032115795.1 Saprospiraceae bacterium | reverse complement strand
TGGACGTAGAAAGGAGATTTCTGCCTTTCAAAAAGGTGTATCCCCATATCATTGTCATTAAGACGACAAACGTAAGGATACCAATTTTTAATTCTTTAGACATAAATGAAACTTATCAGATACTACCTAAACGGCCCTGAATAGGAAATTGTTTTCTTATTTTGAGGAGGAATCGGTAATGATAATAAATGCACCAGTATATCCCAGATTTTTCAATTTTTCCCGTGCAATTTCAGCAGAACCGCGCGTGAAGTAATCACCAACCATGTATTTTGTGATTTCCCCTTGTTTTTTCGTTGACAGGGTTCCTATGGTACGGAGTGCCTCGGTGTCCATATCCGCATTTTCCTGTTTGATTGCCGCTATCTGGACTTTAAACAAAGGAATGCGATCTGAATCCCCTTTTTCTGGTGCTGGATTTGGCATTTTGTTTTCAGCCACTTCCTTCGATGCTGTCTGGGCGACAGCGGCAGTTGGTTTTTCTCCTGTAGCTGCTGCTATTTTCTCCACAGGAGTTTTTAGGTTTGCCTGTTTTGCTTCCGATGGTCTGGACGTCTCTGCGAAAAGTGGCTCTCGAAGGTTTTCATCATAAAATTTCCCAAAAGCAGACACCATTGACGATGCAATGGACTGCTGGCCATCTTCGGAGAGGAGGAAATTTTCTTCCACCTCATTGCTTAAAAAGCCTGCCTCTACCAACACAGCGGGCATGGATGCCCTGCGCAATACAGCAAATCCTGCTTGCTTAACACCCCTGCTTTTGCTCAGGTTGAGTGCCGAAAAATGGGATTCAAGGTTGGCTGCAAGTGCAATGCTTTTGTCCAGGTAATTGTTTTGGTACATTGAAAACATGATATGTCCTTCCGAAGAATTCGGGTCGTAGCCCTCATAATTCTGCTCGTAATTTTGTTCCAGCAGGATGGAGGCGTTTTCCCTTTTTGCCACTTCCAGGTTATCTTCTGCCCGATGCAGTCCCATTACGAACGTTTCAGTCCCGCGGGTTTTTGGATTATCAATAAAATTGCAATGCACAGAGATGAATACATCCGCATTTTGTTCGTTTGCATATTGGATCCGCCGGAAAAGGGGAATAAATACATCGGTAGTGCGCGTGAGAAGGACCTCTACTTCCGGATATGTCTGTTGCATCAGTTCACCAGTTTTCAATGCCAGCTGGAGAGTGATGTCTTTTTCCTTGGAATTTTTGCCTACGGCCCCGCTGTCTTTTCCGCCATGGCCAGCATCAATCACGACTTTGATGTTCCGCCTTTTTCCTTTGCCAGGCTTAACGAATGTATGAATTTGACCAGAACTGATAAGGTCAGCCGGTGCCATTCCATATTGACGTAGGCTAAGTCCAGGCATCGCGGGCGCTGAGGCATGCAATGTGGAGGTAATATAATACGTTATTCCAGTGAGAATGATCAGAATACGTAAGATTGTAACGTGCTTTTGAATAAAATCTGAGACCATTGGTGTAATTTTGAGGGTTAAACACGGCAAATATAATACTTTTTCATAATATATAGTTGCAATTATCTTGAAAATAAAGTTTTACATAGTATATTTTTTTTTAATATGTAAAATGTCTTTGTTGTTTGGGCAGAAAAATCCTATTGGCATCTTGCCGGGAGGCGCAGGAAAAGACAGCATTTCCATTGACATCCGGAAAGAAAGGTTACTTCCTGTACAGACAGAGAACATGGCTGACAGCGTCCGTATTGTGGCAAACGACACAATTCCTGAAAAAAAACCGGCCTACAAACTTTCCAAAGATGCCATAGAAGAGGCGGTAGACTATGAAGCCAAAGATTCCTCGGTAGTGGACATTCGGAATGAGCAAATTCACCTTTACAACGGAGCGGCCATCCAGTACCAATCCATGAACGTCACTGCCAATTATATGGTCATCCGTTTTGATGAATCCGTAGTGGAAGGTTATTACAAGAAAGATTCCCTTCTCCTTGCCAGTGAAAAGTGTCAGTTTACTGACGGTGAAAATACAGTCTCGTACAAGGAATTGAAATTCAATTTTAAGTCTAAAAAGGGCCTGCTGCAGCAATCGGTCACCCAACAGGGAGAATTCAACCTCAACGGAGCCCTGACAAAGTACATAGGTGGCCAGACCGACTCTACCGGACTGAAGATGGAAGATGTCATCTATGAACAAAATGCGATCATTACCCCATGCAATCATGACCCTCCCCATTTTGGGGTGCGTGCCGGTAAATTCAAATTTATACCAAACAAATTAGCTGTGCTAAGTGTAGCACAAGTGGAAATTGCGCGGATCCCTACCCCACTCTTCCTTCCATTTGGCTTTTTCCCATTGATCAAAGGCAAATCATCCGGTCTGATCTTTCCTTCCAGTTACGAATACAATGAACAATTGGGCCTCGGTTTTCGGGAGGTGGGCTACTATTATCCCATCAATGAATATGTCGACATGCGGATTACAGGGGACATTTACACCCGTGGCTCGCATGGTATACGGGTGAATACAAGTTACAGAAAGCGATACGGCTATTCCGGCAATGTTTTGCTTGGGTATGCAAACAATTTTCTGGACAATGACCAGGATGGAGGAAAACTGTCACAAAAATCCTTTATCATCAGCGTCCGGCATGCACAGGACGGCCGGGCCCACCCTTACAGAAATATTGGCGGGTCAATCAACATTCAGACCAACAGGTATGACCAGCGCGTGTATGAAAATCCGCAGGCTGCGCTGACCTCGCAGTATTCATCCAATTTCACTTTTTCGCATGACATGCCTGGAACACCTTTCCGCTTTGCAGCTGAATTCAGACACAGTCAAAACACCCAAACGCGGGTCATGGATATTACACTTCCCAACATGACGTTGCGGATGAATACCATTTTTCCATTCAAGAAAAAGAACAGTACGCAGGAGAAATGGACTGACCTGATTGCTTTGTCTTACAGCTCGGAGTTCAGGAATTTTGTAAAGACAACGGATACAACCCTATTTACCCAGCAAACGCTGAGAGATTTACAGACTGGTCTGCAACAACGGGCAACCTTGAGTACGAATTTCCGGGTGTTAAAATACCTGAATGTTTCTCCCTCTGTTGCGTATGACGAAACCTGGCTGACAAAGAAATACCAGCTAACGTTTGATCCTGACAGTGTGCAGACAGATCCGCTTACTGGCGACACCCTAGGTTTTCAGGCGCCGACAGCCTCTTTTGCATCGGGCTTGCAAGCCTTCAGAAATCTCAACGCCTCCGTCTCCATGAACACACAAATCTTTGGTACCAAAAAATGGAGCAAGGGATTTGTGAGAGGCGTCAGGCATGTCATCAAACCCTCCCTGAGTCTGTTTTACAAACCTGAAAACAAGGAAAGGTACGAAGCCGTCGTCAACACAGACACGCGCGATGCCTTTAACCAGCCCAGAACTTACAGCATTTTCACCAATAGTCCGTTTGGAACATTGACAGGCAGTGAAGAGCAACTGGGGGTAGCCTATGGCTTCACAAATGTATTTGAAGCAAAATACTGGTCGAGGAAAGACTCCATGGAAAAAATAGTCAGGCTCTTTGATAATATCAGTGTCAATGGCAACTACAATGGAGTTGCAGACTCGCTCAACTGGAGTCCACTGAGCATCAATGGCAATACGACAGTGCTCCGAGGACTTACAAACTTTAATTTCCGTGCGGTTTTTAGTCCGTATGTCTATGACCTGAAAAATCGGATTACCAAAGAAACCGTCTGGAGCAGAAAGCAACGTCCTGTGGAATTCAGGAATTTCTCCGGACAATTTTCGACTGGCATTACCTTTGGGAGAATCCGGGAATTGTTGACAGGAAAAACTGGATCCGGAGCAAACCAGGCAATTTCAACTCAAGGCCGGCCGGGATCAGCGACGCCACAAAATCAGAATCAAGGTGCAATTCCAGCCAATCCAGGCCAGCCTACCAACCAGGGAAGCCAGATTCCGGAAACTTCGCTAGCGCAATGGTTTGAAAACTTCAACATCTCTCACGCCCTAAACTTTGAATTCAGGAAAGACAAAGGCAGGGACACCTTTTTCATCAGCAGTCACTCGATCAACATTTCCGGAAGCATCCCTATGACCAAGAACTGGTCGGTCAATGTTGGAAACATTGCATATGATCTTAAAAGCAAGTCCTTTGTGTATCCCTATTTCAGCTTTGCGCGGGACTTGCATTGCTGGCAAATGAATTTCACCTGGGCGCCTGCCAACGGCGTGTACAGCTTCTTCATTGGGGTGAAGTCATCGGCTATGAGTTTCCTGAAATACGACTATGGACAGCGCAACGCCAATACCTTATATTCAGGGAGGCGGTAAGCACCCAAGTCTAACATTATGCGATTTTGATGCATTTCAGGGTTTTGACCGAATTTCCTGAGGTCAGTCTGACAAAATAGGAGCCCGTAGGATATTGGTGCAGTTCAAGCTGCAGGGTATGCCTTCCTGATTCCAGTTGCCTTGCGGTCAGCGTCTGCAAATGACTTCCAAGGGCATCCATCAAATCAATGCGCACAAATCCGCCACCGTGTTCAAATGTCAGCAGCGATTCCTCGTGGCAAGGATTTGGCGACAGCGTTGCCTGTATTTGGGATGACACTGTCTCTGTACCACTTGGTGCAGCACAATCCTTGATAAACGGTATTTTCTGAAAATCTGAAAACAACGTTGCCCGTAGGTCGTCCTCGTTGGCACCCAGCCAATCCGACAACAGAGTGGCATAGACAGACCGGAAATCGTGTTGCATAGGTACTCCTTCCTGAGGTGCAATTTCACCTGAAATATCGGGATTTTCTCCAAATACACCTTGATTTACGCAGTGGCCAAAGACAAACAAGGGTGCTGCCGTGCCATGGTCGGTGCCATAACTATTGTTTGCCTTAATTTGCCTTCCAAATTCGGAAAAGGTCATGCCTGCCACCCGCTCGTGAATACCCAGCTGCGCACAATCATCCAGGAACGCAGCCAGCGCTTCTGAAATGGACTGGAGAAGCGTGGCATGGGCACCACCCTCTGGCTCACCGATCAACACCTGGTTGGCATGTGTGTCGAAGCCTCCGAGGTTGACGATGTACATTTTTGTTTTTAAGCCTCCGGAAATCAGCTGTGCAACCAGTTTCAACTGGTCGGCCAGCCTGTTGTTTGCGGGATAGGCAGCCAGGTTGTTGCCCTTATTGAAGGACGAGATGACATTGCTTGCATAGGCATTCGACTGTTTGATGGTCGTCTGGATAAACGCCAGCTCGTTTGCATAGCAGGTCCCGTCATGCGGAGCAGCCACGGTTTCCTCCACTAAGCGGACTGATGATTCATTGGTGAGTGTAAAGCTGTAATTTCCCACGCTGCCCTGGCATGTTTCTGAGACCAGGTTGCCCAAGGTAATGGCAAACGGGTCAGGGTAGTCGGCATTGGGGTACGCCTCCGGAAAGCCGGGGTACTGGGTATCAAAATATCGCCCCATCCACCCTGTGGTGATGTATTCATCGGCGGCGGAGGCTGATGTCCAGATATCTGTTGACCGGAAGTGTGACCTGTTTTGATTTGGGTAACCCACAGCCTGAACCACAGCCAATTTTTCGTCAGCAAACAGCCGCTGCAAACTGGTCATTGCCGGGTGAAGACCCGTAGTATCCGTCAGCCGCAACACTTTGTTTTCAGGCAGAAGCAATGTAGGTCGGGCCTTGCTCAGACCGCTGTACTGATCCAGAGGAACAACCATATTCAATCCGTCATTGCCTCCATTCAGTTGGATAAGAACCAGCACTCGGTCATTATCATCTCCCAGCATCCCAAACAATGAAGAGCGGGCAATGGCTGATACTTCAAGGCCTCCCAGAAATATTGGAAGAGAAACAAGTGACCCGGATTGAAGAAATTGTCTGCGCTTCATATTTAAATATTTATTTTACCACGCCTTACGTGGTATGATTTTATTGCAAAATGGATTCAACATTTGAAAGCATCACTTAAGATTGTATGAATCGTTTCATTTTTCTTTTAAATTTAAAAAATGATTGTTTAGCAAGATCAGCTCAAATGGTATTCCGGCATGCGCATCATGTAGACTACCAATGTCCTAAGTCTGTTAACCACCACATTTCTGGCGGCTTCATTTTGCGGATTTGCCTTAAAATTGTTGTATGCGACTGTCCAGCCATTCACGTTAGTTCCACCCAACAAGAGGGGTCGAAGTACAGCAAGCTGGTTGGCTGCCAATGGCTTACAAAAGAATACCAGAGAAAAATCATCCACTACCTGGTCCACATTTGACGGATCTTTCATTGCATTCAGCATATTTATCTGGTTGAGAGCCAACCTGTAGGACCCCAATGTTATGCCAGCAGACGCGATCACATCTGTATATGTTTTCCGAGAAGGCAAAGAGGTGGCATTCAACCAAAGCCGGTAATAGGAGGGCTCCTGGTAATAAGGCTGCCACCCTGCTACGGACGGCGCCTGGTACATCGCCATTTGCATGTTGAATGAGGTTTGATATAAGGCGACATAGACTCTGTATTGCGTAGCGAGATCAGCCGGATAGATTACGTTGCATTGATTCAATGGGTTGAGCAAAAAGTCAACCGGGTTTTTCACCATGCCTCCGATAATGCAGTTGTCAAAAAAGTGTTCACTTGACAACAAGGCACGCAAGGCGGGTTCTACTTCATAGTTGCTGCTGCGAAGTATGTCGGCCAATGGCTTGATGATCTCTTCTTCGGTGGTGGCATCAATGTGGGAATGTACAAACCAGCGGTAAAATTTCCTCGCTAGAAAGAGAGCCACTTCCTCTTTCTTAAAAATGAGATCGATGATATTTTTATATTCTTCCGCCCCTGCATTGGCGATGACTGCATTGCCAAATCGGTGCGAGAGTTGTTTGGAAGTGATATCGTGTCGTGCCACCTGATATTGTGAACGGATCGGGAGATTATTTCGCACATCAATCCAACCTGTCAAGGCTCTTGCTACTTCTTTTACGTCCAGTTCTGTATAGGTTGTGTAGTCACCCGGGCCCGAGAGATCCCCTTTCCCCAGAGTGAACAATTCCATCAATTCACGGGCATAATTCTCATTGGGTGCCTGTCGGGTATTATCCCTTCCGTTGAGGTAATTCAGCATTGCCGGATCAATCGTCACTTCCTTTGTGAGTTGTTTGAAATTGCCCAGGGCAAAACTTCGCAGCAAAGCTATGTATTTGTAAGAAAATCGGGGATCATTGATATCGGCTGTGACAAAGTGATTATGCCAGAACATTGTCATTTTCTCTCTGATGTTGGGTCCGCCTTTGAGCATGAGTTCGAAAGACCATCCCCTGAGGGACGCAGTTCTATATGGATTTACATTCGCTGAAACCGCTTTGTCCACCCATGTTTCTCCGATAGGCACATCCGGATCATCGGCATAATTGATATTGATTGGAGGAGGTGGAGGGCCCATTGGGGTAAATAAGGCCGTTATACACTCATCCAGTGATTTACTTCCGAAACTGCGGATTGTTTCAAGATTGACACCATACGTTGTTCGCCGGAAAAGGTGGGCTGTCAGCCGGTCATTCCAGTTGCCCGTGTATTTGCGTAAGGATCCCATACTTAATCATTCTTTTTTAAGGCCGTTGATGTAAAAATAAACCAAAAGACAACGGCATCCTATTGTAATAAGGGATAAATGTACATTTTGTACTCACGATTCCGATAAAATTTGCAATAAAATTTACCCGCCTGCCAATTTATCCAAAATAAACGTGGCGGTATTGCCATTTCCATACAGAGGCATATCCATGACAGGTTGAAAATCCCGAAAGCGATGATACGTTTGTAAAATAGACTCAGACGAAGCACCCGCCAAGGTATTGTACCCCCCTTCCACCAATTCGGTCCATTCGGTCTGGTCCCGTAAAGTGATGCAATATTTGCCAAAAAAGTAGGCCTCTTTCTGCAGACCTCCGCTGTCTGTAAGTACAAGGCTGCATTGACTGACCAAGGCAATCATATCCAGATAGCCCACAGGCTCAATGATTTTCGCGTTTACATGGATGCCTTTCTCTTTTAAAATTTTTTGTGTACGAGGATGAAGGGGCAGCACTACTTTTTTTTCCTGCTGGATAGCATTGAACGCTGCTATTATGGAGGTAAGCCTCTCAAGATCATCCGTATTTTCCTGTCTGTGGAGTGTGGCGAGTACAAATTCTCCCGGCACCAGGTCCAGGCTTTCCAAAATCTGGCTTTTCAGCAACGCCCGATCCTGAAAATATAAGGCGACGTCATACATGATGTCGCCGGACATATACACAGATGCTGGAAAAGCAGCAAATCCTTCCCGCTCGAGGTTTTGTACAGCAGTCTGGGTGGGGCAAAATAAGACATCGGAAATGCGATCGGTTAAAATCCGGTTGACTTCTTCCGGCATGGCCATATTAAACGAGCGAAGTCCGGCTTCCACATGTGCCACTTTGATGTGCATTTTCCTGGCTGCGAGTGCCCCTGCCAGTGTCGAATTGGTATCGCCATATACCAGGGTTACATCCGGTTTTTCCTTTTGTAATATTTCTTCGATACCTTCAAGCATACGGCCGGTCATGGCACCGTGGCCCAGGGAATGAATATTTAGATTATACTTTGGCCTGGGGATTTCCATTTCTTCAAAAAAGACATCGCTCATGTTTGCATCAAAATGCTGCCCTGTATGCACCAGTACTTCCTCCATGCCATGGCGGGCCTGTACGGCCCTGCTCAA
>JAUMBK010000242.1:0-5516 GCA_032115795.1 Saprospiraceae bacterium | reverse complement strand
GTTGGGGTCTTGAGGTTGATAAACCTGGCAGCCAATGGCTCAGATTTATTGTATAGTTCTTATGTCTATCCGGAAACGACAAAAGCGGAGTGGAGTGCTTACAATGATATTTATATCGACAAAGCAACAGATGATATTTATGTTGGACTACTTTACAGCCCCAATAGTCAGGAGATGCTGGATCTGGTACAATCTGATTGTGGATGGTATGCCAATGGTAGCGGTATCACGAACTCATCTATGTCTTATTTTAAATTGACAAACCATGCCAGTATAAAAGAATGGGAAACATTGCATGGTGGTGCTTCAGGTGCGTTCACAGAAGTAATATATAAATCAGGAAGGTTACATACGATTGAGGTTTTAAATGCAGGTAATCGGTCGGATTTGTGGGAAAATGTCACGACCCCAGAAACCTACCAGCCTGTAAGTCTCAACCAAGCAGGATTTTTGATTGCAGTATTTGATGATGGAACATTGCCGGAAGGGCTGGTTACGTCAGCCAATACCCTAACTCCATTGGTGCAGACTGCCTGTGGAAATGGGCTATCCCAAACCATTGTAGGAAATAAGGTTTCCATCACTGCCCCTGTCGGTTACACCAATACAATCCGCTATCAATGGCAGATTTCATCAGACTCATTGGCATGGGAGGACATTACAGGCGCAAATGCGAAAAACTATACCCCAGACCCGGCTGAAGAAGGTCCGGTGTATTTCAGGAGGGTAGTGTACATCGAAGGTAATTATTGTGAAAAAGTGACACAATCTATTTCCGCGGTAGCCAAAATGAATGTTCGGAGTGAAGATGCTCCTGTTGCCCAGGCGGGGAGCCCCAAATATTTTACCTGTTTTGGCAACGCAATCAACCTGACGGGATCAGCTTCAGGTGGTGCAGGTGCCCCTTATAGTTATCAGTGGATTGTGGGTAGTGACGAGTTACCAAGTGCATCAGTAAGCACATTTACTCATACACCCACAGAAACGACCATATATACGTTAAAAGTGACAGATTCAGCCGGTTGCTTTGGCATCGATCAGGTATCTGTAGAGCCAGTAAAAGCGAATGCCGGACCTGACAAGCCATTGTGTTTTGGTGGAAATGGTGTTCAAATCGGACTTGATCCGATTCAGGGAGCGGCAGAAGTCAATTATTCATGGGGTCCGGGAGCTTCGTTATCATGTACTGCCTGCCCACAACCCGTTGCAAATCCTTCAGCTACGACCAAATATGGCCTTACTGTATCTGTACTCGAAAAGTCAGGTCAGGTATGTACCAGAGTTGATACGGTATTGATTACCGCTGTGGGCTTGCCGAACAATAATCCTAATTTTGCAGGTCCGGATAGAGTAGTCTGCCAAGGAGATACCACTTACCTGGGTTTATCAGCTGCATCCGGGTTTAGCTATACATGGGCTCCGGGTACATACCTGGGACAAAACCGACAGTCAAAAACACTCTATGATGCAGGTACAAATGTAGTGGCAGCACCGCTTACATACTCATTAACTGCTGAAAAATCAGGGTGTATTTTTGTGGATTATGCAGATGTATATACGCAGTACTTTCAGATTACACCCAGAAACCTGGATATTTGTTATGGTCCGGTGTGGTTGCAGCAAGAAGCGGATGCAGGAGAAAAGAATTCATCTTTGGCAACATACACATGGGAGAAAACACCGGATAGCCCGGGAGGAGATTTTGAGGTTCTTGCTACGAGAAACAATGGTGCAGATGCTTACATCAAATGGAAGGCCGGTGCAGACCCGACAAAATGTGTTAAAGTATGGAGAAAAACATCTCTTTTTGGTAAAGATTGTTATTCTTTCAGAAACACGATTTGTCCCTGTCAGCAAGGCGGAGGATGCACCAATTATACTGAAATCAGAGTCCTGGGATCCTCAGGGTGTGCGCTCGTTGGCGGTAATTATAAACTCTATGCAAAATACCTTCCAGCGGATGATTTCAATTTTGAATGGAGTCCGGCCAGTGCTTTCAATGATCAAACCCTGGCAATACCCACACTGACTTCAGTTCAGAATGGGATTACCGTTACCCTGAAGGCCACTAATAAATACGACCCTACGTGTATCGCCAGAGATACCATCGTTGTCAATAATCCTGTCTTGACCCTGCCTGTTTTTCGTGCAAGAGATACGATCGCCTGTCCCAATTCTGCTGTTCCCATTGGAAACCCTCCGGTGGTCGGGTATGCATACCTTTGGGATAATACTGCCGGCATGGAAGATCCGGATTTTGATAAATTTCAAGCGCAACCATCTGTAACGCTGGAAAGAGATATTACCGAAACGTATATTGTCAGGGTTGAAGACATTGGTACGGGTTGTTTTGTCTTTGATACGATCATTGTAAAGACGTCAGGTGTAGAGGCTAAGGCAGGACCCGATCTTACCGTTTGTGGTGGGTCTATCGTCACGATAGGAACGGACAGAGACACTGCATTTACGTTCAATTACAACTGGTATCCTGCCAGTGCTCCCTGGCAAAATGGCACTAATGATACGGATGCCAAACCTGACCTGTTGTTTAGTAGCTCCGATAGTTTGGTGATGAGATTGGAGGTCACAGATCCTGTATTCAACTGCATCGCCCGGGATACAATCGTATTGAGGAGCCCAACTGGCGGTCCGATACCCAATCTCCTCAATCCGGATCCCATTTGTCCCGGCACTTCCGTAGCTATCGGCGCAGAAGGTATTCAGGGAGCGACCTACAACTGGTCACCAACGACAGGATTGTCCTGTACGACCTGTCCCAATCCAATGGCAAAACCTGAAACCACAACCACTTATACCGTTAGTGCCACAGGTTGTGGACCCGATGATGTTGCGACAGTCACGGTCACAGTCAAAACTGCGCCTGAATTCTCATTGAATGACAAAGAAACGTGTCCATCAAATCCGGTGAATATCGGCATTGGTGCACCAGGAAACACGGCCAGCCTATCTAATGTAACCTCGTATTCGTGGTCTCCGGCAACAGGGCTGAGCTGCACAACCTGTGCTAACCCTACAGCAGGACCTACGCGATCAACGGAATATACCCTTGTTGTCACCTATTCAAACGGGTGTACAAGATCTGAATCCTGTATCATCAGCCCGCTGGCGGGTACGGAGGCCAATGCCGGTTCTGATGTTACGCTGTGTCCAGGTGAGGAAATTCAGCTTGGCGGTTCCGAAGCAGCAGGATCATCCTATAGCTGGTCGCCATCGACTGATTTAAGCTGTACTACTTGTGCAAATCCGATAGCAAAGCCCAGTGCAACAACGACATATACATTAACAGTATCCAAAGGTGGTTGTACAGCAAGCGACCAGGTGGTGGTATCCATCAAAGCTCTGCCTACCTTCTCCATCACTGGAAATACATCCATCTGTAAAGGGGGGCCGGGAACTACAATTGGATTTAACGGGATCGTAGGCTATACATATCAATGGGGTCCTACCACAAATGTAGCATCGCCAACGTCGCCATCTACCCTGGTCAATCCTACCACAACCACGAAGTATACTTTGTATCAGACAAGTAAAGTCACAGGTTGTACAAATGCAAAATCGGTGATTGTGGTTGTCAATGAACCAGAATTTACCCTGGATGCTGAGCCTCCTGTTGCCCTTAAAATTTGTGCGGGCAGTTCAGTAACACTTCCGTTGACGACACTCCCAGCAACCGGCAATTTTGTGTATTCATGGACACCTTCTCCATATCTGGATAATTCATTTACGCAAAATCCTGAGGCGACACCGTCAACCACCACAACCTACACTGTCAAAGTGACAAACCTGGACAACAATTGTATCCTGGCAGCCTCCATTCCAGTGCAGGTAATCCCTATCAATCAGTGTACTGGCAATGATATGGGTGATGTGCCATATACTTATGAAAAAAATGACAGCATAGCTGAGCATAAAGTGATACCGGGTTTCAAAATTGGCATGGCCGAGGATGAGGAAATCGTCCCCGCCAGTGTTTACTGGGGAGAGGACGCCTCAGGCGATGATCAGGTAGGCTATGATGATGAAGATGCTGTCACTGGTTTCCAGAATGTTATCCAGGATGCAGATGAGTATGCAATCATAGTCAATAAAGTGAATAACGACATGTTTACAAACGCGTATCTCGTTTCATGGATTGACTGGAATAGAGATGGCTGTTTTGATGCTGATGAAAAATCCCAAACTGCCATTGTGCCAAAAGATGAGACGGGAGTCCAGACCTTTGAGCTAAATTGGAATAACATCAACCCAGATGGCATATTGCCTTTTGGCAATGTGTATTGTAGAGTCAGATATACGGGTGATATTAGTAATAATTGGGCAGCCTATCCTTTGCCGACAGGTTATCGGGCAAGTGGAGAAGTAGAAGATTATAATTTCTACATTTATCCTTCCCTTCCTTTTCCTGATTCCAAAGTCACTGACAAGGATGTGAAGGTGAGTGGCGATCTTTCAGCGAATGACCTCATGCCTCCTGGAACGGTGTATTTATCCCCTGTCATTCTGGGTACTAACCCTTCCACTGACCTTCCAATGGTGAGTGCAGATGGTACATTCATGTTTATGACTACCACGCCTGGGGTGTATAATTTTAATGTACCTGTCTTTGATGGCAGCAAAACAGTAAATGTAAAATTGACCATCACTGTCAATGATCCTGCAATATCAGTCAACAAGCCGGTGCTGGGTACAGACAATGCTGTGACTGTCGTGGATGAGAGCGTTGTTGTAAATACCTTATCGAATGATTTTGGTGGTTCTGTAAACACGTATCTCGATCCGGCAACCGTCATGATTATGACACAGCCTCTGCATGGTACTGTTAGTGTAGATCCGTTGACAGGAAATATCACATACACGCCAAATGCCGGATATGTGGGTTCGGATACCTACATGTATAAAGTGAGTGATACTTCAACCCCTACTGCAATGACGGCTGCTGCATGCCAGTTTATTCAGGTGTTGCCAGAAAATTGCGAAAACACGGTTTTTGCAGAAAATGATCAAAAGTGTGCTGTGGCAGGGGTGATGAATGTTGGAAATGTACTGGACAACGATATGGATACGGAAGGAGATGACATCTATGTGGTTTCGCAAGATGTCAACACCTCTGATTATACATTTACGCTGAATGAGGACGGCAGTTTCAAGTTTACAACCAAGACTGTCGATTTTACTACACCGGTTGTCATAAATTATGCCGTGTACGACAATAACAAAGACATAGCCACAGACACAGCTATGTTGTGTTTTTATTTGAAGAATGCTTTGGCGGATTTTGTCTTTTTGGACAAAAACAGAAATGGATACAGAGACAGTACAGAAGTGGGCATCGAAGGAGTCATGGTTACGCTGCACGAATGTGTCAATGGCGAGCCTGGTGATGCGGTCGACGGCTACACAGCAAAAACGGATATGTTTGGATTTTACGCACTTCCTTTCCCTCCAACAGGGACATATTGCTTGCAATTTGATTATTCTGGTATTGAAAATGCCGA
>JAUMBK010000241.1:11210-13557 GCA_032115795.1 Saprospiraceae bacterium | reverse complement strand
AATCGCCTGGAATGCCAGTCAGTTCGCAATGCAAAGTGACTATGCCTCGTTCCAGTCGTTCTGGGATAGCGCTATCCACGATGGTATTTTCAACGCCCCTGCATCTGCAGGTCCTTCCTACACATCAGCAACCATAAGCCAGGAAATAACAAAGCCTGCTTCTACAGAACTTGAAATCTCTTACTATGAGACAGTGCAGATGGGGAATGGTCAATTTGCCGGCAACCCTTGGTTGATGGAAATGGCAGACCCTGTGACACGCACAGTTTGGGGGAATTATCTCGCTGTTCCTGTCAACTTTGATGGAGTCAAGACAATGGTTGGTTTCAGGGATTTGGTTGACGGAGATCTTGTAGAATTGACAATCGGAAACAAAAAAATGGTTGTTCCTGTTGTGCAGCAATTCGGACAAATGCCCGGTACCGTTTCATTGGCGTTGGGTTATGGCCGCGCAATTGCGGGCAATACAGGATCCAATGTCGGTGTGAATGTAAATGATTGTACCACGCCTGGTGCCACAGGTTATCAGTTGTACAACACGGCTGTGACTGTTTCCGGAAAAGCAGGAGAGGAAGATGATTTCTCTTGTGTACAATACCATCATACCATCGGGGTTAGAGGCATAGATAAAGAATCAGGACAGGAAATTAATGCAGACGAAGCAGCGCTGGTATTTTTTGATTACTTCACAGGAGTAAAGGGATTCCAGGGAGCATTGACTGACAGGTCTGTCATTTATACGTCTCATGTAGGCGAATTGAAAAATAGTGTTGAACATCTTCAGGAAAGACGTAAACACGCCCAGCACCTGAACGCCCAGCAAATCTACAAGGGTTTCGATCATCTCTATAGCCTGGGTCACCACTGGGGGATGCATGTTGACCTGAATGCCTGCATAGGCTGTGGCGCATGCACAGTAGCGTGTATGTCTGAAAATAACGTTCCGGTCGTTGGAAAACATGAAGTGGCAATTCACCACGAGATGACCTGGTTGCGCATTGACAGGTATTACTACGGCGATGTTGAAAACCCGAATACGATTTACCAGCCAATGATGTGTCAGCACTGTGACAACGCACCATGTGAAAACGTGTGCCCGGTGAATGCTTCCAACCATTCATCGGAAGGCTTGAACCAAATGGCCTACAACAGATGTATTGGTACGCGTTACTGTGCGAACAACTGTCCTTACAAAGTGCGTCGATTCAATTGGCTTGATTATACCAAGGCAGATATCTGGCCTGCTAACCAACCAAGATTGCAGGAGGAAAGCGTACCATTCATGGCTGACAACCTCACCAGAATGGTATTAAACCCTGATGTCACTGTCAGGTCCAGAGGGGTAATCGAAAAATGCTCCTTCTGCGTACAACGAATCCAGGAAGGGAAATTGACAGCAAAAACCGAGGGAAGAGCCCTCAGAGACAGCGATGTCCGCACTGCTTGCCAGACATCTTGTCCAACAGGGGCAATTACCTTTGGAGATATGAACAATACATCCGGAGAATTGACAGGTAAGCTGGAATCTCCGTTGAATTATATTGCACTTGAAGAGATAAACGTGAGATCTTCAGTGACATATACAATGAAGGTGAACAACAGAGACAAATCACTTGATGCATAATATACATTCTATTTTGGAAAACAATTCAAACTAACACATTCATGAGTGCTGTTGTAAGTCCAATGCGAAAGCCCCTGATTACGGGCAATAAGTCGTACCATCAAATCACAGAAGACCTGATTTCCCCTACGGAGAAGACACCAACAAAAGAGTGGGTTCTGGGTTTCATCCTGTCCGTTTCCGTTCTCACCTTTGGGGTGTTTTGCATCCTTTGGACAATTTGGGTGGGCATAGGTTCATGGAACTTAAACAGGACCATCAACTGGTCCTGGGATATCACCAACTTTGTATGGTGGATCGGTATTGGTCACGCAGGTACGTTGATTTCGGCAATCCTGTTGCTTTTCAGACAGAAGTGGCGCACCGGGGTAAACAGAGCAGCGGAGGCGATGACCATCTTTGCAGTAATGTGTGCCGGTTTGTTCCCCCTGATCCACATGGGAAGAATCTGGCTGGCTATGTTTATTTTGCCTTATCCAAATACGCGCGGACCACTGTGGCCAAACTTCAACTCTCCACTGTTGTGGGACGTTTTTGCCATTAGTACTTACCTTACGGTCTCTCTTTTGTTCTGGTATACAGGCCTGGTTCCTGACTTCGCTACCGTCCGAGACAGAGCAAAGGGATTACGTCGGAAAATTTACAATACACTCTCTTTCGGATGGACAGGTTCAGCAAAACACTGGCAGAGATGGGAGTCTCTCTCTCTAGTGTTGTCGGGAT
>JAUMBK010000241.1:0-11200 GCA_032115795.1 Saprospiraceae bacterium | reverse complement strand
CTTGTACTTTCAGTACACACCATCGTTAGCTTTGACTTCGCCACATCCGTAATTCCAGGGTGGCACACCACGATTTTTCCACCGTACTTTGTGGCGGGTGCAATTTTTTCAGGGTTTGCCATGGTACTGACACTGATGTTGATCACCAGAAAGCTATTGCACCTGGAAGATTATATCACGGTGGAGCATGTGGAATCAATGAATAAGGTGATCCTGTTGACAGGAACCATCGTGGGCGTGGCTTACCTGACAGAGTTATTTATTGCCTGGTACTCAGGTTACGTGTATGAGCAATTTGCCTTCTTTAACCGGGCGCTGGGTCCTTACTGGTGGTCCTATTTTGGCATGATGTTCTGTAACGTTATCTCACCGCAGTTCTTCTGGAAAAAGTCCTGGAGACGAAATCTTACCCTTACGTTCTTTTTGTCGATTGTGGTGAATATAGGGATGTGGTTCGAGCGTTTCGTAATCATTGCTACTACACTCGCCCGGGACTACCTGCCTTCAAGCTGGAGTTTGTATTCACCAAGCTGGGTTGAAATTGGAATTTATATAGGAACATTCGGTCTGTTTTTTACTTGTTATCTGATCTTCGTTCGCGTTGCCCCTGTGGTGGCAGTGGCTGAAGTAAAGAGCATTCTGAAGACAGGAGGAGACCAGTATGTGGGTGAAAATGCCACACATCACCACGCAGAGAAAGGTCATCATTAATCATTGAAAATACCATTGCAAATGGCACAACATAATCATACAGAAGTAATTTACGGCCTGTACAATGATGAGGAAGAATTGCTCAACGCTGTAAAGGAAGCAAAACAGGATCACCTTGATATTTATGATGTTTTCACTCCTTTTCCAGTACACGGACTGGATCCTCTGTTAGGCCTGGAAGAGTCACGTCTACACCAGGCGGGATTTATCTATGGTGCGCTGGGAACAATGACAGCTTTCTTGGGTATGACCTGGATCTTTACGAAGGATTGGCCAAATATTTTCGGAGGAAAACCCTACTGGTCAGTACCTGCATTTATTCCGATCACGTTTGAGTTAACCGTATTATTTGCTGCAATAGGGATGACCGTGACGTTTTATATAATCAACGGTCTCGGTCCGGGCGTAGTCAACAAGCATCTGGATGATCGAATTACCGACGATAAGTTTTGTCTGGCTTTTGATGCCTCAGTAGTAGATAAAATTAAGGCTGAGTCTTTTTTTAAGTCTACTGGTGCAGCAGAAATAAATTCAAAAACCATTTAAGTACAGTAAAATGAATAGTAAAACAAGTATATACGGATTTGCTGTCATTGCATTGATGTCCCTGATGTCCTCTTGCCAATCGGCTGAAGGAAACTCCACAGGGAGTGAATACATGCCTGATATGGCCCATTCAGTAGCCTATGAGTCGAATGTATTCGGTTATTATTATAATAATCGTTGGGGATCTGAAGAGGATCTTCATAAAATGGTCCAGCCTCGCAATCCTGTTGGAGGTACCATCGCGAGAGGGTATGCCGGTGGTATGGATTTTCATGATGGCAATAGAGGAGTAGCATACAAAAAGAATGGGAGCGTACCATACTATTACGGAAATACCGAAGAAGATCGCGCTCGTGCAATGGCTGAAATTACCAATAATCCCTACCCAATTACAAAAACGGGCTTAGAGAATGGCAAGGCTTTATACAACATTCAATGTGCCATTTGTCATGGGGAGAAAGGAGATGGCGCAGGCTACCTTGTTCGTGATGATGGCGGTAAATATCCAGTGCAGCCGGCCAATTTTTTATTGGATGACCTCATAAATGCCTCAAATGGCAGATATTACCACACACTGATTCATGGACGTAACCTGATGGGCGGCTATTCAGACAAGCTGTCGTACGAGGAACGATGGCAGGTGATTCAGTACATTCGGTCTCTGCAGGCGGCCAGTAAAAATCTGGAGTACAGTGAAAAAGTAAATACGCTGAACAGTACGGACACTCCTTATAGCGTGATAGCTGCAAAAATGAAAACAGCACAAGAGTCGGCTGTCGTTGTTGACACTACGAAAACACCGGCGGAGACAACAGCACACCATTAATTTGTTAACTGAATAAGAGAAATAAGAGTATTATGAACCAATATACATTAAAGCCAGCTCATAGGAATGTGTTGTTTGCAGCCATGACTGTAGGTTTGTTGTGTATGGTCCTCACGTGGATGGGCGATGATGCCAACCACACCAGGTTTTGGACTAACTTTTTGCACAACTCTGTCTTTTTCACCATGGTGTCAGCAATGGCATTATTCTTTATTGCAGCTTGTATTACTGCATATGCTGGTTGGCATACAACCTTCAAGCGTGTTTGGGAAGCCTATTCCATGTTTCTTTTCGTCGGCCTTGGCTGCCTCTTTATAGTAGCATTGGGTGTGTATATGCATTGGCATCATTTATACCACTGGGCCGATGAAACATCTGTAGAAACAGATGTTATTCTTAAAGGAAAATCATCCTTCCTGAACAAAAATTGGTACATGATTGGAACAGTCGTGTTTGTTGGATTGTGGGCTTTTTTTGCTTCGAAGTTGAGGAGCCTTTCCATCGCTGAGGATCATAATGGAGATTCCTCCTATACCCAGCACAAATCCATGCGAGTGTATGCAGCCATTTTGCTCCCTATTTTTGGGTTTACAAGCGCCGCTATGATCTGGCAGTGGGTGATGAGTGTGGATGCACATTGGTACAGCACACTGTTTGCCTGGTATTCAACTGCAAGTGCGTTTGTTTCCATGATTGCCTTAACTATTCTAATGTTGATCTATCTGAAGTCCAATGGCTATTATCAGGAAGTAACTCAGCATCATATTCATGACCTTGGAAAGTTTCTTTTTGCAATCAGTGTATTCACAGTTTATGCTTATATGGTATGCAAATATTGGTGAGGAAACCATTTACTTTAGAGAAAGATATGACAATTATCCTGCATTGTTTTTTGCAAATCTCGGGGTCAACTTTTTAGTGCCATTTTTGATTCTCATGCGCAATGATACGAAGCGAAAGTTTGGTTCTGTCAGTTTTGTTGCCATTATCGTGCTGCTGGGCCATTGGGTGGATTACTTCCTGATGATTAAGCCAGGCGCTTTACTTACCGCAAGTCATGCAGGAGGAGAGGACCATGGTGATGCACATTCAGGTGATGCAGCTGGGCACGGTGCACATGCAGCCGAACACGTTTCGACATTTGTTGATGGTTTTACATTGCCAGGCTTATTGGAAATCGGTACGTTTTTAGGATTTTTGGGCCTGTTTACCTACGTATCTCTGACAGTGCTGTCAAAGTCAGCATTGGTTCCTAAAAATGACCCTTACCTGGATGAGAGTTTACACCATCACGTAGTATGATAAAGAATTCAATTAAATTAATCATATAAACATAGAAACATGACATACTTTATCGCGTTTGCTATCGTTTTTCTATTAGCTGTCGTAGTCGTACAGATAGGCAAGCTTTCTGAACTTGCATCCAGAATTCGAGGTGAAGAAGCCGTGGAAAAGGCGAGCAATACAACTCAGGGAATAGCTCTTGTGGTTTTTATGGTGGTTTTTCTGCTTGGCTCCATTATCTCGGCGTATTATTACAAAAACGATATGTTGGGTTATGGACCGCTGACGTCTGCCTCAGCCCACGGCTTTGAGTTGGATTATTTATTCAACATAACACTCTTTTTTACAGGGATTGTATTTGTCATTACCCACATACTCTTGTTTTGGTATTCATACAAATACAGAAATATTGGCGGAAGAAAAGCGTTGTTCTTTGCCCATGATACCAAACTTGAAATGGTATGGACGGTCATCCCTGCAATTGTAATGACGTACCTGGTAGCCAATGGCTTGATTGCTTGGAACAATATTTTTCCTACGTTAACATCAGAAGACAAGTACCTGGAAATCGAAGCGACAGGGTACCAGTTTGCCTGGGATATCAGGTATCCAGGCTTGGATGGGAAATTGGGAAATAAAGATTTCAGATTGATTGATCCCGCAACAAATAGCCTGGGTATCGACTGGAAGGATGAGGCTTCGGCTGACGATATCGTTCTTGGAGGTACCGATAAAATTATATTGCCAAAAGATTCCACGATCAAAGTCAGGATCACGGCAAAAGATGTTCTGCACAATTTTTACCTTCCGCATTTCAGAGTGAAAATGGACGCGGTACCAGGCTTGCCCACCTCATTTATCTTCACACCCGTACTCACCACACAGGAGTTTAGACAACAGCTGAGCAAATACCCTGAGTGGCAGGTGCCAGCCGATCCGGCTGAGCCAACAGGTCCTAAAAAGTGGGAAACATTTGAATACGAACTCGCTTGCGCCGAATTGTGCGGAAAAGGCCACTATTCCATGAGAAGAATTGTTGAAGTTGTCACAAGGGAAGAGTTTGATACTTGGTTGGCAGGACAAAAATCCTTTTACGGCACAAATATCCGGGGAACGAAGGCTGACCCATGGGCTGGTAAAAAAGTGTTTGGATATGAAAAGAAGGCGAGGGCCTCTGAGTTGAACTCAGATGTATCTTCTTATGTTAATGATACAATAGGCACTGCTAATTTCGCTCTTCCAATGAAATTTGTTTCTTTTGACGAAAAAGGCATGCTTCAGAATGATGTTGCTGCTACCGAACTCAGATTTCAGCCTATTTGGTAACAAAGGGTGCTTATGGAGTGGTGGCCAGGGGAATGGCTCTTGATACCGCTGAGGCAAGCGCCGAAAAGAAGTTAGGTGTGGAATTTCTAATTATTTCAAAATAACGATCAAAACAATTAGCAATGGCAAATGTAACCATTCATGAAGAGGACGTGCTGATTAAGGATAATGGCTTTGACGATCATTTCCATAATCATCACCATGGTGACAAATACCAGACGAATTTTATTTTCCATTACATCTTTTCAATGGATCATAAAATTATTGCCAGACAATTCCTTATCACTGGGATGATTTGGGCAATTATTGGTGCTGCAATGTCTGTTGTGTTTCGAATGCAGTTGGGTTTTCCCGAGGAAAGTCTGACCTGGATAAAACCGTTTTTGGGCAAATGGATCGTAGTTGATCCTACAACGGGAATCGGTAAACTGGCCCCCGAATTTTATTACGCCCTGGTTACCATGCACGGTACTATCATCGTGTTTTTCGTACTTACTGCCGGATTGAGCGGCACGTTTAGTAATCTTTTGATTCCATTGCAACTCGGTGCAAGAGATATGGCTTCCCCATTTATGAACATGTTGTCATATTGGTTCTTTTTCCTCGCGGGTATCGTGATGTTTTATTCCCTCTTCCTCAGCACAGGACCTTTCTCAGGCGGTTGGGTTGCCTATCCTCCGTTGAGCGCATTGCCTCAGGCATCGTCAGGGTCGGGTACAGGGATGACTCTCTGGCTCGTTAGTTTGACATTTTTTGTTGTTTCTGTACTGTTGGGAGGGATCAACTACATAACCACCGTATTGAATCTTCGTACAAAAGGGATGAGCTTGTGGAGAATGCCTCTACCTATTTGGGCATTTTTTGTCACTGCAATCCTGGGTCTGCTTTCATTTCCAGTCCTAGTTTCAGGCTTTTTCATGCTAATTTTTGACAGAAGTCTTGGGACAAGCTTCTTCCTGAGTGACATTTTTATCGCTGGCCAGGCATTGGACAGGGTAGGAGGTAGTCCGATCCTTTATCAGCACTTGTTTTGGTTCCTGGGTCACCCTGAAGTATATATCATCATCCTTCCTGCCATGGGTATCGTTTCTGAAGTGATGTCAGTGCATGCGAGAAAGCCTATTTTTGGCTACAGGGCGATGGTGTATTCAATTATGGCTATCGGATTTTTATCATTTATAGTCTGGGCTCACCATATGTTCATGTCTGGTGTAAATCCATTCATATCCAATTTCTTTGTCGTATTTACTCTGATCATAGCCGTTCCATCCGCAGTAAAAGTGTTCAACTGGATCACTACTTTATACGGAGGAAATCTTAGACTAAACACACCAATGTTGTTTGCAATCGGCTTTGTATCCATGTTTATCTCCGGAGGATTGACAGGAATCTTCCTGGGCAACTCTGCTATCGACATTCAATTGCACGATACTTATTTTGTTGTGGCTCACTTCCATATCGTGATGGGTGTCGCTGCATTCTTTGGTATGTTTGCAGGGGTCTATCACTGGTTTCCCAAGATGTATGGCCGTTTCATGAATGAGACATTGGGTAAAATCCATTTTTGGGGTACAATCATCACAGCGTATGCGATATTCTGGCCTATGCACTATTTGGGTATGGCGGGCGTACCTCGTAGATATTATTCATTTGATACGTTTGATGCGTTCAAACATTTCACTGAAATGAATAAGTTTATCACCGTCTTTGCGATTATCGCATTTTTCATCCAGCTCGTATTTGTGATTAATTTCTTCTACAGCATTTGGTATGGCAAGAAGATGAAAACAAAAAATCCATGGGAGGCGAATACCCTGGAATGGACAACACCAATTGAGCCTATTCACGGCAACTGGCCGGGTAAGTTGCCTGTTGTGCATCGCTGGGCATACGATTACAACAAGGATGACCGTGAATTTGTACAACAACACGTCCCTTTGAAGGAAGGTGAGTTGGGTGATCATTAATTCGTAAAATAAGACAACATTCAGTGTTTCCCAAAAAATCATACCAGGCAACGTCTGTTCTGCGTCTTGAATTGGTTTCAAGGCTGTCAGACTATGTCATGCTGATCAAATTACGACTGAGTATTGTAGTCGTTATGTCTTCATTGCTGGGCTACGTGATCGCTGCCAATGCGGACGCTTCCATGCAAACCATAGGTATCTTGTTGGCCGGGGGCTTTTTAGTGACGTCGGCTGCCAATGCACTCAATCAGGTGCTGGAAAAGGATTTTGATATACTCATGGCCCGCACTGCCAACAGGCCAGTGGCCACCGGTAGGATGAAGTCGTCCGAGGCGGTGATGTTTGCAGGTATTGCCTGTGTGCTGGGCACGTCATTGCTGGCAAGCCTGAATGCGCTGACAGCATTGCTGGGCATGCTTTCTATGATGGTATATGCATTTGTTTACACACCTCTGAAAAGGTATAATACACTAGCTGTACCTGTGGGTGCAATCCCAGGAGCATTACCTGTGTTGATCGGTGCGGCTGCTGTGGATGGAAAGATTACCATGTTGGCATTCTGCCTTTTTGTGATCCAGTTTTTATGGCAGTTCCCTCATTTCTGGTCTATTGGCTTTTTGGCGTATGATGACTATAAAAATGCTGGCTATAAATTGTTGCCTGAGCAACAGGGGAGGATTGACAGAAATTTAGGTTTGTCATCTATGTTTTATGCTATGTTGGTTATTCCTGTAGCCCTTTTTATGTACATCCGGCTGGATGTTTCGTTGGTTTCAACTAGTTTCACTTTTCTGCTAACGATGGGTTATATTCTCTTGAGTTACCGGTTACATACACAGTTTAATAAGTCAGCTGCACTGAAATTGATGTTGTTTTCATTTTTCTATTTGCCTCTGATACTGCTCTCTTATTGGTTAATTTAAGCATTTATGGAACACGTAATCGAGAATAAGAGAAACAAAATACATCCGCACAAATTTGCATTGTGGGCAGCAATGGCAAGCATTGCTATGATGTTTGGTGCCTTCACAAGTGCGTATATAGTAAAACAGGCCGCGGGCAATTGGCTTGAATTCAGCCTTCCAGTCGTGTTTAATGTAAGTACAATTGTACTTTTACTATCAAGCCTGACATTGCATTTTTCACAAAAGATGTTTCTAAGACAAAATGTTGGGCAATACAAGCTGCTTCTTTTGTTGAGTCTTTTATTGGGTGTAAGCTTTGTTATCCTTCAGTATATAGGGTGGAATGATTTATTTCGTATCGGAATAGACTTAAAAGGGAATGTGTCCGGTTCCTTCTTCTACCTTCTTTCGGGGATTCACGCATTGCATGTGTTGGGTGGTATAGCTGCGTTGATTGTGGCGACAATCCATGCCTTTACCTTGGGTGACAAAGTGACTGAGGTAAGAAAAAACCGATTTGACCTGGTGGTTAATTATTGGCATTTTGTTGATTTTCTCTGGATTTATCTCTTTGTATTTTTATTAATTAGCAAATAAAACACTTCAAGAATAATGGCTTCAGTTAGTATGGAACATGCACAGGAACACACACAACAGGGCAGCGATTGGCAAGGTGGTAACGAGCCTTTTAAGGCCTCCTATGGAAAGCTCATGATGTGGTATTTTTTATTGTCTGATGCGTTTACTTTTTCTGGTTTTCTCATCGCCTATGGTGCATTGCGTTTTAGCATGCCGACGTGGCCAGTGCCCGATTTTGTGTTTAGCACCTTTCCGGGCGACATCCACCACAAACCACTTTTGTTTGTGACGGTCATGACATTTATCCTCCTGGCTAGCTCATTTACAATGGTTAGGGCCGTGCAGGAAGGTCACAGAGAAAACAAACAAGGTGTAGTAATCTGGATGCTTTTGACGATTGTGGGTGGTTTCGCCTTTCTGGGTTGCCAGGCCTGGGAGTGGAACACCCTGATCAACAAGGAACACATGACCGTGAAAGTAAACCCATTCGGTACACATACAGAGGCAGGAGTTTATATAGACGGCGATGGCCACGATATCAAAGAAGGAGACACGTTTGTTCCGGGGCAATCATACCTTATTCACAAGCACGAACAAGATTGGGCACCGCTAAAGTACAAGGTGACAGAGGGGGCCAATGCAGGTATGGTGAAAGAACAAAGTTTTGGACCTAAAGCGTTCGGAGCATTGTTTTTCTTTATTACCGGATTTCATGGGTTTCACGTTCTTTCAGGGGTCGCATTTCTCCTGATTATTTGCCTGAATGCAGCCACCGGTTTGTATGTAAAAAGGAAAAATGGGTATGAAATGGTCGAAAAAATAGGGCTCTACTGGCACTTTGTAGACCTGGTATGGGTTTTCGTTTTCCTTTGTTTTTATTTGCTTTAAACTGATACTGTTTGCCAACAAACCTAATAATTACGAATATGAGTCATCTAACATACGAACAATCAAAAACCATAGCAACAAAGACCATTCTTATCCTTGCTGCCATTACTGTGTTTGAAGTAATTTTTGCTTTATTGGGTAAAGGGTATCTTGTTGAAGGGTTTCACATAGCGCACTGGATTACAGGGGGCGTCATGATCGTGTTGAGTGTAGTCAAAGCGTATTTGATCGTGTATGAATTTATGCACATGAAATATGAAGTCCCCGGACTTGTAAAGACGGTCCTTTTGCCAACACTCCTACTGGTATGGGCCATTATTGCCTTTCTTGCAGAAGGAAATTACTGGAATAATTCACGGGTGAAAGTAAAAAATCCCGTTGCTGTACAGGTGGAGGCTTCCAAATAAAGGTGGCCCGGTAGATTAACCGGTCAAATCGAAACTTTCCTGCGTATTTTTCGTTTCCGTTGATAAAATGTGGAAGAATGGGCAAATTGATTTCATGGGTAGCGGTGATTCTATTACTCGCGGTAGTTCCCTTTGGATCCTGGTATTATTTAAAAGGCGGTTTGGATTACAGGAAAAAAGCACTTTCTGAGCTGATCGTTAAGGATAGCATCCCTTCCAGTATCGATTCACTTCATTTGTTAAGCGGTAAAACAACAGTCCTCTCTTTTTCTACGGATTCTGCGAGTAGGATTGTCTTTGCGTCCCTGTTAAAGCAATTTGAAAAAACACCTGGTTTTCAAGTGATGAACATTGATACAATGACCAGCGATGGCTCGTTTCTTTTTTCAAGAAATGAAGACTTTTCCAGGTTCATGGCTACCTACGAGGGAAAGAATTTTGTACTTGTAGACACCTCCTTGAACATTCGTAATTCCTACTCCCAAAGTGACGAGGAGATCAGGAAGTTGATAGAACATGTCGCCATAGTCATCCCCCGACAGAAGGAATCCGATATCCAGTTAAAAAAATAAACTCGTTTATGAAGTATCCCGAACCAAATCTAATCCTTGCCTCGCGCTTGTCCAAAATAAGTTATGTTCTTTCCGCAGTGGTTCTCCTGGTCGTCGTTTTGATGCGAAAAATTAAATTCGATCTCGGAGTTGATTTTAGTTTTTTACCAGCCGTCAATGCCGTATTAAATTCGATTGTATCCGCTTTCTTATTATTTGCATTCTACAGCATTATTCGGAAAGATATCAGGCAGCATAGATTGGCTATCTTTGCGGCTATGTTCTTCTCTGCACTCTTTTTAGTATGTTATGTTTTATACCACATTACTACGGTTGAAACAAGCTACTGTTTTGATGGACCCGGAAAATACATCTACTACTTTTTTCTAATTACGCACATTGTTCTTGCAGGTATTTCTCTGCCTTTTATATTGTTGACATTCACAAAAGGATTTACATACCAGGTAGAGGCTCACCGTAAGATGGCTAAATGGGTATTTCCCGTTTGGTTATATGTGGCTGTAACCGGTCCGATTTGTTTCCTCATGCTTCAACCATGTTATGTATGACAAAGCCAGGAATGATTGTAAGCTTGTGTTTGATTATCCTCGTCTTCTTCCTGCTTCCTGAAGACGCATATAGTCAGTGTCCCATGTGTAAATTGTCCGCTGAATCAAATCTTAGGGATGGGGGCAGCCAGGGAAAAGGATTAAATGCAGGCATCCTGTATATGTTTGCCTTGCCTTATTTATTGGTGGGCACGCTGGGCTTTCTGTGGTACCGCAACCGCAAGAATTACGATAGCAAGTAGGTTTCTTTTTCTTCGTTTTGGGCAAAAAAAAGCCCGTGTAAGACGAAAACACGGGCATTACTCAATTTAATAACCAAAACTCATTACTCTTTATATTTCAAATACCATGCCAAACATTTTATTATTACGTAATATGTACATGGTTATTTGCCACTCTTCTTTTTCTTACTCTGATAAAACAGCGTTGACGTTTCAATGACTGCATTCAGAAAGGGTGTGCCGCTCTTTACTTGCACAATACAAAGATATAACATATTATATAATAGTTGTATATGTAAAGTGTATTATTTTAGCATTATTTATATAATTTATTATTCGTATTTATAATATTAAGATAAACAAGATAATATAAATATGATAAATTATAAATAAGATGATATTTTATCCTGGATTTTGGCA
>JAUMBK010000240.1:0-5778 GCA_032115795.1 Saprospiraceae bacterium | reverse complement strand
CAACTGCTTGCAAAAGCGGCCACCAATCCGGTGAAAGGCTATGTTTTTACCAGCAGCGACAAAAACAGACTTTATGGTTTTTTAAATATCCTAAAACAACACCATGTAGATGTCTACACTGTTGCAAATCAGATGCAGCTAAATGGAAAGGTTTACCCTGATCAGCAAAGTTTTATCGTCCCCCTATCGCAAGCCCAATCCATACTGGCCAAAACCATCTTCGAACAGGTGACTACCTTCAAAGACAGTTCCTTTTATGATGTATCCGGCTGGACATTGCCTTTCGCCTATGGCCTCCAATTTGATGCCCTGACACAAATGCAACTCAAAGAGCAACAAAAACTGACGGAATTTCCCGAGTGTCAAGGCGTGGTCAACGGAAAGACAAGAGAAGCATATGCCTATCTTATTTCTTCAGAACAGTCAAACATGTACACAGGAATTTACCAGTTGCAAAAGGAAGGCATTCGCGTCCGATGTTCCCAAGCCGACGTTACTCTCACCGAGAATGGAGTGGCTCGCATGTACAAGAAGGGGACAGCCGTCATTCAGGTATCAGGGCAAGCACTGGATGCCGATGCGCTTGCAGCAAAAATGCATGAACTGGCAAACCAATGCAAGCTCACCATCGATGCCACCAGAAGCGGAAACAGTACCGAACTGGTTACCCTGGGCCACCCCCTGGTCCAACCCATAATGAAACCTTCGGTGTTTGTTATGGCCGGACCTGGCATACAACCCCAATCTGCCGGAGAAGTTTGGCATCATTTTGATAAAGAATTGAACATGCCCGCTACACTGATGGAACCAGGCAAAGTGCGAAGCACACAGCTGACTCGGTACAATACCCTCGTTTTGCCCGAAGGAAATTATAACGGTTGGTCAGAAAATGAGGTTGCTAAGTTAAAGGAGTGGGTCATGCAAGGAAATACAATCATAGGCTTGGGCTCTGCCTGCCAATGGCTTGCAGGTAAAAACCTGATTGCCCTCACTCCGCGTAAGGAAAATAAAAAAGGAAATGGCACCGAATTTTACGAAAATGCAGAACGTGAACTGGATGCAAAAGTCGTTGCAGGAAGTATATTCCAGACCGACGCAGACCTCAGCCATCCCCTGCACTTTGGACTCGATCAGCCTAAAATGGCAATCATGAAGACATCAAACAAGGTGTATGAGCCCACTACAAATCCATACGCCACACCAGCAAAGTATGCTTCCTCGTTTCTCTTGTCCGGCTACCTTCCCAAAGGCAGTGAAGCAAACTTTATCAATGGCGCATCAACAACAGTACATGGAATTGGATCCGGTAAAATCATCTGCTTCCATGATAATCCCCTCTTCAGAGGATATTGGAAAACAGGCCAGCGCATGTTTGACAATGCCGTCTTCCTGTCTTCTATTATCGAATCAAAAACAGTAGATACAGGAAACTAGTCCACATAACGCTAACGACCGCCTTGGAATAAATCGTTTTACTCCGAAGCATATCTGCGCTGACGTACAGCCTCAAATAGCAGTATGGCCGCGCTTACAGATACGTTCATTGAATCGAGCTTCCCCGCCATGGGTATGATCACCTTTGCATCTGCCACACTATGCCAGACAGAGGTCAATCCGGTTGATTCCGTACCCACGGCAATGGCAACAGGCCCACAAAAATCTGTTTGGTAACACGAAGTTGCATCGTCAGAAAGGATGGCACAAAGAATTTTTATCTTCTTAGATTGCAGAAACTGAATGATTTCATCGCTGTTTCCAACCGCGATGGTATTAGTAAATATGCCGCCAACGCTGGAGCGAATGATGTTTGGATTATATAAATCAGTATGTGGATCCGCTATCAAAACTGCATCTACGCCGGCTGCATCAGCAGTACGTAGCAATGCACCCAAATTTCCTGGTTTTTCAGGCGCCTGTGCGATAAGTAAAAAAGGGGCAGCAGCAGGTAGGTTGAGATTTTCAAGACGGTGATCTTTGCTTTGAAAGACAGCAACTACTCCCTCAGTCCCCTCCCTGTAAGCCAACTTCTCATACACCTGGCTACCCACCTCATACACCGTAACTAAAAGCAACGACTCTCCCAATTCGTTCAGCAACGTCGAAAATGAAACCACTTCGGGGAAGAAAAAGAGGGAAGACAACGTATATCCAGCTCCCAGCGCTAACCTAACTTCTTTACGACCTTCGACGACAAACAAGCCGGTTTGTTTTCGTTCACGCGCCTTCTCTGATAAGGCGATGACTTCTTTTACTGCCGGATTGGACGGACTGGTGATGATCTTTACCATACATGAAATCGTTATTCACAACAAAGGTATCCAATTCAACACCGATGCAGTCAAAATATTCACAGTTAAACAGGTATTTTCCATGCATATTCAAGGTTGATTGGTTATTTTGCACAATAAATCAAAGACCAGTCGCATGCATTTAAGTGATATTCTTACGCATTTAGGAGAAGAACGCCATCAGTATTTTAACGCCATTGCACCACCTGTTATACAGTCCAGCAATTTTGCCTTTACATCAGTAGAAGAGATGCGCCTCGCAATGGCTGACGAATTGAACAACCATATTTATACACGGGGTAACAACCCCACTGTCGAAATTTTGCGTAAAAAAATAGCCGCGCTGGAACACACGGAAGATGCGCTGGTCGTTGGAAGTGGAGCCGCCGCCGTCGCAGCATCAGTCATTGCCAATGCAAACCAAGGTGACCACATCATTTGCGTGCAAAAACCCTACAGCTGGACCTATAAACTCATTTCCACTTTTTTACCCCGGTTTGGTGTCGATTTTACGTTTGTAGATGGTAGAAGCATGGATGACATCCGTAAAGCAATCCGACCAAACACAAAAATACTCTACCTTGAAAGCCCCAACAGCCTAACATTTGAAATCCAGGACCTGAGGGCATGCAGTGCCTTAGCAAAAGAATATAAACTGGTGACAATCATTGACAACAGCCATGCCTCCCCCATTTTTCAAAACCCGGCAGATTTTGGCATTGACATAGTCGTTCATTCGGCGACCAAGTACATCAATGGGCACAGTGATGTAGTGGCCGGCGTGATATGCAGTTCTCACAACATGATCGATCAAATTTTCCGTTCGGAGGTGATGACACTGGGACTCACAATTTCTCCTCATGATGCGGCCATGATGATCAGAGGATTACGCACACTGCCCCTGCGTGTAAGGCAAAGTGACGAAACAGGGCACAGGCTGGCGGCGTATTTTAGCCAACACCCTAAAATTGAAAAAGTATTCTTTCCGTTACATCCATCCTTTCCACAATATGATTTGGCCTCTTCTCAGATGAAGGGTTGCGGTGGTTTGATTACCGTCATGCTAAAAGCCCCTGACAAAGCTTCTGTACTCAGGGTGGTATCTGCTATTAAAAAGTTTCTGATTGCCGTATCCTGGGGCGGCTATGAATCTCTTATGATTCCAAGCATCATTTTTCATGATATGCCGGGAGTACCAGATTCTCCCATACACTGGAGTACCATCAGATTTTACGCAGGCCTCGAAGAAGCAGAAGTTCTTATTGACGATCTGGAGCAGGCACTGGCGCTTCTCTAAACAGGCCTGACTTACTGCCGGGGTATTATATCCAGTGAAAGGGAAAAAATGTGTGAAACCAGGACGCCACCCACACTTCCTACATTGGCCAGGGCATAATCTACATGCAATCTCCCAAGACGAAGCCCCATCCCTACTGTAGGCTGAAATTCCCATTTCCGTCCCACACCCAGGGCAGGATTCAGGACAGATTGTATATTGCCCCCACCAGCACGCACAAAGACTCGTTTAAACAGTCCAATTTCAACTCCCAAAGAAGGTGAAACGGCAACTCTGTTGGCCGAAAAAAGGGATGCGCGAGTACCATCCGTCGACAAAATGCAGTCTGCCTCAGCCAACCAGGTAAATGATTTCCCCTCCCCTTTCCAGGCAACTCCCAGAATCAATCTGGGCAATGCAAGTTCCGTTGAACTGACGGGGATCACGTTGCCCGTAGAAGCAAAAACACGTTTTTCTTCCTCTGTAAATCGAAAGGACCACGCAGTAAATGTGGTTGTAACATCTTTTGCCACTATTCCAAACGAAAACCTTGAGGAAGGTGCGTACCTAAGCCCTATATCCGCACCAAAACCCCAGGCTTTGCCAAAGGAACCAATGCTTCTGTGGATGACCTTAAGACTGCCTCCGATGGACAGCTTGTTTTGTGCCAACCGGCTCCCATAAGAAACAATGCCGGCAAAATCCGATGCTGAAAAATTTGTCACACGGGTATAATCCACCGAACCGTCTGGTCCGATCAAATTGAGTGTATTGGGAATGTTGTCAATGCCCAGCCGAATGACCGTAAGACCTACCGCGGATGGGCGATCAGAGGATGTCTTCTTGGCTACAGAGGCAAAATCATAATTGGCAATGCCTCCAAACCAGTTGGCATGCATGGCCGACAATTGCATTGGAACTGACAGTTCGGCCAGACCTGCCGGGTTCCAGAATCCAGCAGCGGCATCTGTTGTATTTGCAATGACAGATCCTGACATCCCATGACTTCTTGCTCCAACGCCGATAGTTAAAAATTCATTTACGAATTTTTGCGCAAGAACAGGATGAATCAAACTGCCCCAAAGAAACAGAAGAGAAACAACACTCCGACCTTTAAAAATTCTTGGTTTCATACCCAGTTTACGAAATTATGGCTTGGCGCGCCTTTTGTAAAAACGAAAAACACTACCTTTATTGCATCTCAGACAACAAAAATAAGTCCAATATTATGAAATCGACCAATATATTAATCTTTTTTTTAATATTTAAATGTATATCCTGTAGCCAAAAGGTTGTTGAATCTGCTCCCTACCCGATCACAAAGGACGCAGTGGCAGATAGTGCCATGGTCGTCACGGCACACCCATTGGCAACTTCTGTCGGCCTTGACATTCTGCGGCAAGGGGGCAACGCAGTTGATGCAGCGATTGCAGTTCAGTTTGCTTTGGCCGTTGTCTATCCAAACGCAGGCAACATCGGCGGCGGGGGATTTATGGTTTACCGCCAGGCCAATGGCGAAGTGGCAGCCCTGGATTTTCGTGAGAAAGCCTCACGCCATGCCACAAAAGACATGTATCTTGACAGCCTTGGCAACCCAGTCACTGACAAAAGCCTCTTTGGCCACCTCGCAGCCGGCGTGCCAGGTACTGTCGATGGCATGGTCAAAGCATTTGAAAAACACTCACAATTGAAAAATTGGAAGGCATTGCTGGCCCCTGCCATTACACTGGCTGAGGAGGGCTTTCAAATTACAGCACGGGAGGCAAATCACCTGAATGAGGAGCAAGGAAAGTTTACCAAATACAACAGAGCCAATACCGCATTTCACAAGACACAATGGAAAGCCGGTGACCTTCTACAACAAAAAGAACTGGCTAAAACGCTGCTCGCCATCAGTGAACGAGGTCGCGCCGGATTTTATGAAGGAGAAACTGCCCGCCTCATTGTAGAGGAAATGAAAGCAGGCAATGGCCTCATAGATTTCGAGGACCTGAAATCCTACTCCGCTGTATGGCGCCGTCCTGTCGTTGGACATTACCGGGGGCATAAAATAATTTCAATGCCTGCGCCCTCAAGTGGAGGCATTGCGCTTGTGCAACTCCTAAAAATGACAGAACCTTACAATCTGAAGGAAATGGGCTTTCAAAGTCCGTCAGCAGTACACCTTATGGTGGAGGCCGAACGACGCGTATTTGCAGACAGAGCGACATTTTT
>JAUMBK010000239.1:0-3004 GCA_032115795.1 Saprospiraceae bacterium | reverse complement strand
ATTCGCTCAACACTTCATTCCCGGGTTTCTCGATGAAACTGACAATTTTATTTTCAGCATTCACTTTCATGATGCCAAACGAGGTTGCATCACTTGCATTCACCGGAATGGTCGCTATAGTCACATCTGCACCCATTTCGACGTGATTGTTGAGTACCTCTTCAATATCCATCTGGTACAACTGGTCACCGGATAAGATTAATATATAATCAAAGTCATGGTATGCGAAATTGCGGACCGATTGCCGGACTGCATCGGCCGTTCCCTGAAACCAATCCATGTTGCCACTGGTTTGTTCAGCAGCCAGAATATCCACAAAGCCGTTGGAAAAATGATCAAAGTGGAATGAATTCTTAATGTGCTTGTTGAGGGAGGCGGAATTGTACTGTGTCAGCACAAAAATCCGGAACAACCCTGAATTCAGGCAGTTGGAAATGGGAATGTCAATCAGCCTATATTTTCCGCCGATGGGCACAGCAGGCTTCGACCTGTCTTTGGTCAATGGGTATAGCCGCGAGCCTGCCCCACCCCCCAGGATGAGACAAACGGTTTGTTGTAATACACTGGCGGAGTTTTTCATTTCTCTGTTTTAACGATTGACTAAGATGCTTTTTATCCTGCAATTACGAATACGAACCACCTCCTCGTTATTTTTAGAATTGACAGAAGGTCAAATCAAAACATATTCTCAGAGCTAGCTATATGTTGGATATTGCTTGTTTCACAATAATACTAAGATACATGCATTTTTTCTAGTTGAACCTATTTTTTTTATTCGTCAGAACGAAAAGAGGACCGAATGATTTGATCCATATCAACGTGTTTATCAAACAAATCAATGGCCATACGCACTTTCCATGGGGTGCTTTTATTGATTTTAACCTCTATTTTGCTGATGCGCAAGACTGAGCCATAGGTATCAATTTCAGTGCGTATCAAAGGCAGGTTATTACGCTCAATATACCTGATGGTATGGTTGTCCATCTTGCCCTCTCCATTGGCAACGATGCCAGACAAAGGGCAGTGGTTGATGCCATGGTTTTGCGCCATAAACTCGATTTTTCTGATTGCGTCATTGATGGACCTCGTAGAAACGACGAGCAATAAATCCTCGGAAGCTTTCAATTCATTGACATCGATAAGCGACCCTGCAATGATGCTCTCCACTTTATTGTCTGCGTAATCCGCATTGTACGTAATAACTCCACGTACTGCTTCAGACACCATTCGCATCAAGGGATACGCCAGTGTTTTTTCATAAGGGATGATACCTAATAAAGGAAAACCATGGTTTTTGAGCCATCCTCCGGTATAATGTGCTACTTTGTCCATTTTTTCTGGTGCTACTTTATTGATGATCACACCAAGAATGGGTACTTGTTCCTCACGAAAAAGGGCAGTCGTCATATTGAGCATATCCACTGTACTTCCAATTCCTCCTTCGACGACCATGATAACGCCGGCTCTCAGCTCCCTGGCTACCTTTGCATTGGATGCCCCCACCACGCTTCCCACACCCGGATGACCTGTGCCTTCAAAGATCACCAGGTCATTGTCTTTGGAAATTTGTTTTTCGGCACGACGGATTTTCTTCAGGAAATCCTGCTTTTCAGGCGCGTCGAGGTATTGCTGGACTGCCCCTTGGCCCAAAATCACAGGGCTATGCCGTTCAGGAATAATTTCGAATTGCAATAAATCGGAAAAAAGAAGTGTATCCTTATCGACTTTCAGGTTGTTAATATCCAGAAACTTTTGTCCTACGGGCTTACAATAGCCTGTTTTAATACCAAGCTTCATGCAGGAGGAAACCAGGCCCAGGGTAGTTGTTGTCTTTCCCACGTGCTGGCTCGTCGCAGCTACATATATGTGATTGTATTTTGGCAAAACCCCTCCCTGGACAAAATTTCAAAATGAAAATACCCCTAATTTTGTTGAAATTTACAGTTTATTTTTCAATCTAGCAAAATTTAAAAGCTATATTTTCATTCTGCATGGGAAGACCATTTGGCATTGCTTTTCTTGTTGTTTGCAGGATCCTCCAGCGCATATTTTAAGGCAAAGCTTTCTCTTGTTAGGATAGTTGCATCATGCAGACCATAATGTGCAATCACCTTCTCTACCAATTGCTCGCGGACAACCAGAATTACGGTGATGGGGTTACTTTTCCTTTTCAATTCAGAAAAAAAAGCACTTAACCCGGGTTCTAGTCCCTTTCCCTGCAACTCAATCCAGCCAACTTCGTCGACGAGAATGGTCTCTGCGCCCGTTTCCAGACCTTCTTCCAGCAACCTTTGCATCAGGGCAAATGAATCAGAAAGAAATAAAAACCGACCCACCTGGTTGGTTTTCTGAAACGAATCTTCTCCCACTTCAAAAGGATACCATGTATCTCTGGCAATCGCATACAGACCTCTCCTCCCCTCTTTGTCCGGACATAAAAATCCAGCACAGTCAGGCGTTTTCTCAACAAATCTCTTCAGTAGTGTTGTTTTGCCACTGGAGACGGGACCAGTAATAATGGTAATATCAGGCATCGGACTCCGGTGTTGACATTCGCATTGTGATGACCAGCATAGCCAGAATAAAAAATTTGACTTTCTTCATGCCTTTATACTCACTTGAGACCCATTGCAGTGCCGTTCGTGCAGCATCCGCAAACAAAGGAATCTGATCCAGCGTAGCCGTTACTAATGCCTGATGACCTTCTTTTTTGTTCGCCCATTTTCGTATGAAGTTTACAATCAGAGGCCCTACTATCACGATAAGTATTGAACTTATCAATACTGACCTGATAAAAATATAGATCAACTGCGTGGAAGGAATCTGTGGAGCCAGCCATTTTAGTCCAAGTAAAAAAAGGAATAAGAAAACAAATCCCAACAATACTGATTTTCGCCGTTTACTGCTGGGCGTCGATGATTGTGAAGTGGTGGGTTCCAGCACGGGAAAAACCTGGCTAAACTCGTCAATTTGCAAAGGTAACCGTGGAATCCACCTGCCAAGA
>JAUMBK010000238.1:0-9170 GCA_032115795.1 Saprospiraceae bacterium | reverse complement strand
TGTAGTCTGGGCAATGCCTTACGCCTCCAACGTCACACTCAACCAGTTGGGGCTCACTCTTCTGTTGGCTGTTATCGGTGTCAGGTCAGGTGGAACGCTTGCCGACAGTCTGAGTGATGGTGGATGTGCTTCTATTTTTCTTGCTGGCTCCCTGTTGAGTATTTCATCGGCCATGCTCAGCTTGTGGGTGGGATACAAGCTGATACGCATCCCCTATTCCCTATTGCTGGGTTTTATCGCAAACCAGCCTGCCATTTTGGACTTTGCTACTGAAATTACAAAAAACAGAGTCCCCTCGATTGGATATGCTTTTATGTTTCCGATATCCCTTGTGATGAAAATTCTATTTGCACAAATGCTGTTTTTATTACTGCAGTAGGCACCTGACCCAGGTGAAAGAAAAAATAAAGGAAAGGTGGATATTTTTTTTTTAAAATGCATTTTGAAATTTAAAAAATCGCAATATCTTTGCGTCGCTTTAGAAGAAAAGTGTCTGTAATGGCCCGTTCGTTTATCGGTTAGGACGCCAGGTTTTCATCCTGGTAGGAGGGGTTCGATTCCCCTACGGGCTACAAAAGGGATCTGATGTTTATCGGATCCCTTTTTTTTTCTAAAAATCATAATTGATTTTTAGCTGAAATTCTGTATTCGCACCGTTCCTTTTCCGTTCTCGCCACAAAGAAATGATATAGTTGAATTCCAAGTAAACTATGTACTTTTACAAAGTCAACTTCTTCGTTATCGTTATGGGCATCATTCACTTTTTCTATGGCGTCGTGGCAATGCAGCTGGTATATCTGCTTTTTCATTATTCTTTTTTCAAGCGCACAGAATATTTGTTTTATATTCTTTACACGCTATGTCTGACTTCTTTCATCTACATTAGAACTCCATCCGAGAACGTCATTCTCACCCATTGGTTAAGCGAAAACCAGACATTGATCATCGGGTATGCAGTATTGTTTGTAGCTATGGGTGGCTACCTGAGTTTTATCAGGTTTTTTGCAGATGCCCCCAAACGGCACCTGCGCTTCAACAGAATAGTAAAAATTACAGAAATCATCCTATACCTGACAGCCCTGATGATGATTTTATGTGCCCTTATTTTTGGGAGACTTGGCCCTTTTGAAACCATAGCCAAGCTGGTGTATGTTTTCACATTTGGATTTCAGCTGTATGTAATCTACTTCATGTTGCGAACAAAAAACATTTTCAATATCCTAATCATTACAGGTACCATTATCTTTAGTTTCTTTATTAAATTATCCATCATACCAACTACATTGCTGACCGAAGTCACTGTGTCAAATCAACCATCATATGAATTATTTATTCTTGGCAGCATCATCAGTTATTTGTTCCTAAACTTTACACTTATATTCAAGTTTAGAGAAATAGAAAAAGAAAAACTGGCCCTTGAATTGAATAAAGAAAAATCTCTTTTCCAACAACGAATGGAAATCAGCAATGACATCCACGACGATATGGGTGCCCGATTAAGCAGTCTTCACGTGTATTCAGGCCTGGCAGTACAATTGATGGAAAAAGATCCACAGAAAGCCAAATTGTACCTAGGGAGAATTGCCAATGCAGTTCAGGAAACAATGAGCCGTTTGAACGACGTGATCTGGGCGATCAATAATACAGAAGCGGAACAAAAATTGCTAAGCAGCAGAATCAAAGACTTTTATACAGACATTTTCGAAGCCAAAAAAATTGTTTGTACCTATGACATTGATCAATCGCTGGAAGCGAAAATCACACGCATTGTGGCCAGAAAAAATCTCCTTATGATTACGAAGGAAGCCATCAATAACGTGATTAAACATAGCAGCGCCAACAGGATTATTCTGAGACTGAAGCAGGAAAATCAGGATTTAATGTTATCTATTGAAGACAATGGACTGAATGCCATGGAAGAAAAACCGAATAAAGGACAAGGTTTAAAAAGCATGCTAACCAGGGCACTGACGCTGGATGGAAGGCTGGATGTAGGGCACGTCGCAGGCCGTGGTACCACTGTCACTTGTAGGGTACCAGTCACTAGTATTAGTGGATGAGATATACCGGTTTACACTTATTTTTGTATCCATGATAAACGTTGTGATTTATGATGACCATGCCGAAAGATGTGAAAGTCTTGAAGCCTTACTTGAGCTGGAGGAGAATATTCAGTGTGTGGGTACATTTGCTGATTGTACCTCACTGGAAAGCCAGATGGCTGAATTGAAACCAGATATCGTCCTGATGGACATCAGAATGCCTGGGAAAAACGGCATTGAAGCTACTTCCATCATTAAAAAAACAAATCCTGCCATTCGCATTATCATTCAAACTGTATATGACGATGATGAATATATCTTCAATAGCCTGAAAGCAGGGGCTGAAGGATACATATTAAAGAGTACCAATGCACAAAAAATCATCCAGTGTATCGAAGATGTGTATAATGGCGGTGCCGTCATTACGCCGTCTATTGCCATGCGGGTGGCCAGATACTTCAATCAGGATAAAGTTCAAAAACCTCAGTTCCACGACCTGACACTTCGAGAAAAGGAAGTATTGCAGTTACTTACTGAAGGGATGAGCTATAAAATGGTGGCTGACAAATTGAATATTTCGTACAATACTGTGAATTCACATATAAAGAAAATCTACGAAAAGCTGAGCGTCAATTCCCTTGGCGAAGCCGTCTCATTTGCTTTAAAAAATAAATTAGTCTAACTCCATTTTTACGTATATAATTATTAAATAATTTTTATATTATTTATTATCTGTTATTTACGTATTTTTTAATAAATAATACATAAAATTACAACCTAAATATAGGTATGCAATATGTGTAAAACCAGATTCTATCTCTGTTTCATGCATTTTCGCGTTAATTCATCTTCAATCTGACCCTAAGCTACCTACCAATTCATCTAAACCAGGCATTAATTTTAATAAATAATTTATTCTTTTAATTTGTATTCAATTATATATTAATGATTTATAAATTATTAATATATAAATTATAAAATAGCAATAAATTTAGATGAATAAAATAAATACATTTATATGTACTTTTTCATCGTACTTTTCTATACGTAAACAAAGTCAAAAAAGTACAGAGTGAATTCATATTTGATACTCAAACCGAATTTCAACAAACCACAAATTACCTTCGATTTCTCCCACTACCAGTTTGACACTGCGCTGAATATTTCCGATTTCCATATTGGACTGACAGCAAAATGCAAGGAATCCAAGCCGGAGAAAAAAAACCAATGCCGTTTCATTTTTTTTTGACCTAAAACCAAGATATGCTTTCTTTTAATGTACTTTTCCTTTTGTCCACATCGAGGCTTTTATGGGAAAACGCAGAATCAGGCTTTTATAAGTTAATTATACCGTCTGTTTCATATACCATTGGTGCATGTACCAAAAAAGCGTCAACTGACAGCGTGAGTTTACACCTTTTGCATTTTAATTGGTTTTGGAATCCGCTGGTTTTCAAGCAAGAAGCAATCGGACATTCTCTCTTTTTCGCAATAGGATTACTGATATCATCTAGCTGTACTATCTTAATATGAGCGTCAACGGTGTTTATACAACAATAAAGATCTGCAAAATTTCAGGATAAGAAATGAAGTATGAATTGGCTGGAGTGATGGATGTCGCCGTTGATTGGGAAATTCCGGGCTTTTTCGCCTTCATGTAATTATCGCCACTGAATTTGTTATTTTTGTGGGCAAGTGAATGGTTCTCCTGGTAGGTACCTTCATTGACAAAAAAAATGGCAAGACATGACGCAGACGGTTGATGTTTTTTTTACTTCTGGATGTGGGCGCTGCTCGTATTTTGACACACCTCAGTGCAAAGTGTACACCTGGCGGCATATCCTATTTGTTCTGCGTGATATTATCCTTGAAACAGGACTAACAGAAACTATGAAGTGGGGATTTCCCTGTTATACACTGGAAAATAAAAACGTTGTCATGCTGGGAGCATTGAAGGATGCATGTATGGTCAGCTTTTTCAAGGGCTCACTTTTATCAGACCCACACCAAATCCTGACAAAGGCAGGGGAAAATTCACAGGTAGCGAGGTTGGTTCGATTTACAAATGTAGATCAGGTTTTATCACTTACACCGGCAATTCTGGAATATGTAAACGAGGCAATTGTATTGGAAAAATCAGGCGCAAAAGTGGCTCACACTCAAAAAAACGACTTGGTTTTCCCCCAAGAACTACTGGAAGCGTTTACAGACATGCCGCAACTGGAAAAGGCTTTTCGTGCCTTCACTCCTGGTCTCCAGAGAGGATATATCCTGTTTTTCTTAGGTGCAAAACAAACAGCGACAAAAATTTCCAGAATCAAAAAATGTACACCAGCGATTTTACAGGGAAAAGGAATGCACGATTGAGTGTTGATCAGAAAGAACGCGGATTACCTGGCGGTATCCAGTACCGGGTCAAGGTAGGCTCGCAAGCGTTTTGTCCAAAGTGCATACCCACGGGCAGACAAGTGCAGCTGATCGGCTATGAATAAGTCAGACATGGGCAGGCCGTCTTCTCCCAAAAACAGGTCTTCTGTGGGAATAAAAACAACATTTTGACTTCGATCTGCAAGCCTGGCGAGCAGAAGGTTTACCTTACGAATTTGCGGCCACACCTTCCAACGGCTGGCTGTAGGCGTAATGGCGATGAGGAAGATGGGAATGTCCCCTTTTTTATACCTGACGATATTGACAAAATCTTCAAACAAGCCGGCCACTTCCTCCGGGCGCTTATCGGAGCCGTCAGAGGCGCCAATGATGTCATTTGCCACAAAAACCACTACCGAATTGCATTGGTGATTTTTCAGGATGCGGTCTGCATAATGTAATACGTCTGTCATTTTTGAACCTCCAAACCCTCTTTGAATCACAGGATGTGGAGCCATGTCTTCCGCAAGCGTTTTCCATAGGCGAATGCTCGAACTTCCGGTAAATAAGATGGCGTCATTCGGGTACAAAACCGAATTGTCAAGTGAGTCAAACTGCTGTATTTCAGACTCAAATGGAGAAATCCGTTGTGCTGAAACTGGTACAAAACACAGTAAAAGAAAGAAAAGAAGGATGTACCGAGGCATTAGAAGTCAAATAAGTCTCCCAAAAAGGAATCCTTTTTGTGTTTTTTGTATTCATACTCCCGTTCCTTGTACCCATATGGTTTTGGATCCTTGTGACTGGTTAAGTTGTGACTTCCGGGCGTGGCTACCTGGCTTCGCTCGATGATTTTATCCAACTCTCCCCTGTCCAGCCAGATTCCCCTGCACTGAGGACAATAATCTATTTCAATGCCATTTCTGTCAGTCATCAACAAGTTTACATCGCAGGTGGGACATTTCATATTCGTGTATATTTGCAAATGAGTAAAACGTGAACAATACCGAACAATGGCCTGAGCTATTTGGTTCCTCAAATCCATGATATCACCAAAAATCAGGTGGTCATGGATATATTGTGTTCAGGTAATATGCCGGTTGCAGGTTACGGCTGCCGTTATATTCCAGAACGCAACATGTCTGCAAAGGCATTTGGTAAAGGGCTGTTCTCGATGGCTCTTGCCGCTTTTTCAACATCGTAATCGAATCGCACGATGTCTGCGATTACAGCGTTGCTGTTATGACCTGCATAGCCCGAATCTACCTTCAAAAGAATGTAGTGCCCCTGTGGACTGCCATCTTTTGGCTTTCCTACGGAGCCTGTATTGATTGCATGGCGCAGCCTGATTTGATCGGATGTATTGTCTTGCAGAATGCGATGGAAAGGCTTGTGGGTATGCCCAAAACAAAGAACGTCTGCTTCGGCTTGTTGCATTATTCGGACCAGGGATGCCTCATCGCGGTCCTCAAATAGGTATTCGTTGATTTTGCGGGGGCTGCCGTGGACGAGCAAGATGCGAAAGTTTTGCTGTCCTATCCGAAAATCCAGCGTCAAATGAGACGGCAGTGTGCGTAAATAGGTACGTTCAGCCTCTCCTATGATTTGATTGGTATAGGCAATAGACTGCTTTCCTCTATCCCTGTCATCTTCTGTTTTATACGCACAGCCACAATCATCACTTCCCTCACCAACGCCCTCATCATAGTTGCCTTTGATGGTGGGAATGTGATTTTGCCGGATCAGAGCGATTACCTCATTCGGCCAAACATTGTAGCCCACCAAATCACCCAGGCAATAGACCGCATCCACCTGTTGTGCCTGAACATGAGCCAGGCAAGCTTCCAACGCGGGCAGATTGGCGTGGATATCTGAAATTAGCGCTATTTTCAACATGTCGAAACATCATTTTAGGTAGAGAATCAGCAACAGCAGTCTGGGCCACACGCCTTTTGTGTTTCTGGTTTTTGTGCGTAGACTGTAATGCTGTAAATACCTGTTTCACCATGCAAAAACTGGTCTGTGGCCTCCTCATCCAGGTACCTCGAAAGAATGTCTTTTGGTATGACAATAGGCTTCCTTTTTTGGATTTTCACCGCAGTAAATCCAGCCTGGCCAATCAATGCAAGATAGGATGTCTCCTGAATTGCCCCGGAAACACAGCCGGCATACATCTCTGCGTCCTTTCTGAGTGCATCAGGTAGTTCGCCCACAAGCACCACATCAGAAATACTAAAGTGTCCGCCTGGTTTGAGTACTCTGTAAATCTCACCAAAAACTGCAGCTTTATTGGGTACCAAATTGAGTACACAGTTGCTCACAACGACGTCAGCTATCCCGTCAGAAACAGGCATATTTTCGATGTCACCCTGTCGGAATTCGACGTTGTGGTATCCCATTTTCTCCGCATTTTGACGCGCCTTGTCAATCATGGCAGAAGTGAAATCGATGCCGATTACTTTTCCTTCCGATCCCGTTTCGGCTCTGGCAATAAAACAATCGTTGCCTGCGCCACTTCCTAAATCAATGACCACATTTCCAGGCTTGATGCTGGCAAATTGTGTGGGCAGCCCACAGCCAAGACCCAGATCGGCATCAGCATGGTAGCCTTCCAAAGTGGTATAATCATCACTCATGATATTGTAAACCTCAGTGGAGCAACCGCCGGCACCGCAGCAGGAAGACAGATTTACTTCCTTTTCCTGCAGTGCAATCTGGCTGTACTTTTGGCGCACCCATTCTTTCATTTCTTTTTCGGTTTGCATATTTTTTATTTTTTATGAATTATGTATGAATCCACCCATCGGTAAAATATGGTTGGTTTCCCTGATACTGGCTTTGACCGATTTTGCCATCATCCGCATGCAAGGATGGCTGCTGTCGTGCTTCATTGGTTGTGTTCCATATCCAAGCCTGATCCGGATGTCAGCAACAGTCGCTTATTTCTATTTTTTGATTAAAAAAATCACTGATCACCTGCCGGGCTCTCAACCAGTTTGTCTGATCAATACAATAACACACACGCACACCCTCAATCGTTCCCTGAATCAGGCCTGCTGCCTTGAGTTCTTTCAAATGCTGGGAAATTGTACTTTGAGACAACGGCAATTCGTCCACAATATCCCCACAAATGCAGTCATTTTTTTTCAACAGCAATTGCAGAATAGCAATCCTCGCAGGATGTCCCAGCGCTTTGGTAATTGAAGCCAATTCATTCTCCTCACATGAAAACGCAAACGCCTTTGTCTGTCCCATATTTTTATTTAATCGCAAAATTACGATAAATATTTTAAAAAATCAAATTACGTTGGAATTGGGTGGGTATATGGGTCTACCTCAGCAAAGTCACATCACCGGATACCCGTTCTATGGTACCATCTTTCCAGCTCAGGTCGGCCACAAAGACATAAACACCAGGAATGCACTCTCCGCCGGGACTTCGTCCATCCCATCCTGACCCCTGGTCTCCTGGACTCAGATTTTCGAGGTTTGACACCAGGTTTCCCCATCGATCATAGATAAATAGGGTACGGATTCCATCCAGCTGCTCGTTGCCAAAGAGGGTAAACCGGGCATTTGGCCCGGAGACAGTAATGATATTGGGTGCTATCCATTTCTTGACTGGAATGATCCGCAGCTCCAGGACATGCAGTGAATCACAGCCCGTGACAGATTCAAATAAAGCTGTGTACGTTCCCGACTGGAGGTATGTTTGGCCATTGATATCCCATTCATAGGGATGTTCTGTCTCTATGCGGTGTACGATTTCGAATTCAGGATGAACGGTGATGGTAACAAACGCAACAGAGTCACAGCCTTCTGTGGTTTTCATGGGAAAGGACCACAGACCCGCCTGAGAAAGGACTGTATTCTCAATGCTGATCGATGCGCCCGGACAAAGGGCATATGCTGACTCTCTCCGGTATGTCGGAAATACCTGCAATGCTAGTGTAATGGTGCTGTCACAGCCGTTCATGCTGGTCAGTGTCTTAGTAAACTGCCCTTCTTTCTGGAGTTCAGTACCTTGAAAGAAAAATGATTCTCCCTCACATATTTTGCCTGCGAGCAATGTCGATGAAGGTGTAAAAACATGCAATGTAAGTTCTACAATTGAATCACAACCCGTCGCAACCTGGAGGGTATCATGATAGGTTCCAGGATTGCTGATCCATTTTCCATGGAAGGAAAATGCCTCTCCCTCGCAAATATTTGCCTGTTGCGAAGAATTCATGAAGGGAAGTACTTGTAGAGTCAACGTAACGATGCTATCGCACCCTGTGGCGGCTAGAAAACGTCTTTGGTAAGTGCCTGCTTCCTTGAGCAGCTGATCGTGAAACAGAAATGATTCATTCTGACAAATGGCGGCTTTGACCTCTTTTTGTATCTCCGGTAAGACTGTCAAAGTCAAAGCAATGACGCTGTCGCAACCGAACAGAGTGGGTAACGTCACTGTGTACTCTCCTGACTGTGTCAAGGATTGATTATGGAATAACACTGTTTCGCCATTGCAAATGGTGTTTTTCAGCGTTGTTTTATACTGCTTATTTACATTGAGGTGAAGGACAACAATGCTATCGCAACCACTGAATGAAAGCACTGTGTCCCGGTAAATACCAGATTGTGACAGGATTTTTCCCCCGAAATTCCTGGTTTCATTCTGGCAAATCTGTTCAAAGAGCAGCGTTGTAGGCGAAGGAAGTACTTCCAAGGTAAAAACAACCAGGCTATCACAGCCTTTGGAGGAGGGAAATCGTTTGACAT
>JAUMBK010000237.1:12700-24060 GCA_032115795.1 Saprospiraceae bacterium | reverse complement strand
CCTCGGGTCTCATCAACTCGTCGCTGATCTCGCTCGGCATTCTCGACGAGCCCTATGACTTCATCGGCAATGACATCGCGCTTTATGCGGGTCTTGGTTACGCTTACATGCTGATGATGATCTTCTCGCTCTATAATGCGATCGACACGATGGATCATGCGCAGATCGAAGCCGCACGCGATCTCGGTGCACCGTGGTGGCACATCCATTCTTTCATCGTGATTCCATTTGCGAAGCCAGGCATCGCGTCGGGCTGCACACTTGTGTTCATGCTGAGCGCCGGTTCGCTTGCCGCACCGCTCGTGCTTGGCTGGCCGCGTTCGCTCTGGTGTACTCCGATCCTTTATGACCGCTTCTTTCAGGCCTTCAATTGGCCGCAGGGTGCGGCTTACGCCTTCCTGCTGCTTCTCACCTGCGTGACCTTCGTCTTGCTGGTGTTGCGTCTCGGCCGCCTCAATCTCGGGGAGATCGCAAAATGACGTCCAAAACTGTCATGCGCATCATGCTCGCCTTTTATATGGCGGTGTTTTTCGGCTTCCTCTTCGGTCCGCTGATCATCATGGCCGTGTCGTCATTCAATACGTCGACCTATCCGCAGGTCTATCCGTTTGAAGGCTTCACGCTGGAGTGGTTCCAGAAATTGCTGAATGACCGCGACATGGTCTTTCTGAAATACGGATGAAATGAGTTTTCCCAGGATCGCTGAAGTATGTGGCGTTTCATGCGCCGGTTTCACCATCACACAATTGCCCGCCGCCACAGCCCCAATCAAGGGTGTGATGGCAAGGTTGAATGGGTAATTCCAGGGTGCAAAGATCATAACGACACCCTTGGGGTCGAAAACGATCTGACTGGACGCAGGTTGCAAGGTCAGTGGCGTCGTCATCGTGTGTGGAGCCATCCATTCCTTTAATTGACTCAGAGCCAATTTGACTTCCTCAATCACCACTGCTATATCACCGACATAGCCCTCCAATGCCGGTTTTCTGGTATCAAGGTACATGGCCTCCTCAATTGCAGCCTTGTTTTCTCGTATCGCAGAAAGAAGCCGTTTCAGAGCGGCCTTACGGAAATGATAAGACCTCGTTTGCCCATCATCAAAAAAACGACGCTGTGCGGTAAAAATTTCACTTATGTACTCTGCTGATACTCCCCTGTTGACAGATTCGATTGATCCACTCATATTTTTAAGTCAATATGTGATGTAAATATACACAATTCCATGTACATCGATGCGAACGAATCGTACCCTCTCCAGAACCGAGACATCATCGCTCGGGCACCTGCAACACCAGCACGGGCAAATGCCAGCTTTCTGCAATTTTCAGAGAAGTGGATTGGTGTGTCAGCCATGACCAGGAGGATCGTTTTCGGTGAATGACAACCAACACATCTGCTTTGGTGGCTACCGCAGTATCGACGACGGCAACAGGCACGTCCCTAGAGGTATATGTATGCAACTGATTCTGAAACAAAACTGGGTAATTTGAAAGGAATTCTCGAATATCCGCAACCGAAACAACTTCTTCTTTTTCCTGCGAAGGATCGGCAATGTGTACAAAATCTGTGTGGGCATGAAATGGCTGATTGAATGCGATAAGAGCGGGCAATGCTTGCTGTATATCTACCGCACTTTCACACGCGACCAGCATTTTTTCGGGCGTTTGCCAGAGAGTTTGTTCGTGAATCACGATGACGGGACACATCGCTTCCTTTACGATCGTATACGACGTCGTACCCAACCATCTTTCCAAAACACCATGCCGGTTGCGCATGCCACATAGAATGTAGTCAAACTGCCTATCCGTAGCATAATCCGCAATCGTAAATCCAGGCACACCAAATGTAACCACTTCCTCCACTGGAGGCCCACTCTCTCCAATTTCAGCCCGTACAAAATTTGACAGCCGCTGACTGGCAGCACTGAAGGATGCTTCCATTGAATCCAGCCACATGCCATCGGCCGAAGGAAGTGTCGAATCAATCACGTGGATAAACACTACCGTGGCCTCCATCATGCCAGCGAAATGCACAGAATAATCAGCCAACCGACTAGACAACGGGGAAAAATCAATTGGTACAAGGACACGAACCATAGAACTATTTTTTTACAAAATTCAATGAATTTAACGCAAAACTTACTGATATAAGTAAAAACACTGCATGACCTGCATCATGTACGGATGTTTTGTTTAACTATATTGAGATATTTGTTAAACATTTATAGAAGAATTGCGTTAATGATAAAAAAACGTATGGATCAGGTGTTAGTATTCAATAAGCCCAAGAAGATAAAAATCGGTATTGCTGACGATTTTTACAGTAACGAACGTGTGGATGTGCTCCATGAAAAGTTTGATGCGGAAGGTGACACACACATTTATACAAGCATTGACACACCCATGCGTCCAGATGCCTTTGAGAAGGATGATGCGCAGAAGATAGCAGAAATTGAAATCCATTTCAGAAAGATAATGGAAACACTGGGCCTTGACTTAACAGACGACAGTTTAAAAGGTACGCCATACAGGGTGGCAAAGATGTATGTCAAGGAAATTTTCAGTGGGTTAAACCCAGCCAATAAACCAGATATCAAGTTGTTTGACAACAAATATCAATACAACGAGATGTTGGTCGAAAAAGACATTACGTTTTATTCCAATTGTGAGCACCACTTTGTTCCAATCATTGGCAAGGTGCACGTGGCGTATATCTCCAATGGCAAAGTCATTGGCTTGTCCAAATTAAACCGTCTTGTTCAATATTACGCCAAAAGACCACAAGTCCAGGAGCGTCTGACTGTCCAGGTTGCACAAGCGATCCAGTCGGCGGTCAAGTCTGCTGATGTTGCGGTTGTCATTGAAGCCACGCATTTGTGTGTTTCTTCCAGAGGAGTCCAGGATATCAATTCAAGCACCGTGACTGCGTCATACAGCGGTGCATTTGAAAAGGAATCCAAAAGAAATGAGTTTCTTGCATATATAAAATAAAAAAGCCCTTTGCAGGGCTTATGAGTGTATTGCACAGTGGGACATAATCTACTTTCTGACATAGCAACGCAGAAAGTTTAATTTGTAGTTTCTTCCGATTGTCCTGCCGCGGCGAAAACACATCAGTTTTCATAATTAAAGAGTCAAGAAGCTAGTGTAAAGGTAGATAGATTGTACAACAGCTATCCATTCTTTTCAGAATTTGGCACTTTAAAATCAGAAAACGGGGATTGTAACCATTAAGCAAGGATACCTGCAGTGGGAAATGTGACAAATGGCCCTTTTCTATAAAGTCACTCCGTCAAAATTATGAACGAAGCGAAGAAAGGCTTCCTTTCGGCGTCGTGATATTTTGATTGCCTTTCCGTTGGAAATGATGACTTGTCCCCCGTCTGCATGCAATAACGCACGCACTTGGGTTACATTTACCATGTATGAATTATGTACTCTGTAAAACGGGCTTTTTGCAAGATGTGATTCATAGTCTTTCAAATGCCTTGAAGTGATGATTTCTCTGCCGGTTACAAGAACAATGTTTGTGTAGTAATTGATGGATTGCAAATACAGGATTTGATCAAATGGGATGAGCTCGGTCCCATCGGATGTGGTAATTTTGAGCTTATTGGCTGGTTGCGGTGCCTCACCCTTTTTCTCAGCAGCAGATTTCAATTTACCAAACTCTATTTTTTCAGCGACCTTCTTAATGGCCACTTCCAATTCGGCAATATCTATCGGTTTAAGAAGGTAGTCAGAGGCAATCGTTTTGAATGCCTTCACGGCATAAGCGTCATAGGCCGTAATAAAGATGACTTCAAAAGTGGGGTTTGTGTATTGCTGGAGCAATTGAAATCCGGTTTCAGTGCCCAGTTCAATGTCCAGAAAAATCAATTGAGGCTGTTGGGCATCGATCAGGTATTTTGCCTCCTCAGTATTGGATGCTGCGCCTGCAACTTCAACTTCAGGAAAATACGTATGCAGGATTGCATGCAAATTGTCTCTTGATGGCTGCTCGTCGTCGATGATGATTGATTTTAGTTTCATAGTATTTATTTAATAAAACCGATGTATTTCGACTTGGCTGGTTCTTTTGTTTTCCATATTACGAATGTGACATGGCAATAGTGGACTTTGTTACAGCGATTTCCACTCTTGTCCCAAGCGCATTTCCTGCGGCATCGGTGAGGTCAGTGATCTTTTCCTCAATATTTGCCAGGCGAAGCGAGCGTATCAGATCCAGTCGTTCCTTTGAAATTTTATTACCCATAGACCTGTGCGGGCTGCCGCTTTTCGATTTAAGTTCGTTTGACATAGACCTGCCAATCCCATTGTCTTCAACTAAACAGAGAATACCCTGACCTGTTTTGCTCAATTGTACAATGAGCTTGCTGCCCTCTTTTTCGGCAGGAACAAGGCCATGGCGGATGGCATTTTCGACGTGGGGCTGCAGCAACATGGCTGGCACAAGGTAGGCCGCAAGATCAATGCCTTCCTCAATATCAATTGTGTAAGAAAATTTATCGCTGAAACGCAAATGCTCGAGACTGCAATACAAGCTGATGACGGCCATTTCTTCCTCCAAAGTGATAAACTGTGTGTCCGAACCTGTGAGATAGAGCCGCATCAGCCGGGCGAAACGGGACAAGTAATCATTGGCCGCTTTCTTATTTTCAACATTGATAAACTGCTGGATTGCATTCAGTGAATTGAATATAAAATGAGGGTTCATCTGTGACTGCAAAGAACGAAGTTTCAATTCTGAGATTTGTCGCTCGTTGGTCAGCCTCTCCTTTTCTTTGCGGCGTTTGTAGTTAAACCAAAGGTAAAATCCCGTACCAACCAACATCAAGACGAAGATGACCGATAAAGCACGAAACCAGGTGGTCTCCGTATAGTGCTTGCTAATGGTAAATTCATATAGAGCAGGCTTTTCACTGATTGTTCCGATGGCATTGATGGCACGCACCTCAAAAGTGTACTTTCCCGATTTTAAATCATTGAATGTGATGTTGTCATTGGCAGTGGATCTCCAGTTTTCAAAGGCCGGCAACAAGCGGTATTCGTACCGGATGTTTCCGTTGCTTCGGTAAGAGATGCCGGTATACTGAATTGAAATGTCATTTTGCTCGTGTTTGAGCGTGACGGTACTGTCGATCGGCAAGGGATACAATTCTCTATCAACAAGGAGGCGTACATCCTGAATGTAAACGGGTGGAGTCATAGAAAAAGTCTCGTTCTCCAAGGCACAAACATCCAGCACGACCAATCCCTGGTTGGTCGCCGCATACAGGGTGTCATTGTAACAATAGGTGTCAAACACATAGTCGCTGGGCAAGCCATGAAACGAAGTAAAATTGCTTACCTGGTACTGATGGCCGTCCCAGTAGATTTTATTGATGCCCTTCTTCGTTGCCACCCACACATTGTCTTTCTCGTCGATCTTAAGGGAGTTGATTTCCGGATCAAGCAGTTCTTTTTTAAAATGTTGATGTAATTTCAAGTTTTTAAGCAAAAAAACGCCGTCTGATTCAGAACTAGCCCAAATGGTATTGCCTTTTGCACGGTGAATATGGTAGATCGATGGTTGGAAGGTTGATCTATTAAGATGAATTTGTGATAATCTTTTTTCATCCGTGTAATACAAAAATAATCCCTTTTGATTACCAACCAAAAAGTTTTTACCTAGATATAGTATAGAATTTGAACGAGTTTTTAAAATATGCTTTTCTGGCAAATTCATTAAATTGATATTGTTTGATTTTTTCTTATGAAACTCAACTATTCCTGAAAATGTAAGTATTGCAACTTTGTTCCCCATATCTGAAATAGATTTTACTGATATTATATCAAACTGCAATTTATCATTTACATAAAATGCAGAATTTCCTCCAACAAAGACATCTTTTTCATCAACAAAAAGTGCTTTAGGATGATTGATTCTATCCGTAAAAAGAGTTTGATTTTTGTTTAGGTTAAATCCAATTCCATTATTTAATGCGACTAAAACAGATTCATTTTTATAACCGTTGACTAATACTGGATTCGATTTAAACTTTTCACTTATATATTCAAATCGTTGTACGTTGAATGATGGTATTTTAATTAATCCATTGCCAATTGTTGAAATCCAGTAATTACCTTCAAAATCTTTAGCAATACCCGTACAAACCATATTGGGAAGAAGATTTTTATTAAAAATTAATTTGTTTTCTATGATTTTATACCAATAAAGTCCCTTATCAAGTGGTATAAACAAATTATCATCCTCAATTAGGATTTCATTATCAGTGATTCGAATTGCTCCATCTGGCCATATACCGTAATGAATGCTTCTAAAATTATGCAGTAATTTAAATTCGTTTTTTGCAAGTAAAATTGACTGATAAGTGTTTCTCATTTGATCAAAACGACAATTATGAGACTCTTTCAAAAACATATCTCCAAAATTATTTGTGGTCAATTTCAATTTATTCTCTGAAAATCGCTCTACATAAATTATATTTTCTCGATTGTTATGCAAAGTATGATATAATGTATCATTATAAATAAACTTAAAACCCAACAACCACCCTATTTCATCCGAAAGATTTTGGCATTCGGACTCAATTTTAACTATTTTATCATTCTCGATTGTAAATTCGTGTTTTTCACCTGTTTCACTTATTTTATTGAAAAATATTTGGTTATAGTTATTTATCAAGAAATGATTGTAATAGGGTATTTCAAAGCGATGAATGCTTTTTATTAATGAATTTTTATCTATTTTTGAAATCCCTAGGTTAGAATATAGCCAAACATTATCCATTGAATCAATAATAATCTTGTAATTGTCTTTTGAAAGCAATCCTTTATTTTCATTAAATAAACTTTTTTTTATCCCATCAAATTTTAAGACACCATTATCAGTAATCACCCACATATAACCCTTCGAATCAATTTTTATATCATATATAATATCTGAAGGTAGACCATTATAAACATTAATCCTTTCATAACTTATTACTTGCGAGTTACAAATTTCAAACTGAAATAAAATTAATAGAAAAATAAATAAAAACATAAAATCAATGTGATCAACATGATATTTTGTTTTAAAAAAAGAATTAGTTTTCATTATTCAAAACCAATAGCGTCCTAAATAAAATTAAATGGGATAAAAAAAACTGTGTGTATCACCACAGCTTTTTAAAATTATAGAGATAAAAAAGAGAGGATTTTTAAGTTTCTCTAATTAAATTAGAGTTCCACAAACAAAAAAAACACCTCTCATGACGAATATAAGCCTGTTTTCGCAAATCATATCAAAATTAGACCGGAATTCTTTTCAGAAACTTGTACTTAAGCATCAAACGGACAAGCATCAGAAGGGATATAATAGTTGGACTCACATGGTAAGCATGCTTTTTTGCCAGTTTGCCAAAAGTCAATCCGTTCGTGACATTAGTAATGGGTTACGTTCGGCCACGGGAAATTTAAATCATTTTGGCATTAAACGGGCCCCGAGTAAAAGCAATATCAGCTACCAGAACAAACATCGCAACTGGGAATTATTCCGAGATTATTATTTTGAATTGTTGAATAGTTTGGGACAGCAAGCGAAGTTTAAGCGGGTAAGGTTTAAAATTAAAAGCAAAATATTCCTCTTGGACTCTACTACCATTAGCCTTTGTTTAAGCCTCTTTGATTGGGCACGATACAAAACTGCTAAGGGAGCCATAAAAATGCACACACTGCTTGATTTTGACGGCAATCTGCCGGCATATATCAATATTACAGAAGGTAAAACCGCTGATAACAAAGGGGCTAAAGATATTCCTTTGCTCAAGGGAAGTGTCATCGTAGCAGACAGGTTTTATAACGATTTTCCACTGCTTAATATTTGGGACAGCAATGGGGTGTATTTTGTGATACGGCATAAAGATAATCTACAGTTTACGGTCATTAAAGAGAATGATTTGCCGGAAAAACGGCACCAGCACATCTTGGTGGATCAGATTATTGAATTAAAAAACGAACCATCAAAGAAGAAGTACCCAAAACGTCTCAGGCGCGTGGCCTTATGGGATGATGTAAACAATCAAGAGATTGAAATTGTCACCAATAATTTCCAGTGGGTCGCCAACACCATCGGGGAGCTCTATAAATCCCGTTGGCAAATAGAGATTTTCTTCCGTGAAATTAAACAGCAGTTACATATAAAATCATTCATCGGAACCTCCGAAAATGCTGTTATGATTCAAATTTGGACTGCAATGATTACTATATTGATCCTCAAGGCTTTAAAGGCAATGTCACAACATAAATGGCACCTATCCAACTTAGTTTCATTTATCAGATTAAATCTTTTTGTAAAAATCAACCTACAGCAATGGCTTGATAAACCTTTTACTGACCCTAAGCCGCCGCCTATATTTAACAGCCTCCAGGGGGTTCTTTTTGATTATTGATGATTTAGCGAGCTAAATCATCGCTTTTGCTACCTTTGTTAATCCAAACAAAAACGTTTGGGACACTATTGATTCAAAACTAATTAAATATTATTAATTTTTAATCGACTTGATTTGTTAACTAAACTTTAAATGGTAATTTTAGTTACATTCTTAATGTATTTATCGATCTATCCTTCCTTTCCCAAATAATTCTGCTAAGACTTCGATATCAAAGGAAAAAAAACTAAAAAAACAACCAACAAGAGACCTTAATTTCCAAATTGGCTCGTGCAATCCAAATTTAAAGATTGATTTTAAATAATAGGACCTAGCTTTTGAGAAATTCTTTTTAATAAGTTCATACCTCCCCATTCTACTATATGATATAATCATATTTTTCTTGTGATTCAAAATCAATGTTTCCATTGTTACATTTATTCCTAGATTTTTAATTTGACAATAATTTTCTTCGAAAAATATCTTTCTTAATTCATAAAAGCCTTCATTCATCTCAATGTTGTAACTTTTAGTTACTTGATTACTGTAATGCCGCCAATATCCCAGTAAATGATTTGTATATTTAAATTCACCTAAAAACACTAAAGCTAAAATAGTGGGTAAATCAACCAAAGGTAAATTATAGCCTTGCTTGAACCCACCAATTTGATTTAATTCCTTTTTCCGAATAGTAATAGTTAAGGCAGGTATACAATTATAAATAAATAGAATATTAAGCAATGTACCAACTGGCTTATTATCAAGATATTGAATCTCATTATTATCAAATGAGCTAGATCTAATTTCTTGTTTACTCTTTGAAGTAACACTTGAAGCATTTCCCCAAAATAAAATTGATTTGGGATTTTTTAAAATTTCCTCGGCTTGTATGGACAATTTATCTAATGGCCAATAATCATCTCCCTCTAAAATTGAAATATAATTACCATTTGAATAGGACAAGGCATTATTGTACGTTGTAGAAAGATTAAAGATACCTACATTGTCTTGCCTAAAATATTTAATCCTTGAATCTTTCTTACAATAACGATCAACAATTGTAAAAGTGTTATCAGTACTTCCGTCATCTATTATAATTAATTCCCAATTCTTATAATTTTGGTTTATCACAGATTGAATACAATCTTCTATAAATTCACCATGGTTATACGTTGGTGAAATAATTGAAAAAAATACCTCCATACAAAAAATATTTACAAATAATATTGATTAATAATATGAATCAAAGATTTTTCTCTTTTTGACAATTCAAAATTTTCTTTAATACAATTTTGTGCCTTAGTGGACAAAAGTAGATAATCGGATTTCAAAGTATCCTTAATGACTTTTATATATGAATCTAATTCATTATCAGGAACAACTCCTCCTGAATCTGAAACAATTTGTGCCATTATTCCAACATTTGTAACTATTGGCACACAACCACAAGCCATTGCTTCACATAATGCAACACCAAATGATTCAATTAACGAAAATTGCAAATAATACTTCGAATTTTGATATATCGATTTTAATTCGGAATTGGGAATTGATTCAATCATTTCAACATTTTGTGCTACTAATTTAACTTTAAATCTATTAGTACAAACTATTAAAAATTTTGAATAAGGAAATTTCAAGGCAACCTCCTCAAGCCTTTTGTAATTTTTTCTGACATCAGAAAAATCACCGCCCACACTTAAAAAATCGATTTTCTTGCTAATTAATGAATCAATTGCAAATTTATTTAGATCAATTCCATTTGGGACTATAGAATACTCCTTATGGCTAAGACTTGGGTATAAGTTTTTAAATCCTTGTTTATGATTTTTACCAAAAAAAGAAAACTCGGAATCTACTAATATCCTGCTTACAGGAAGTAATAGATCACAATATTTCAAAGAAAAGTAAATTGAATACCTTAACAAAAATTTCCTGTAATTACCATAGTCAATTTCCTTTATAAAAATAGAATCGCTTCCATGTAAGACAATTATGTGTTTTATGCCTAAGTATTTAGATAAAATCGAGGGAATCAAGGTATGATGTCCTGCCATTTGAGAAAACACTATTTTGATCTCATTTCTATACTTTATCAATCTATAAATTTGAATAAAAAAAGATAAAATTGTACACAATTTATACTTCGGTTTAAAACAAAATAACAAGATTTTTTTATGCTTTTTCAATAATTCATAATCCTGCTTGATAAATGATGAAAAATCCATGTAATTGTAAAAAATCATATTAACATTTTATTAGCAATTAATTATAAGTAATAAATATAACTTATCAAGAGTCTAAAGATGTAAATAATTTTAGTAAAACAAATGAGTAAAATCCACCTTCTGGAAGGTTAAGGTGCTGTATTATATCTATCGTCCAAAATGCCTAAAACGGACCAATTAAACTACGTTCAAAGATAGAGAATTAGCATTATGCTTTTAGTTTAATTTTGTAAAAACACCGATTTCCCATATAAATTCCCAGTATTATAGAGTCATTTTCTTTAGTAGCTAATTAAAATTAATTATGAATTATCATGCAAAAATTGATCGAAAAGCCACAGCTAAAGTTAAATTTAATATGATTTTTGTATTCATTGCACCAAATTAATTGAAATACTAATTAACAGCCGGTATAAAAATTTTGTAATAGTGTAATTTGTTTTTTCTAATCTTCTTTATTACAAAAACCTTAAAGATCAGCTAATATAAATTTACAAAAAAAATCAACTTTATGCTCAAGTAATTTATTATATTAATTTAATGGAATATAACCACCACATCCCCCTTGTACCTCCACACCGTTCCGTCCGCAAGAAGACATTCCGCCACGACAACATACACGCCCGGCTGGACCAATTGTCCGTCGAAGGTGCCATCCCAGCCCAACTCAGGTACTCCCGGCGGTATATTCTTCTGAAAATAGACATTCTCTGCCCACC
>JAUMBK010000237.1:0-12690 GCA_032115795.1 Saprospiraceae bacterium | reverse complement strand
ATTTCCTGTATGCCCCTCACCTGTGGTAAATAAAATCGGTTGTTATTTCCCCCGGGGGCAAAGATATTGGGAACGGACTTTTCTATGTCATTTTTCACCTTTACCAGAAATGTAACTTTGTAGGCGCAGGGTGTCCCTGCCGCAATCACAGCTTCGTAAATGGCATTGACATATGGGCTTACAACAATGGCAGCACAGGTATCACACAACACACCCGGGGTCTTTTTCCAGGTCACGCCCTCTGTACCTCCAGCCTGTATCAGCGCCAGCGGGTCCAGTATTACCGAATCACCAAAGAGCAACGTGATTTCCTCTTGACGTTGGCCTCCGCTCAACGTGGCAGATGCCAGTACAATGGTGTCACTGCGCTGGCAACCAACACTATCTTTGACCTCCACGATGTACGTCCCGGGCAGCAGTCCTTGTTTCTGAAGCTGGTTTTGCGGAATCAACTCCGCATTCACTAGCATACTATACGGGGGCACTCCATTCAGTGTCGTCACCAAAATAGCACCGGTAGCAGAATTTTGACACAAAGGATCCGTCTTTTCAATGTTCATCAAGGTCAATCCACCCCTTTCTTCCAGCACAACTACATCCTCAACCCTCTCACAGCCATTGCTCCGATTGATCCCTGAAAATCGATACTCTCCTGCACCCTCTGCAAAAACGGAGGTACTGTCAGGACGGGACAGTAGCCGGCCATTGGTAGTCGACCAAAGTCCATCCACTGATGCAATTGCAGGAAAAATCATTGCTTCCAGAAGAACACGCTTATTTGCACACTGGATTTTTCCTTTTTGGCTGAGTATGATATCCAGCGGAAACGTATCAATGCCTACATTAACTAGGATGGTATCCCGACAAGAAGTCGGGCCAATTGCCTCCAAGCGAAAAGCACCGGCTTCCACAGCGACGCATTCCGGCCCAGGCTGGATATTTCCTGATGGACTTGTCCAGACATAACTCTGCCCCGGGAGGTCGCCAAAAACAGACAACGTAACCGAAGGTGTCGCACAGGTGAGAGTGTCAGGCAAGACACTATAGACGGGTTTCGTTGTATCTGGTATGACCAGACACGTGACCGGCTGACTAAGGCACCCATTCTTCCCTTCACCGACAAGGGAATACATACCTTGCTGTGTTGCAATGAAGGAAGCTTGTGCCACCTCAGCACCATCGGGTGTTCTCCATACATAGCGAACCACTGGTACAGAGGCAGAAGCCGTTGCCAGCGTCACTCCTTTGCCATCACACGGAAGTGTAAATGATGGCTGTAAAGTCAAGACTGGCGAGGCAAGGTCTCCTTCTACCAACAACGTTTTTTCGACGAGGCAACTGTCATTTGTCCTGGCTATGACCCGGTAAATACCCGGAATTGTTACCATGGGATTTTGTTCCATGCTCTGAAAATCTTCGGGTCCTTTCCACACAAAGGAGAGCATACTATCCGACGATGTCAACTGGATTCTGATATCAGATTGGTTGCATGTAATGGTATCAGCAGCGAGGATGATGTCCGGTGCTTTCCCCAGTCGTATCACCTCAAATTGTGTCCGCGTAATGCAATTATTGGCTCCGGTGATTTTTAGGTAGTACAGCCCTTCCTGTGTCACCGTCAACAAGCTGTCTGTGAATACATCATATACTTCCGGGCCGTTCCACAAATAGGAAATGCCGTCACGGTCCAGAATCACACCCAGGTCTACAGATGATTGGGTGCACGTCAACGTATCCAGGATTTTTTTGAGTATGACAGGTGTGCTGATGTCCCGTTCCACGGTCACCGCACCACTGGATTGACAACCTTGCTTATTTTCAATGGTAAAATAATATGCTCCCGGAAACGATGTGAGAAACTCTATCCTGCCCGGGGTAATGGTCGTTGGATTTCTGGCATCATCCCAGAGGATTTCCTCAAAGTCGTTTTGAGGTACAACTGTGACTTTTGAAAGCATGTTTTTGCAATCAATGCGTGTCGCAGAGACAGTAAACAAAGGCAATGGCTTATCTTCAGTAATCAAAATGGATGACTGGCCACGACACCCATTGTCCGCTGTACCGAATACACTGTACATGCCGGGACTTGAGATACCCACCGTCGAAAAATTGCCCGCAACATGATTCCATTCCCACTGCACAATCGGGGAGGAAGCCGTCGCAGTCAGCATGATCAGGGTATCCTTGCAGGTAATCGGTCCTGGCGCGCCGATATCAATGGCTGGAGTAAGTGTATCTATTGCCACAAAAAACTGGTCTGCCGCAGTACAGCCATTGGGTGCCGTGACTTGCAGGAAATACAACCCCTCAGCTGAGACTGTAATAAGGGAATCCTCTCTGCTGACAATGGCTGGCCCTGTCCACTCGGCAATTGCATTGTTTCCTGCCTTTGTATTGCGAATTTCTGCCAGCGTATCGCGGCAATTGATCGATGTGCCTATGAGTTGAATCAGAGGACGAAGGGTATCCACAGAGACCTCGAATGAAAAGGTAGAACGGCAGCCGTTCACTGACGTTAGCAGGCAAGTGTAAATGCCTCCTTCAGTTAAAATTGGCTGGAGCTGGGATGAAAAAAAACCAGGAGCGGTATATTCTGCTGAAAGCACACCAAGACTCAGCAAGCGAAACTGCACTTCCCGATTGGTACAATCCAGAGTATCCACATAAAACGCAGGGACAATCGTATCCCGCTTGTCATCAATGCGAATAGAATCTGTGACAAAACAACCGATTGAATTTAGTCCCTGAACGACGTATACTCCGGCATTCCATATCTTCACGGTATTCCCGACAGGCAAAAAAGGCATACCGGCCAGGGACTGCCAGGTAATTTCGCTTATCTCACCTACGGTATTCATGGCGAGTGTCAGCGTATCCCGACCGCAGGTTATTGAATCTGGTAAGATGGATAGGACGCCATCACCTGAGGTAGCAATCACAGTCATGGAGGTCGTATCGATGCAGGAAACTCCATAACCCGTCACCTCATACTGCAACTTGTACGTCCCCGGAGCATCCAGTGTCAGCAGGTTGTCCAGTTGTTGTACAATTGAGCCATCCACTGTGGACCAGGTATAGTCTACATAAATTTCCGGATCAGGGCGCACCTCCGCAGTGACCCTCATGGTGTCTTTCCCACAACTGAGTGCTGCCTTGTCCTTCTTCAGTGTGATTCCGGCATCAAGGTATGCCAACGTTAGCAGAAAGACAGTATCACAGGACTCTTTGTTTTTTTCTATGGTATACATCCCGGGGGTTGTAAATACTGAGTCATGAAACACAAATTCACTCCCCTCGCAAAAGTATTTGGTTATCTTTTGCACTAATGGCGCACCTGCAATCCGTACAGTCAGGCAGGTATCTGTGACGTCTGCACAGATACGATTGCTTGCAAAATATTGTTTCAGTGTGGTTTGGTTAAATGATGTACCCGGTAATGGTATCTTTTGTTTTTCGAGGGTATCAAACTCGAATGGACAAATGTGAAATACACCGTGCGCAACCGTATCCAGATTCACCCTGGACTCAATTCCATACAACGAAGTATCTCTGAAAATGGCGTATGTATAAATATGGCCTGAATCACGTACACTGCCCGTAGGAAATAAAGTAGAAGGTAAGTTTGCCAGTGTCGGATCATACTGACAGGCTACCATTTCACTGGCAGGCATCCTACCAGGCAACAAACTGCATTGCTGGCAAAGGATGCCCTCCTCGTCGCAGAAGTACAGCCTGACATTCAGGAGCGTTCCTACGCCCTGGTCGTCAGAATCTATACAGCGTACTGTCCAGTTTCCATTGACAGGTCCTGAATCAAAATCAGCGAGACATCCCTGATGCGGGTAATATTGTCCTGTATACTGTGAAAAAGTCTGCCATGGTTGGTTATTTTCCCACACCGCGGAAAACCCGGGATCGGGTGCTGCCGCGTCAGTGCAGTCGACAAAGGTCACATTCCATAAAATAAAAGGGGTATTCGCCGGGTTGTTCACCCCTCCTGTCAAGACCACCTTTGTTCCATCTGGGGAGAGCAATTCGATGGAGAGTTCCTTCATGAATTTGTGTCGAAACGAGACCTCCACAGCGCAAAGGCCTTGCAGTGGTGATGAAAGATTGTTGTTTATTGCCCCACTCACCTGCAAAATGACCTCTGTGGTGTCAGACCGACCATTAACGACATCAGTGATGGTCACAGGTGAATCAAGGCTGCATTGACTGCCAGCTTGAAAATAAAGCAACAAAATAGTCCAACACAAATTGAGTCTCATGGTATAATGATGCATCAAGTATGATATCCACTTCAGTTGTAAACAAAGATACTATAAAAAGAAGAAAGAAGTGTTTGCCTGAATCCAGTATCCGTTCCCATGCGTTTCATTCCCTGAAAAAGTTGTATTTTGTGCCGTAAGACAAAGGTGGAATATGCAAAAAATTCTCATTGCCAACAGAGGTGAAATCGCATGCAGGGTGATTCGCACATTACGCAAATTAGGGATCAAAAGTGTTGCTGTCTTTTCGGAAGCAGACCGAAATGCCTTGCATGTATCCCTGGCTGACGAGGCTTATTATATAGGTCCCGCACCAAGCAGTGAATCGTACCTTCGGCAAGACAAAATCATTGATATCTGTGTCCAACATAAGGTGGATGGCGTCCATCCAGGCTATGGTTTCTTAAGTGAAAACCCACGTTTTGCCCGTGCATTGCAAGAAGCAGGAATCAAATTGATTGGGCCACCGGCTGAATCTATGGAAATCATGGGTGACAAACTCTCTGCCAAAGAGGCAGTGAAGGCATTTGGAATTCCTATGGTGCCAGGTACAGATTACGCCATCAGTGATGTGGAAAAGGGATTGCAAATTGCAGAGCAAATCGGGTTTCCTGTGCTCATCAAAGCCTCTGCCGGAGGAGGTGGCAAGGGCATGAAGCTGGTCAACAACCGAGACGAGTTTGCAGACCAGATGCAGCTAGCCATTAACGAGGCAATGTCATCCTTTGGCAACGGAGCAGTTTTTATTGAAAAATTTGTGAGTGGGCCCAGGCATATCGAAATTCAGGTGCTGGCAGATGCCCACGGCAATGTTGTCCATTTGTTTGAAAGGGAATGTTCTATACAACGCAGGCACCAGAAAGTAATTGAAGAGGCTCCCAGCGCTGTGCTTAGCGAAGAGATGCGCAGGGCAATGGGTGAGGCTGCGGTAAAAGTTGCCAGGGCTGCAAGGTATGAAGGTGCAGGTACTGTCGAATTCCTGGTGGATGACCAAATGCAGTTTTATTTTCTTGAAATGAATACGCGCTTGCAGGTCGAGCATCCTGTCACTGAAATGATAACAGGGTTGGACCTGGTAGAGGAGCAGATCCGAATCGCACGGGGAGAACGTTTGTCATATACACAGGAAGAATTGAAAATCCAGGGGCATGCGATTGAATTAAGAGTCTATGCAGAGGATCCGTCTGACAATTTCATGCCGAGTATCAACAAACTCCACAAGTACCGAGTTCCGGAAGGTGATGGAATTCGGGTGGACAATGGCATCCTTGAGGGGCATCAGGTTCCCATTTATTATGATCCGTTGCTTGCCAAATTAACGGTACACGGTGCAAGCAGAACCGCAGCAATCCGGAAAATGTTGTCTGCAATCCAGGCATTCGAGGTGGAAGGAATAGCCACGACCCTGGGATTCGGTGCTTTTGTCATGAAACATGCAGACTTCATTTCAGGCAATTTTGATACGCATTTTGTTGGTAAGAACTGGCAAACTACCGGCATTGAGGCTACATTGAAAGAAGAGGCAGAAGCAGCTTCTCTGCTTGCCTTGCACTTACTGGAGATGATCGATAAAGAAAAGCCGCTGTAAGCTGGCCAGGCCGGGCAGAAAAAAGCTAATCGCCAATGACATCCCGGATCTGTAAAAATCGTTTTGCGTAATACGGATCAAACAGGTGTCCCATGACTACCCCTTTTGTTGTTGAAGAATGAATAAAATAAAGGGTATCGTTGGAAATGTGGTGGACCAGGCCTACGTGCCCGGGGCGCTTGTTTCTGGGATTTCGGCCTTTAAACACGATGACGTCACCTGGTCTAGCCTGTAGTTTCTCTTTCACTTTTACCCCGTCGTGGACAATGGTGACAGAACTTCGAGTCACCCGAACATCTACACCGGAAAGCACATACCCTACGAAGCCTGAACAGTCAAATACCATTCTATCCACTTTGGATCTGTATCGCAATCCCAAATATTTTTCAGCACGCACAATAGCCTGAAGCCGCTTCATAGTAGACGCGGGAAGAATCGTCTGCGAAAACAAAGGCAGAGACAAAAGGATAAAAAGAAAGGTCATGATTTGTTTCATACCATGTGCCTGATATAGGTGGCGAGGAATGAGGCGCTAAACGCAAGGCAAATACTTCACTCACAATCGATGTGCGAAAGATACGAAAATAAACGCATCTATAGAAAAAACAAGATTGAAGTATGGTTTATCAGAGTCAAAGTAAAACGATTGGTTTCTATTTCGTTACCGATGTTGATTGTGGTCAAAATGACGGTTTACCAACATCTCAAAGGAGGATAAGTGGTCCGGGTTGGTATCGTCAAACGAGGCGTCATACATTCCTTTCTCCATGCGCTGTCGTAAAGCCTCAAACAATGAAACAGCACAAGCAACACTGATATTTAAACTTTGAACCATCCCAAATTGAGGAATGATAAAATTACCATCAAGCCTGGCCAGTGATGCTTCAGAGATTCCAAGATGTTCATTTCCAAACATCAAAGCCACAGGTTCAGCCAGATGTAACTCGTACAAAGACCCCGCATTGGCGGCAAGATGCGTACCATAGACGTGGCCGTACTTATTTCTGACTGCATAAAAACATTCATCAACATCATAATAATAATTGGCCCGAACCCATTTCCTTGCCCCTGAGGAAGCATTCTGGCCTATCTCATGCTTGTGGTAGTCGTGCATGGGTTCTGTATACAGAAGATATACTTCCCCCACTCCGACGGCATCACAACTTCGCATTACCGCACCAATGTTGTGCGGGTCGTGCACATTCTCGAGAATAATGGTTAAGTTTTGCCTGCGGGCAATAAGATTCCGGATTTTTTCTGTTCTGGATGGAGAAATAAGATCCGCTCTGAATTCAGTCAGTTTCACTTCCTTTGCCATCGTTTATTTACAAATTCAATGATTTCAAGGTGTTTATTTTCGTAAAAATCAAATTGACTGGTATCGTCATCAGGCAGGCCTTCCTCTGAGACAGATTCTCGCAAATCATACGTTGATTGTATGAAGGAAACCGGATGCCCGATGACATTCCCTGGAAATGCATCGCGAAAACTGTGCAGATTTCTCCCCAGGAATAAAATCAGATCATAGCCTTTGACAGCCTCATTTGAGGGGATCTCACCAAATCTGTCAAGGTATTTTCGTCTGAATTCACGAATATCCAGATTTCGGTCATCGATAAAATCAGACATCACTACCCGCATCATTAGGGTATGGTATTGATCAAACTCAATTTTTTCAGATTCATACAAGATGGGCATTCCAAAAACAGCAAGCTGGTTTTCACCTTTCTCAGAAGAAAGTCGTTTTAGGGCCTGGTAGACCAGGTTCTCATCCTTATACGCGTAATATGGCAAAAGGACTGCTTTTGCTTTGTTTTTTTTGAAAAATTGAAAAAAAGCAGTAGGGCCTTTCAAAAGGCTATCTGAAGGCACTGTATATGGAGTGAAAAAATTCTCCTTTCCTGAAATCTCAGTCGCTTTCTTTTGAAAGTAGTCTACCCAATTTGCGAACTCGGCAGATTGCACTCCAATAATGGCCACCTCCCCTTTTTCAAACTCTGCAGTGGCAGATTCTGCCAACCGCTGAAAATGTTCTCGTAAATTGGGCTTCATTTGCATAAAGTAAGGATTGTCGCATACCAACCGTGAACTGGTATGCCAAGGGGAAACAACAGGAATCTTTTGCTCTTTGCACACGGCAGCGACTTGCCTGATCTCTTCTTTTTGGTACGGACCAATGACAAGATCCGGTTTTTTTTCCTCGATTTCCTTTAGAATACACTGCATATCAACACCGCGTTCTTCGATATCAAACACCGTGAGATTGACGGAGATGCCTTCATCTTCAAGTAAATCAAGCCCGAGCAAAATTCCCGCGTAATAATTGACAAACCGGGAAGAGGAAGGCGTTGTGATATCGTCACTATTGAGTGGAATGAGAAGAAAAACATCCACTACGTCAACCGTCTGTGAACAAGCATTGCTGTATGTGGCATTGACATTATTGCTTGTCTCTGGTACTGTAGCAACTGAGTAAAAGAAAGGGAAGGTGATAAATAAAGCAGACGCAAAGACTCTTTGCAGAAAAAGTCTGGCTTGCACCCAATTGGATTTGAGGCTCACAAACAGGCGATTACTCCCACTCAATCGTTGCAGGTGGTTTTGTGCTGATATCATAGACAACTCTGTTTATTCCTTTTACCTTGTTTATGATTTCGCTGGAAATCCGGGCGAGTAAATCATAAGGCAGAGACGCCCATTCTGCCGTCATCCCATCCACTGAATTGACACATCGCAATGCAACAGTAAACTCGTATGTCCGTTCGTCACCCATCACCCCCACAGACTGTACGGGCAATAAAATTGCCCCTGCTTGCCAGACATTTTCATACCAACCTGATTCCCGGAGCAATTGTATAAAGATATCATCTGCTTCCTGGCACAGGGTCACTTTTTCCGGGGTAATCTCGCCCAAAACCCGAATTCCCAGACCTGGACCAGGAAATGGGTGCCTGTTCAGCAAATGGGCAGGAATGCCAAGTTCACGGCCCACGTTTCTGACTTCATCTTTGAACAACATACGCAAAGGCTCCACCAACTTCAACTGCAGCACATCAGGCAGACCACCCACATTATGGTGTGATTTGATTGTCACAGAAGGACCATGTACAGAAACTGATTCGATGACGTCAGGGTAGATTGTTCCTTGCCCTAACCAATGTACCTCAGGGTGTGATTTTGCCTCTTCCTCAAAGATTTCAATAAAGAGCCGGCCAATGATTTTCCTTTTTTGTTCGGGATCAGAAACACCATGGAGCGCATTCAAAAACCGGTCGGCAGCGCGTACTCCTTTGATATTGAGCCCCATACCTTCATAAGAGGCCAGCACCTGTTCAAATTCATTTTTTCGCAACAGGCCATTATCCATAAAAACGCAATGCAACCGATCACCAATTGCCCGGTGGATCAAACTGGCAGCCACCGTGGAGTCTACTCCACCAGACAGGCCCATCAGAACGTGGTCATTGCCGAGCTGGTGTTGCAAGCGGGCCACCGTTTCCTGCACCATGGAAGAAGGTGTCCAGTCCATATTACACCCAGCTATATGGTGCACAAAATTCAACAAAATGTCTTTTCCAAATAAGCTATGCGTCACTTCGGGGTGAAATTGCAGGCAGTACACCGGAGCGACATCCTGCACATCACTGGATTTATAGGCAGCCACCACATTGGCTGTTTTTGCGATTACCTCATATCCGGGAGGCACCTGCTCGATTGAGTCGCCATGAGACATCCAAACCTGAGATTCCATAGGCAAGCCTGCAAATACTCTGTCATCCCCCAGTCGTTGCATTGAGGCTTTGCCATACTCTCTTTTATCGGATTTGACAACAGAGCCGCCATATTTCTGCGCAATCAACTGGGCACCGTAGCAGATAGCCAGGACAGGCAGTTTCCCAATAAATGCCTTGGTATCTAAGTCAAGTGCATTTGCATCCCGAACAGAAAAAGGGCTGCCTGAAAGGATGACTGCTTTGATGTCTTTACGTGTAGGAAATTTATTGTATGGATGAATTTCGCAATAAATGTTACACTCACGCAATCGTCTGGCGATGAGTTGTGTATACTGGGATCCAAAATCTAGTATCAGTACAAAGTCATTCATACAGAAATGTTCTATTTATCAACAAGGATTCTGTGTGAATCCAAAGAAAAAAGTGTCTCTACTCACTACCACGGATCATTCATCCAGCAAGCCTCTACCTTCCTTTACAATCAGTCCTTTTGAATTCAATTCATGCAACAATTTATCCAGGACACCATTGATAAATTCCTTGCTTTTGGATGTACTGTAGTTTTTAGCCAGTTCAACATATTCGTTCAAAGTAACCTTGGTAGGAATCGTCGGGCAATGCATGAATTCTGAAAGTGCCATCTTCAACATGATCATATCCAGAATAGCGACTCGTTCGGCATCCCAGTTTTGCAACACCGGACGAATCATATCCAGGAGGCTTGCATCTTCCTCTAACACGTGTTGCAGCAGGTATTCGCCATATTCTTTTGTCGTTTCCTCATCAGGATAATATTCCATGATGAATTTCTCATTATCAGAAGGCAATGCTTTTAGTACTTTCTTGATTGTCCCAATAATGAGTGATTTGTCGTCTTCCCAATTGGCGTAATGGTCTTCGATGATTTCATTGTAAATCTCATTTCTACGGCAGAACCGAAACAATTCCAGCAACATTTCAAGGTTTTCATCGCTTGTCGTTTCCTTTGAGAGAAACTCAGCATACGCTGCCTCTTTTGCAAATTCAAAGTAAATCGTTCGAAAATGGTCCTTGTCTACTTTCTGTGCGAAGTGCAACTTTTCAAAGCGGGACTGGATTGTCCTGTTTTTCTCCAACGCCTGTATCATAGGGTTATCCCATAATTTTGGCGTGAATTTTTTATCCAGATCAGTCGGCAGGTGCTTGACTTTACGCTTTTCGTAATCATCGGAAGCGGTTCGGACGATATGGATTAGATTGTATAAGGAGAACAACAATAATTCAAAACTATCCTCTATCCTGCGCCAATACACTTTAGTAACAGCTTCATTCGAAATTGTTTCATCCCTGTTTTGGGCGTAGAGGACTTGCATCACCTTCACTCTGACATTTCGTCTACTCAACATGCGAATTAATTACATTTAGTACGACTTTACGATACCGTAAAATAACAGGATGCAAATATACGAAAACACTTCAAATTAAGCTTTTTTATATTTGTATTTTAGTTACTGGTCTATTTTATCAGATTCACATTCCCAATTTTGCTATACTCTACCCCATTGACACACAAAACACGCAGGTAATAGGCAAAAGCATCCGGTGCCAGCTCTTCTCCTCTGAAGGTACCATCCCAACCGTCATCCAGCATATTGGTGCGGAAAACTTCTTCGCCCCATCGATTGTATACGATTAACTCCATTTCTTCAATAAAATTGGACCGCACTCTGAATATATCATTGACACCATCGCCATTGGGGCTGAATGCATTGGGGATGTAGACATCTGATTCATCGCATTTTGCCTGCTTGACGCTGACATTGACGATGGCGGTATCGGTACAACCATTTTCATCCGTCACCGTGACAATATATGCCGTACTTTCCTTTGGAGATACAATAATCGATGTCTTGGTTTCATTGGTACTCCATAAATAATCGGCATTAAACAAAGGATTTGTAACAAACAATTTCAATTCTTTTCCTTCATAAATTGTAAATTCAGGATCGGCATCGACAGCAACGTCAGGATTGGAAAATACTTCCACAAATAGGGAGTCAGAATTGAAACACCCACTGAGCAAATTGGTGACCAGGACTTTAAAGAGAACTGATTCTGCCGGATTAACTGAGGGGTTCTGCACAGTATTGTTAGGAATGATATTGTTTGAACCTGACCATAAGAACGTATATTTTTCGGGCTGCGCAATGTTCAGATTGATTTTGACAGAATCCCCCTGACACAATTTGTCTGCCTGCAAACTAAACGTAATTCTCTTTGTCACAAGTGGAACAAACAGGGAGTCTTCCTTGCACCCTGTGGCAATGTGCACCAAGTGGAGAGAGATGGTTTTTCCTTCCATGACCTTGATGACAGGATTGACTTTATCTGCGCCTGACACAATGCATTCAGCCGGTCCCCATTGGATTTTGTACTCTTCTGGATTGGCCAATGTGAGTCCAATTTCCTTTTTGCTGTCGATACATAAGCTATCCGTAAATTCTTCGGCGCTGAATGTAAATTCGAAGACATCCACATTGATTGTATCCATATCGGTACATCCATTGTTATCCAGGGCTTTCAATACGATTTTGGAGTCGCTAAAAAATTTGGCATCATAATTTTGACCGTTTCTCAGGAGATTTCCCTTTTCATCACACCATGTATATTCTGTACTTAGTATGTTGGAAAAGGCCCTGAAATTCAAGGAGTCTCCGATGCAAATAGACTTGTCACTGATTTGCTCTATCTCCAGCTGGGGATTGACCACCACAGATTTTGCGACATCTTTGAATGGACAAATACTATCCTTGTTGGTCAGGAATACGGTGTAGGTGCCGGGGAAATCATATGTATAACATGTCTGGGTCAGAGAGGCTGTATCAGTCAATGTCGCTGTATCTCCAAAATCCCATTGGATGGTGCCTTCATAGTCCTGTCCAAGCTGGAAGCAAATTTCTGTTTGCCCGCATTTTTTTAGGCCAAAAGTAAAATCGATGGTTTTGTTTTCCCCTATTGTAATCAGTAGAGAATCTTTTTGTTTACACCCAAACTGATTTTCAAGGTTATACACTAACCAAAAAGGCTGATTATCGTTTCCACCAATGCCTACCAAGGGATT
>JAUMBK010000236.1:0-4472 GCA_032115795.1 Saprospiraceae bacterium | reverse complement strand
AGGGTTGCCATACGCAATCACACCCTCTGGAATATCTTTGGTCACAATACTACCCATGCCTATTTTTGTATGGCTACCAATGGACACACCATCCTTGATAACAGCTCCGGCTCCAATGGAAGAGAAACTGCCCACACTGACGTTACCGCAAAGAATGGCACCTGGATTGATGTCCGAAAACGCGCCAATCCGGTTATGATGACCAATTTGCGCACCCCGCTTTATGTCAACACCAAACCCTATTTCAGTTTGTGAACTGATACTGACCAATGATTCCACAAGACAACCAGGGTGGACAAGACTCGATGTTGCAATCTGGGCGCTGGGGTGTATCAACTTGAAAAATTGATCTTCCTGAATGCCATATTGCTGTTCAAAGTATTGAAAAACAGCCTTTTTTATGCCTGGGCCACTGACTGCAAAAAGGTAGGAGGATTCCTTTTCCGGCATCGTTCCCACCGGGTGAATAGTCGCAGGAATTGTTTTGGTAAAAGTAAGTATTGTGGTATCCAGAAGAATGTTCGGAATAATTTCTATTTCTTCAATGCCAAATTGTTCGTGGAGCATGTCATACAGAATGCACACTTTCGCTTTGCCGAAGCCTAAAAGCTGGATTTTCTTCATTTTACTTTTATTCACTGTATAGGGCTAATGACAGGATTCCTCAAATGGGAAAGTTATAAGACTGTTTTTTCATTCGAAATTTCATTCGAAATATTGCACAAAAAGTGTACGAAATTCTGTATTTGCCAACTCCATAGCGATATTAAATTGTGGAAAAGAAGGCAGGCAAAGGACCCGTACTTTCCAGGATGAATTCCTCAAATTCGACGCCATGCAAGCCGGCCTGCCTTCGGATTGGAGCATTTTTAATAGATTCTTCGTCCTCAGCCACCCTGTTTTGAATCGAATGGAGTAACTCGTAGGTAGGATAAGCCCACAGCACTACATACTGGCCTTTTTGGTCAATAAATCTTCCCAGAAATGCAGCGCCATATTTTTCGTGAACGGGCTTGACAAGGTCATAGAAAACCTGGTCAGACTCCGGGTGCCTTTCCGTCGTTTTATAAATGCGCATTCTTACTACCATATTAATTGATTCCATTGTTCATTTGTAACAAAGGGTTTTAATTCCTCTGGAAAAAAAAGGATTTTCTCGGGCAGGGATTCGATGATCTTGCAAGTTGCATCCTGTCCGAGCTGCGCTGCCATCATCATCGCCCATTCCATTTTGAAGTTTTTTTTGCCCGTCAAGGAATACATGGGCATTTCAGTTCCCGGTGCGGGTACTCCAAAATCGGCTTCCGATAAGGCCGCGTCAAGTTTTTTGTATTGAAGGTCTGTGCGATAGGGCTCTGCCAGCTCCAATGCGTCGTCTAACCTAAGATTACGGCCGCCGAGTCCAATGCCCAGGAGCGATCCGTCTATCCATTCCACACCCCAGCGCAGTGCGGCCAGGGTATTTTCTCTGGCGAGCCCCAGGTTGTCATGGGCATGGTATCCGAAACTCGATTGTCTTACCTCTGCCAGCGTATCGAAAATCGGGCCTACCTGTCCGGGCAGAAGCGCCCCTCTTGAATCAGCAATATACACTGCGGTGGCATCATCAGATAAGGCTGAAAATGCATTTCTGATCTGTTCCAGCGAAAAACAGCTGATATTCGTTAAATTGAAGGAGTAGGGAAGATCAATTCGGCTGCAGATTGTGGCAAGCTTATTTGCCAGCTGTGGATTTTTGAGATCCACTGGTATACGAATGAGATCAATGAATTCTTTACGGGAGGCCAGCACATTCCCGGCATCAATTACGCTGGGTCTGCACATTGCAGCTAGACGGCCGCGGGAATGAAGTACTTGCAGTTTTTCGAGGTCTCGTGCTGGCCAGGAGGCCGCTATGGGCAGCGATTGCCTGTCGTCAAGGTAGCCAATTTCGACAATATCTGCCCCACAAGCAAAGGCACTTTCAAAGGCCAGCATCATTTGTTCCCAGGTGAAGTGCCATTGGTTTAAATAGCCCCCGTCCCGGATAGTGACATCCAGCACAATGGGTGAATTTTCCGGAGAATTAAAATTGAATTTCATGGCTGGGAATATCTAATTTTTGTGCCCCTGTATTCATAAACACCTCACCTGGGGCAGATGATTCCAAAAGGGTTACCCCCGCACCTATAATCGATTTTTCGCCAATGGTGATAAGGCTGCGCAGGACAGCACCCGTTCCGATAAAACTGTTTTTTTTGATGACGACCCCTCCTCCGGTAATGACACCTGCTGCCAGAAAACAATTGTCTTCAATCACCGAATCATGTCCGATGAGGCAGCCCGCGGAGATCACTACGTTTTTTCCTATCCGGCAAAACGGTTGGATGATGGCTTTTTCGCCTATCCGTACGTTTTCCTCCTCCATTACAGCATTGGTCAAGGTGGCACTTTCATGGATGACAGACCGGAGGCTGAATCCCAGGCGTTTCACCTGGGCACACACCTCTTCCCTCAGGTCATTCATCCGGCTGGGGCCAATCGCAACGTGGACTTCTGTCTGCTCAGGATTGTATTTTTCTGCAAGAAATTCAAGGGGCACTACGGGAAGGCCCAGAAAGGTATCTTCCTTCATATATGCCTCATGAATAGAGAACGCAAGCACATTCACTCCTTTTTTTTCAAGGATGTAGTGTGCCATTTTTGCTGAATAATTCGTGCCAAACAGAATAATATTTTTATTCATTATCTATATTATTCTTTGTTTATCAATGATTTGTATTAAAAATGACCGTATTATATTTTCTTTTACTCACCTTTTGAAATTCTTTAGACCTTTTTCGCTGTCAATGGAACGGTAGTCAGGGCTTTAAAAACCCAGTTTTCTCTTCAACTCTTCGGCGGCTACTGACGAACCCACTTTTGCTTTTTCACTTTGCATTCTGGCTACCTGTTTTGCCTGGCCCTCAATGGTTGGGAATGCCAGAAAGAAATGTGCCGTCAACTGCAATCCAAACTCATCATTGATGCGGTGGAGAACCAGAAAAATAGACAGACTATCGGCGCCTTGTTGAAATACGGATTGATTTGGGGCAATCTCCTTATTTGTGAGCACCTCTTTCCAGAAGCTAAGTATTTGATGTTGAATCAGGTCGTCTTTTATTTCAACCAATGTTAACCTGGTTTGACCAGACCTGATGAACGATGCTACCTCTTCCTGCAGTCTCCGATAGTCGCGTTTACCGCGCTCAGTTTTAGGTAAGCTGTCCACGGAATAAAAATATTGTGGAATATGTGACAGCGGCAAATGGCTGGATAGTCTGGTGTGCATTACCTCGGAAGTTTCATTGCAAGGAGGGGCGATGCAGGCGGCCAGATAAGTGGCCCCTTCTATTTTTACTGCGACAACTGCCACATCTGCAAGATGCAATACCTGCATCATTTTTTCTTCGATCAAGACAGGGTCAATGCGCACGCCCCGGATTTTCATCTGCCTGTCATTCCGGCCTAAATGTTCCAGCATGCCGTCTTCATTCCACCTGCCAAGATCACCTGTAAAATACACTTTTTCATTTGATCCGACTACATCCAGTAGCTTGGGAGGATTCGTAGCCGGATTAATTTTCTCTGCCAGGTACGCTGATGTCACGGCAATTTCGCCGATTTCACCTGCAGCGACTTCCTGCCTGTTATCATCCACCAGTGTTATTTTTTTGCCGGGAGCGGGCTTTCCTGCCGGGATACGATGCCATTGTGCAAACTGCGAAAAAGGACCGGTAATGCTGCAAATCAGCATGGTTTCCGTGCTAGAGTAATTGTATGTCAAGTCCCGCAAATCAGGAAACCATTCCTTCAACTGACACAGCTGGGAAGGGAGCAGATTCTCGCCGCCCAGAATGAGGTGCTCGATATGGGGTATACCTTCACTGTCTTCTCCGGAAAAGAGGGTTTTTAAAATGCCAGGCTGTGCCTGCAAGACAGTACAGGTAGCAGTTTCAATACGAATCCTGATAGCATCGGGGTGTTCAAATTTCACTTGCCCAGGCAGGAAGGTTCCCTGGTTGACAAGGCATCTCCATAAGGCATTTAAGTGAAGAGAGGAAGTATAGCTGCCTATATTGATTAGAACAGCTTTTTTCTTAAGTTGGTATGTTTCCCATACACTCAATGCGTCGTGCAAAATCGCATATTGGCTTAGGTAAACCTTTTTCGCTACGCCAGTGGTGCCAGACGTAAAAACGCAGTGGAGTAGGGAGTGGTTGTCAGGTTGTTCCGTGGGGAGTTGTTCACCTGATTGCAGAGGATCCACAAGATGTGTTTCACTGAATTCTGAGCAAGCTTGCTGGAAGGAGAGGATAGATGACCTGTTTAGTTGGGTAGACTCGGTATCCATCCAATGCAGTGGTTCCTCAACGAAAAGGCAGGCAGGTCTGACCGAGCGTATTAATTCATGGATCTGTTGCTTTGGTTGTGAAATGTCAATGGGAATGGCC
>JAUMBK010000235.1:333-7420 GCA_032115795.1 Saprospiraceae bacterium | reverse complement strand
TCTTGGATTATTGAATAAAACTCCCGTACCTTTGCAGAAAACTACAATCTGGCATGGAAAAAAACACAAACAAGCCTCACGATGCGTTTATACGGAGGTTGCTCAAACATAAGGAATCTGCCATCGCTTTTTTACAACAAGTGCTGCCGGCGGAGATACATCCGGCGTTGAAATGGCAAGGCCTGGTGTATATTTCCGAAACGTATATTACTCCCCAGTTGCGGGAGTTTATCAGTGACATAGTCGTTCGGGTGCCATTGACGGAGGGGGAGAACGAGATAGAAGTGACGATACTGATCGAGCATAAATCGGATGCAGATACCCTTTCCGGCCTGCAGTTGCTCTCCTATATTGCAAACGGTTACCAGCAACAGATGAAGCAGGAAGGCAAGTTGAGTGTCATCGTCCCTGTGGTCTATTACCACGGAAAAAAGGATTGGCAAATAGGGTCATTGGCATCGTTGTTTGAGGGATTGCCGGCGTTTTATGCAAGGTATATACCTCATTTTGACATCGAGATGCTGCGGGTGCAGGACCTGAGTGTGGAGCAGATCCATACATTGACGGAAGCCAAGTTGCGGGCGGCGTTGATGATCCACAAAGGGATGCACGACAAGCTGGTAGCATTGGAAGAGTATGTTAGGGTGTTTAATGCATTGACACCGAAAAGGGATAAAAAATTTCTGATATCGATGTTTATTTACATTGATAAAGTCCATATCTTTGAAGACGAGGAAATATTTATCATCACAAAACAACTGGATAAGGAGATGAACACAGAATCCATGACATTTAGCGACAGGCTTAAGGCACGTGGCAGAGAAGAAGGATTGAGGGAAGGGATGGAAAAAGGAATGGAAAAAGGGATGGAAAAGGGCATTGAAAAAGGGTTGGAAAAAGGCATTGTGCAAGGCACTTCCAGGGGTATGCAGGAAGCCAAAATTGCGTTTGCAAAGAAACTTATAGAGAGAAAATTTTCAATGCAAGACATTGCTGAGCTGACAGGGCTGACAATGGAAGAAGTGGCACAGCTTGACTCGGGAGATAAGTAATCAATTCCGGTTTGCTCCTTTGGCTGAACTTCAGCTTATGATGTCATCAGAGCGCCGGGGTACGATATGCACCAGCTCTTGGATTATTGAATAAAACTCCCGTACCTTTGCAGATAACTACAATCTGGCATGGAAAAAACCACAAACAAGCCTCACGATGCGTTCATTCGGAGGTTACTCAAACACAAGGAATCTGCCATCGCTTTTTTACAACAGGTGCTGCCGGCGGAGATACATCCGGCGTTGAATTGGCAAGGCCTGGTATATATTTCTGAAACATACATTACGCCCCAGTTGCGGGAGTTTATCAGTGACATAGTCGTTCGGGTGCCATTGACGGAGGGTGAGCACGAGATAGAAGTGACGATACTGATCGAGCATAAATCGGATGCAGACCCCCTTTCCGGCATGCAGCTGCTATCCTACATCGCGAACGGTTACCAGCAACAGATGAAGCAGGAAGGCAAGTTGAGTGTCATCGTGCCGGTGGTCTATTACCACGGAAAAAAGGACTGGCAAATAGGTTCGTTGGCATCGTTGTTTGAAGGATTGCCGGAATTTTATGCCCGGTATATACCCCATTTTGACATAGAGCTGCTGCGAGTGCAGGACATGAGTGTCGAGCAGATTCATATGCTGACGGAAGCCAAGTTGCGGGCGGCGTTGATGATCCATAAAGGGATGCACGACAAGCTGGTAGCATTGGAAGAGTATGTTCGTGTGTTTAATGCATTGACACCGAAAAGGGATAAAAAATTTCTGATATCGATGTTTATTTACATTGATAAAGTCCATATCTTTGAAGACGAGGAAATATTTATCATCACAAAACAACTGGATAAGGAGATGAACACAGAATCCATGACATTTAGCGACAGGCTTAAGGCACGTGGCAGGGAAGAAGGATTGAGGGAAGGGATGGAAAAAGGGATTGAACAGGGGTTAGAGCAGGGTTTGGAAAAAGGCATTATGCAAGGCACCTCCAGAGGTATGCAGGAAGCCAAAATTGCGTTTGCAAAAAAGCTACTTGACCGGAAGTTTTCAATACAAGAGATTGTTGAACTGACAGGGCTGACAATGGAAGAAGTGGCGCAGATTTACTCTGGCGAGAAGTAATCAATTCCAGTTTGCTCCTTTGGCTGAACTTCAGCTTATGATGTGGTCAAAACTCCTAGGTAGGATATGCACCTGCTTCTTGACCAATTGAATAAAACTCCCGTACCTTTGCAAAAAACTACAATCTGGGATGGAAAAAACCACAAACAAGCCGCACGATGCGTTCATTCGGAGGTTGCTCAAACACAAGGAATCTGCCATTGCTTTTTTACAACAGGTGCTGCCGGCGGAGATACATCCGGCGTTGAATTGGCAAGGCCTGGTATATATTTCTGAAACCTATATTACACCCCAGTTGCGGGAGTTTATCAGTGACATAGTTGTTCGGGTGCCATTGACGGAGGGTGAGCACGAGACAGAAGTGACGATACTGATCGAGCACAAATCGGATGCAGACTCCCTTTCTGGCATGCAGCTGCTTTCTTATATCGCGAACGGTTACCAGCAACAGATGAAGCAGGAAGGCAAGTTGAGTGTCATCGTGCCTGTGGTCTATTACCATGGGAAAAGGGACTGGCAAATAGGTTCGTTGGCATCGTTGTTTGAGGGATTGCCGGCGTTTTATGCAAGGTATATACCTCGTTTTGACATAGAGATGCTGCGGGTGCAAGACCTGAGTGTGGAGCAGATTCATACATTGACGGAAGCTAAGTTGCGGGCGGCGTTGATGATTCATAAAGGCATGCACGACAAGCTGGTAGCATTGGAAGAGTATGTTCGAGTGTTTAATGCATTGACACCGAAAAGGGATAAAAAATTTCTGATATCGATGTTTATTTACATTGATAAAGTCCATATCTTTGAAGACGAGGAAATATTTATCATCACAAAACAACTGGATAAGGAGATGAACACAGAATCCATGACATTTAGCGACAGGCTCAGGGCACGAGGCAGAGAGGAAGGATTGAGGGAAGGAATGGAAAAGGGCATTGAAAAAGGGATAGAAAAAGGCATTATGCAAGGCACCTCCAGAGGTATGCAGGAAGCCAAAATTGCGTTTGCAAAAAAACTTATAGAGAGAAAATTTTCAATGCAAGACATTGCTGAGCTGACAGGGCTGACAAGTACGGAAGTAGCGGCGCTATTTTCAGGAGAGAAGTAATATTTTTCTTCTAACCGATATGTCGGAAATCATTTGCATTGTACACTGGGTATAAATTGAATTCCCGCATATCCGAAAATCCAGCAAACCTTGGGGCAGACTGAAAAGGTCTGTCAAGCCAAGGTTTTAGTTCAACTGCATCCTCTCCACTTCGGCAAGAACGGTTTTTTTGAAAGCTTCGGCGAGCGCGTCTGCCATGACAAAGTCTGTCGGAAATAATTCACAATACGAGTCCAGTTTTTTTCTGGACGGCTCCGTCAAGGCCCGTTCGTCTCCTTCCACGCGGCAGCAATATCCAGTAAATTGTGTTATTGAAGTGACAGGTACCGAGTACAAAACTTCTTTGGTTTGGGTATGTGTGACGATGACCCTACCCGATAATTCCGCTTTTTTCTCCCTCTGTATTTCTATCACCTCCGCCTTCACTTTTTCATATACCTCTTTTTCAGTAACCACCACTACAGTATCTTTTTTGGATTGCTTTTTATCCTTGTTCACAAGAATTTCTGCGCTTTCCACATACCTGTTGATGCTCTCTCTTTCGGGTGAAAAATAGATTCCCGTTAAGTCCACCACCACATTGTAATCCGCACTCGGCTTGTCGCGAGGATCAACTGAATAGTCCGTCCAGAAATTGTCAAGACGGGAAACAGGCAGGGTCATGAGTTCTTCGGCTATGCCGCCTCCGTGGATGCCAATGAAGTCACTCTGTACATCCAGGTAGATCAATGTGGTGCCTGCCCGTCGGGCTCTGTCCCGAACCTTGTCTGCATCTTTGAATGCCTTTCTGTATTTGTCAATCAACCCTATCTCTTCGTATGCTTGCCTTGCATGCATCCTGTTGCCAGTTTCCTGCGTTTTTGCAATTAATGCCAGTGCATGGTCGTAATAGTACTGGCAGGTTTTTTCTTCGGCAGTTCGTATTGCTCCGGCGTAGTCTGAAAACGAAAACACTGCCTTATAACGCGTTTCGCTCACCAATGGCAATAATGGATCCAACTCTTGCTGGCGTTTGTCCATCTCGGCATATTGCGAAAGCACCAGTGGCCAGTGCTCCGGCCGATCCTGTGCATTGAGTTTCGTTACTTCCCTGTCCGTTTGCTCCTGCAATTTGGCAAACGATTTTTCAAGGGCTTTGACATACTCAGTTTTCTTCTTTTTTGCACCCCGTAATTTTGAAAGAGAATGCTGGAATGCCTGTGCATACAGCCCCCGCTCCATCAGTTTGTCAACAGAAGTACAGGATGCCAGGCAGACAAATGCCAAAAAAAAGAGCAAGGTACTTTTCATTATTTTGATTTGTTTTTCAACGTATGCGAAATATTGTTCTGCTTATGATTTTTTTTTCAATAGGAAAATGCAATATTATGCATTTTTATTTTTACAAATCCGTGGGAGTTCCAAATATTGTGAATTTAACCTAATTTTAGCATTTCACCGGCAAATCATTTGCTTCATTCATGGTTAAAAATTAACTTTGAGTTTACTTTTATTTTTCTGAAAAAACGGATATGGCTAGATACCTGTGCATGGACACACTTCGATTTCTCCTGTTTGATGTACATCAGGCAGAGACACTGTTGGCATACGATCATTATCATGGGTTTGACAAAGGCGCCTTTGATATGCTCCTGGATGCTGCCAAAGTGTGGGCTGACCAGGATTTTTACCCATATTTCAAAGAGATGGATGAGAAACCGGCGTTTTATGCTGAAGGCCGGGTACATACCCATCCGATCCTCAAAAAAATTTTTGCTGATGCCGGCGCCAACGGCTGGCTGGGAATGTACTTTGACAAAGAGGATGGAGGTATACAGCTGCCCCATATCCTCCAAAGTGCCATCAATCACATTCTTGAGTCGGCAAACAATCATATACCGGGATATCTTGGCCTGACAGCCGGGGCGGCACACCTGATTGCTGCCTTCGGAAGTGAGACATTGAAAAAAACATATATTCCACCCATGCTCGCCGGACACTGGGGAGGAACCATGGCACTGACCGAACCACAGGCAGGGAGTTCTTTGTCAGACATAACCACGGCCGCCACGCCGCATACTGATGGACATTACCTGATTCGTGGACAGAAAATATTTATCTCAGCCGGGGATCATGAAGCGGCCGACAACATCATCCATCTCACGCTGGCCCGCATAGAGGGGGCACCTGCCGGTACAAAAGGCATTTCTTTATTTGTTGTACCCAAATTTCGACCGGATGGAAAAAGGGCTATGGTGCCCAATGATGTTTGCGCGGTGGGCGACTTTCAAAAAATGGGCCAGCGTGGCTACAGTACAGTTCATCTCGTTTATGGTGAAAATCATGATTGTCATGGCTACCTCGTAGGTGAGCCCCACCAGGGATTGAAATACATGTTCCAGCTCATGAATGGTGCAAGAATCGATGTGGGCATGACTGCGGCATCGATTGCGACAGCCGCTTATTACGCCTCATTGCAATATGCCGGTGAAAGGCCCCAGGGTAGGAAAATTTTGAATTCCGGAAAGAAAGATGTCTCCGAAGGACAAACATTGATCATCGAACATCCGGACGTACGGCGCATGTTGCTGTGGCAAAAAGCCATTGTGGAAGGTTCCTTGAGCTTGCTGCTGGAATGTGCAAAATTAGCCGACGAGGCACAAGCAACCGACAAGGATACAGCCCGTGACAGTCACCTGCTGCTGGAGCTTTTGACACCCGTGGCGAAAACATTTCCGGCAGAAATGGGCCGAATGTCTGTCGACCAGGGCTTGCAGGTCTTGGGAGGCTATGGCTTTTGCATGGATTTTCCACTCCAGCAATACCTGCGGGATATCCGTATTATGGCAATTTATGAGGGGACAACCGGCATTCAATCGCTGGATTTATTGAGTCGAAAAATACCCATGGACGGAGGAAAAGCCATGCAATTGCTCAAAGACCGTATGTCAACAACGATCAATGAAGCGAGGCAAATGGATGCATTAAAAGACTACGCAGGGCGTTTGCAAACATCCGTTTCTGATGTGGAACGTGCGCTCGCCTACCTTTTGGGATTTGCAATGCAGGGCGATTATGAAAAATACCTGGCGGATGCCACAGTATTTATGGAAATGTTTGGCCGGACAGTCGTAGGTTGGCAGTGGCTCAAAATGGCCTGTATCGGGCAAGTTGCACTGCAGACAAAACAAGCTGGATACCCTCCCTTCTTTTTGGAGGCAAAACAAAAAGCAATGCAGTGCTATTATATTTACGAATTGCCAAAAGTATCATCCAGCCTGGAAACTCTTATGGCAGGCGTCTTCCTGACATTACCAGAGGAAGGAGATGATTGGTTAAAATCACAGTAAAAAGAAAAACAAAATCATGAGTACAAACCCCATTCTAGAAGCAATCCAGCAACAAGCAGACAATGTGGCCCCACTGGGCGCAAAACTGAAGTTCCAGCTAGGGGATATCCATATTTTTATAGACGGAACTGGGTCAAAAAATGTAGTGTCACTGTCTGATGCAGAAGCAGATTGCACGATCAGCACTGATCAGGAGACATTTATAAAATTGAAGAACGGCGAAATCAATCCAATGATGGCTGTGATGTCAGGCCTGATCAAAATCAAGGGAGACATGGGACTGGCCATGAAATTGCAGTCACTGATTCAGTAAGACTGGTTCTGACAGGATCCCTGGCATTTCCATGTTTGAAAAGACGTTTCGGGTTAGTTCAGGTAATTTCTTCGGAAAAGAATGCCTTTGTGTGCATCGTATCCCGGAGTGATGCCTGATTGAATGAGTGTGGTTTTTTCTTCACCGGTTTTCAGGTCGATGATGTACACTT
>JAUMBK010000235.1:0-323 GCA_032115795.1 Saprospiraceae bacterium | reverse complement strand
CATCCAATGGCGTGCGACAGTTCGGGGTGGTTTGACTTCCACGAATGGGCTATTTCGGCGGCGGTCGCATTATAATTCTTATCCCATTTTCTACCGAGGGTTACTTCGAGGTGGAAAATGCAGTTTTCATACTTGACCAGCCTGGAAGAGAGGCCAAGACTTACCCTGTAATAGAGGTCTGTTTCCACAAAATGCCGTCTGTTGATTTTCTGTATGTCCATACTTTTCGTAATACAGAAACTGTGCCATTTTTCCTTTTTACGGGCGCAAAAAATCATGGGCTTTTCACTGCCACAAAGAATTGATTACCTTTGCAGCAATTG
>JAUMBK010000234.1:0-10091 GCA_032115795.1 Saprospiraceae bacterium | reverse complement strand
ACGCTCGGGGGCTATGTTAGCGGCCTGTCATGGAGCCATCCGGATATTCAATGGACAATTGCTTCAGGGAATGATCTCTGGATTGCGTCTGATGGGGGACTCAATTATTCCTCCAATTTTGGGCAGACAATGGAAGCCAGAATGAACGGCATTTCCTGGTCGGACATGTGGGTTTTTGGATCAGGATGGAATACAGATCTGCTTGTGGGCGGCAGGTACCACAATGGCAACATGGCCCGCCATGAGACGTTTTCTCCGGGAAAATACTACCGCATGGGTGGGGGAGAAGCGGCCACGGGTTACGTCAATCCCGGACCGGGCAACAAGGTCTATCATTCCGATATCGGTGGGCATGTGGTCAAGCCCGGCTTTGGCAACGGGCTAGCATCCTTTTCTGTTGGGGCATGGCCCAACGAAAGTTACGCCTACTACGCCAACAGTGAGATGGTATTTCACCCCAATTACTACCAGGTCGTATTTATTGGAAAGGACAATCAAATTCTGAAAAGTGAGGACGGAGGTGCAACATATTCCGTGTTGTATACGTTTCCGGGCTCTGCCTCCAATGATGTATTTGAAATTCAGATCGCCAGATCCCAGCCCTCAGTGATGTATTGTTCACAATGGGATGGCACGGATGATAAGATGTGGCGTTCTGCAGACGGGGGATTTACGTGGTCTGCCCTGACGGCACTGCCATTGCCAAACAACAACGACAGGGTCAAAATGACTGTCAGTGCAACGGATGCCAATGTACTCTGGGTTGCAGTAACTTATGGCTCGAATGGGAAAAAAGTATACAAGTCTGTCAATGGGGGCGTTTCCTGGACCAATCTCACTACAAGCACCCTGAATGGCGTTACGGTGCAGGGCATCCTCGCCCAGCACGGCACAAATGGAGGGGTATACATTGGCACCAATGCAGGTGTATTTTATAGAAATAACAACCACGCCGACTGGCAGCCTTACAGCACGGGATTGCCGCTGAGTGTGGAAACCAATCGACTGAAGCCTTTCTACAGGGACCAGAAGATTCGAAATGGATGCTGGGGTTTTGGCGTATGGGAGTCAGAAATGTTTGAGTATTCCATGCCACAGGCCATGCCGACGGTCTCCTCTCCGGTGATACGATGTGCGCGTGATACCGTATATTTTGATGATTATTCCGTGCTGAATCACACGGGTGCAACCTGGCAGTGGACATTTGCCGGTGCCAGTTGGGTAAGCAGCACAACTGCTCGAAATCCAAAAGTATTGTACAGCCAAAATGGCGTCTATGATGTCACGCTGACTGTGACTGATGCCCTCACCAACTCGAGTACGCGCACCATCAACGGCATGATTACAGTAGCATCAGAATGTGCTGTTGATACCCTGCCGGGCAAGGCTCTGCAAGCCGCAGGAAGCAGCAATCATGCCTATGTCACGGATTTTGGCATGGAAGACGTGGATTCACTTACGGTGACTGCCTGGGTAAGGCCTGCAGGTATTCAGCCGGATTACAGTGCGATTTTTATGGGCGACGGCCCGGATGCAGCGGGTTTTAATTTTAAAGATGGCACCAACAAACTTGCTTACCACTGGCCGGGCGGTCAATGGTGGTGGAACAGCAACATCAATGTTCCCTCCAATCAGTGGAGCTTTGTCGCGATGGTCGTCAAGCCCACGGGCATTACTGTGTACTGCAACGAGCAAAGTGCGACACATTCATTTACCTTGACACCTGCCGACATCCCTGCCTTCCGTATTGGCAATTACCGCAACTGGGGCTCGCGCAATATGAATGGCCTGATTGACGAAGTCGCCATTTATAACAGGCCCTTGTCAACAGCAGAAATCAGGGAACTACGCCACCTCACAAAAAAACCGCAGAATGATGCCTCCCTGGTCGCCTATTACCAGTTCAACAGTACTTCTACACACGATTTTGACAAAGTGGGCATCCGCCACATTTACCTCACCTCGGGAACGGCAAAGGTGGCAAGTACAGCACCGGTAGGAGGGGGTGTCTCTCAGCGCATGGCGATCACTTCGGGAGGGGTAAAATCCTTTTCAACACCCGGTGTGACAATGTATCTGGCTTCAAACGGGACGTATCCCAATGGGGATGTGGTGGTGTCAAAATTGCATGTTCTGCCCGACATTTACCCGACATCAGCTTATCCCCCCAATGGATACTGGATTATCAATAATTACGGTAGCAATGCGGTATTTACAGAGCCGGATAGTGTCCGGTTTTCAGGCTCAGGCAACATCACTTCCGGTTGCCAGGATGTGGACTATCTTTTGTATAAGCGTGGACCCAATGCGGAAGGAGCGGTTTGGTCACAAGCAATTCAAGCCACATATTTTGCAACGGCTGTCACAGTGCCTTACGTGACATTTGACAACCAGAGTCGGGTAAATTCCTCGTTTCAGTTGTATGTGGTCAGGGACAATGATCCTTATCCTGCTTCGTTGGAAATTTGCAATGGCATCGATGATGATTGTGACGGATTGGTTGATGAAAATTATAGTTTGCTTGTCACGAATGAGGCAGATTCGGGGCTGAACACACTGCGCGCCATTCTCCAATGTGCTCAGAATGGGGATACCATTCGATTTGCAGCCGCTATCGACACCATTGTGCTCGTATCACCGCTGCAGTTTACCAAAAACCTAGTCTTGCTGGATGAGATTAGCCAGCGTGTGGTGTTGGATATAGACCTGCAATTACCGGGATTTGCCTCAGCGAGCGCTGCTCTTCAATTTTCGGCCTCTTCTGTCACCACGTTTTCTCAGCTTGCTATTTCTCATACCGGTAATTCCATGACGAAGCCTGTGGTTCTTAACCAGGGACAGTTGACGCTTCACCAATGTACAGTCACCGGCAATCCGGCATCCTTACTCAAAAATGAGACGGGTGCATCCTTTACTACTTCTGGTGTTGTCGTCATAGAATGACCGTTGATAGTAGGAAGCATTGCCTGAAAAGAATCCAGTCATGGATGCGTATTCTTGCGGGGGGTAAATTCGATGGTCTACCGGACGGGTAGTACTTTTGACAAATTTTATCAGATAGAAACAGCAAAAGCATGCATTTTTATTATGTTGGTGAGGCACACATTTTTCCCCATCCCCGAATGGTGAAATCAAGTGGCATCCTGGCTGTAGGAGGAGATCTTGATCCCGACAGGCTGATGCTGGCATACCAGTATGGCATTTATCCGTGGTTTAATGAGGGTGAACCAGTCATCTGGTGGTGTCCTGCTCCCCGGTTTGTCATTTTTCCCGATCGGGTCAAGGTTGCCAGGAGTATGCGGCCCTACTTCAACCAGCAGCGGTTTCGGGTGACATACAATCAGCATTTTACAGAAGTCATGCGTTTTTGTCAGTTCATTCCACGTCATGGCCAGGAAGGTACATGGATTACCGAGGACATTGTCCATGCATACACTGCACTGTTTCACCAGGGGAATGCAATGTCTGTGGAAGTTTGGGAAGGCGAAAATTTGGTTGGTGGACTGTACGGAGTGATCATTGGCAAAGTGTTTTTTGGAGAATCGATGTTTAGTGTTGTATCCAATGCATCGAGGTTTGGCTTCATTACACTTGCAAAGCGACTGGCTGAGGAAGGATTTCAGATGATCGATTGCCAGCAACCGAATCCCTATCTGGCAAGTTTGGGAGGGGAGTTTCTGTCGGGCGAGGCCTTTTACGAAATTCTTCGCAAAAACAGACTTACATGGCTGCAAGGCCAATAGTAGAAAGGATGTGTGGAAAAAATTGAAAGATTACCCAAAGGAAAATAAGAAAGGCAGTGCGAGTATGCCATCTACAAAAAAGGAATAAAACATCCTTCCCCTTGCCTTGTAGGTAAGCAAAAGTAAAATCCAGGAGAGAAAATACGTCGCTTGACTGGCAATAAAAGCCGGATGCGATAGAAATCCTGCCGCTTTGTTTGCCATGTCTGCCAAGGTAGCCAAAGCCAGGATTGCGGACACCACCGTAAAATAGCCAATCTTGGAATGAGAATGCGTGCTTTGTGCATCTTCATGATCACTGATTAGCGCCACAGCAGCAATCAGGCATATTTTGGGAAGTGCCAGCCTTGCCAGTTCAGTGAATTCAGAAACGATCGACAAACATGGAACCATAAAACAGACGAGGGTATAGGAGAGTGCGATAGTCAGGGGCTTGAGAATTCGGTTTGTTTTTAATGGGTGCCGAAGGAAGCTTGCATTTCTGAAATACAGCAAGGTCAATAAAGAGGAAAAACCCAACAAGAGCATGGCGGACAAATTGTTACCCATCAGAATGACTGCCGCTACAGAAAGCAGTAACAACAATATTGCCGGACGTCTGCTATCCCGGTACATCAGTAAGGTTGGCCGTAAAAAGATCTCTGATGACAACGGGTAGGAGTAAACGAAAAAAACAGCCGCCCCTGTCCAGATACTATAGGCCCAATGGATAGACTTTTCAGCAGAGTGGTAGGTGGAAGCAGTGAAAAGAAAGGAACAAATAGCCAAATGAACGTGCCTGTTAAGATAGTTTTTTTGAAAAGAAACAGAAAGTTCGTTGAAGAATGGCACAAGAATGCGTGATTGAAACTTTGCTCTTTCGAAACTTAGGAAATGCTGGGTCTGCGAATGTATTTTCGAATATTCACCCAGAAAGCGGTAGCAAGATAAAAGATCACAGGTGAGCCAAAGGCGGCAAAACTGCTGTAAATGAAATACATCCGAACTTTCGACTCATCGAGTCCCCATTTGTTTGCCAGGTAACGGCAAACTCCAAAAGAGGATTTCTCTACCCACTCGTGAAGGAACTTTTCTACAAGAGACATTCTTGGCAATTTACTTTTGGCATAACAAATAAAAGGTCAAAAAGTTTAAAATAATGTCATTTTTTTGAATTCGGTTTTGTAAGCATGAAGGGAGCTTGAAGAGCGAAATATGAAATGGTGTTTTTTCATTTGGAGCCCTTCGATGTAAAACGCTGCAATCGTTCAAGAAGCCAGGCTCGCAATTCAGTTAGTTTTGCCTACTTTTGCTGAAATTTTTGTCAGATGAAGCCACAAATGCTTGTATGGATTTCAATCCTTGTACTCTCGTGTGCATCCAACAAAAAAACCTGGGTGGTGGAAGGCGAAGATATTCCTATAGAGGAATCACTGCTGGATACACTGGTGGTGACTGACGAAGAATGGCAAGAAGACACATTGCCCAAAGTATTCAGGCCTTCAGCGACATTGTATTATGATATTCTTCATACAAAACTTGCCTTGTCATTTGACTGGCAAAAGCGACATGTCCTTGGCAGGGCTGATCTGACTATTACCCCGTATTTTTCGCCGATAGACCACATCGTACTTGATGCCGTCGGATTTGAAATCCACGGTGTGTATCTTGGTCAGTCATACGTCCAGACAGGTTATCAATATGACGATAAGAAGCTGACTGTGGCATTGGGAAAGATGTATAAAAGAGGCGAGAACATTGTATTGCGCATCGATTATACTGCGATGCCAGACAAATTGCCTGCCGGCGGCAGCGATGCCATCACATCAGAAAAGGGCTTATTTTTTATCGATCCGCTGGATGAAGACCCCGATGTGCCAAGCCAGATTTGGACGCAAGGCGAGACAGAGAACAACAGCCGGTGGTTTCCCACATTTGATAAGCCCAATGAGCGCTTTACCCAGGAAATCCTGCTGACAGTGGATACAATGTATAAGACCTTGTCCAATGGGAACAAGATCGCCTCTCAACTGCACGGAAATGGGATGCGAACAGATCACTGGAAACAGGATAAGCCACATGCCCCTTACCTGGCAATGGTGGCAGTCGGAGAGTTTCATGAGGAACTGGACAAGTGGGAAAACGTGCCATTGCATTATTTTGTCGAAAAAAAATACCAAAGGCATGCCAATCAAATATTCAACCACACCCCCGAAATGCTTTCGTTTTTTTCAGAAAAACTGGCATTTCCATACCCCTGGGATAAGTATGCTCAGGTAGCAGTCCGCGATTTTGTATCAGGAGCTATGGAAAATACTGGCGCGGTTGTGTTTGGCTCGTTTGTACAGAAAACGGACAAAGAGCTGATTGACAATGAAAACGACAATATTGTGGCGCATGAAATGATGCATCATTGGTTTGGGGACCTGGTTACATGTGAAGACTGGTCCAACCTTACCCTGAATGAGGGATTTGCGAATTATGCTGAATATCTCTGGCTGGAGCACAAATATGGGAAGGACAAGGCGGAGGAACACCGTATAAATGAGATGGCTGGTTATTTCAATCAGACTTACCTTGAAAAGCCCCACCCGTTGATCCATTACTTTTATGCCGACAAGGAAAAAATGTTTGACGCCCACAGCTACAACAAGGGGGGGCTCGTGCTACATATGTTGCGTAATTACATAGGTGACGATGCGTTTTTTGCTTCCCTCAACAGGTACCTTACCGACAACCAGTTTACGGCCGTAGAGGTGGATGAATTACGGATGGCATTCGAGGATGTGACCGGGCAGGATTTGCATTGGTTTTTTGACCAGTGGTTTTTGAGTCCGGGGCATCCATCGCTGACTGTTTCGTACACGTATGACAGCCTTGCCAACACACTGCAAATCTCGGTTGCCCAAACACAGAGCCCTGATGGGCATCTTTCGGTGTATCGCCTTCCTGTGGAAGTGGCCGTATACGCAGCGGATGGTGCGGTCAATTATTATCCTGCTCTGATTGACCAGCGGAACCAGGTGATTACGATTGAGGGCATTGCCAATCAGCCCTCTGTGGCGGTGCTGGATGGCAAAGGAGTTTTGCTTGCTTCCATTCAGGAGGAGAAGAGTGCTGAACAATACCAGGCGCAATATTTGTTTTCCGGACATTTTTATGATAAATACGACGCATTGTACAATCTGCAGCCAATGCCTGCAAATGTCATTGAAGCTGGATTGAATGATTCATACGCGTATTTTCGGTCTGAAACGGTTAGGAGCATCCCGGATAGTCTGGCCTCAACGTATGCGGACAGATTGCAGGCACTGGCATTGTCAGACCCGCATTCTCAGGTGAGGAGAGAAGCGCTGATTAAGTTAAGCATGGTGGATGACATTGATCTTGTGCCAATTTGCAATATGGTGATGATGAGTGAGTCTGCCTATCCCGTCATTGACGTTGCCCTGCAGGTGCTTGTCATGGCGGATCCAGAGAAAGCGGCCAGGTATATAGCGCGTTTCCGGGATGAGGATTCAGATTACCTGGCGGCCACCCTGGTGGGCATATTGGGTGAAGTTCCGACGGACGAGGATTGGGCTTTCCTGGAACGAAAGGCACGCACTGTGGGTGTCAACCACATGGTGGATTTTTATACTGCTTGCCAGACTTACCTTGTTGGCAAGCCTGCGGAAACTATGTCAAGGGCAATAGACTTTCTTTCTTCCATCGCTGCCGATCCCAAGGGGAATGTCTACAGAAAATACCTGGCTCTGATAGGCTTGCTAAATATGGGAGAGGATGTATCTGCCCGCATGGATACGGAGCCAAGCCTGGACGATGAAATGCTGCTGCAAAGGCTGGCCGAAACGATACGCTCCATTGTGGAGAATGAGCAAAATCCAATCCTAAAGGAAAAATACAGTGAGATGAGGTAAGAGAATCATTGACTTATTGTAAAATTTACGATATCTTACCTCGTTTTTCAGATAATGCCACAATCACGGTGAACGAAGTGGCTTCAAGCATTGTTTTGGTATTCCGGTCGCACCTGTTCAGGTTTTGCGTCGGGCATCCATAACACATTTAAGTGGTAAAACATATGGCAGTAGGACAGAGTAATTACGACCAGCTGATGACGAAGCTGGATGATTTTATCAGGAAATACTATATCAATCAGTTTATACGCGGTGGGCTCTACACGGTGGGATTGGTGCTGGCGATGTTTTTGGCCTTCAATCTCCTGGAGTATTATTTTTATTTTAGTACAGCCATACGTAAGACACTTTTTTTCTCATTTATTGGTGTGACAGGCGGCGCTGTGGCATACTGGATGGTTGATCCGATGATCCGATACTTCAAGTTGGGCACAACAATCAGCCATGAAGATGCAGCCATGATCATTGGCAACCACTTTGTCGACGTAAAAGACAAACTCCTGAACATACTTCAATTGCGTAAGCAAGAAAACCACGTTACCGAAGCTGCACTGATCGAGGCGAGTATTGAGCAGAAAACGCAGAGCATCAAGCTCGTTCCTTTTCAGGCTGCGATAGACCTGAGAAAAAACCGCACATACCTGAAATATGCGTTGCCTCCTTTTTTGTTTCTCCTTGTCATATTGTTGGCTGCACCGGGGATCATCAGAGAGGGGACGAGCAGAATCATTCAGAATGACAAGAAATTTACCAAGGCGGCACCGTTTTATTATACAATCAAAGAGCAGAATCTGGAAGTTGTTCAGTTTCAGGATTTTGAATTGTTGGTGCATGTCGACGGTAGTGTTCTTCCTAATGAGGTCTTTGTCAATGTGGATGGATTTCAATACAGCATGGATAAAAAGGATGCGCACACGTTTGCCTATACTTTCCGAAATGTACAAAAAGAAGTTGCGTTTGTATTGAGTTCGGGCAGCGTCATTTCTGAAAGTTACACGCTTGAGGTCATCAAAAAACCAAATTTAGTTGATTTCAGTATTGCACTGGCTTACCCGTCCTACACCGGGCGCAAGGACGAAGTACTTGAAAACAGTGGTGATTTGAATGTACCGGAGGGAACGAAGATCACCTGGCTGTTTGAGACACAGGAAACAGACGACATCGCTCTGTTCTTTGGCGAGGATGCCAACATGGTAAGCGCAGAGAAGCGGGATGAAAATACATTCAGATATGTGCGTCGTGCAAGCCAGGACGAGCTGTACAGGCTGTACTTGTCGAATAGTCGTGTGCCTCAGGCTGATAGTCTGCTGTACGGTATTTCCGTAACAAAGGATGCGTGTCCTCAAGTGAATGCGGAGAAAATTGTGGACAGCCTGGATCGCACTCTCGTCTATTTTGTGGGTGATGCATCAGATGACTATGGATTGCAGTCCTTGTCATTCAACTACATGGTGACACAGGCGAATGGGACGATTCAGCCATTGCAGAAAGCCAAAATGCAGAAGCAGGATGGCCGTGAAATCCAATTTGATTATGTCTTTGATTTGAAAAAGCTGGCACTGAATCCGGGTGATCAGGTATCGTTTTACTTTGAGGTGTTTGACAATGATGCCGTCAATGGCAGCAAATCAGCCAAAACAAGTATCATGTCTATTGAGCGCCCCACGCTGGAGGAGATCCAGCTCGCGGAAGACAAGAACGAGGAAGAAATTAAATCTGAGTTGAAAGACGCACTCAAAGCACTGGATAAGCTCCAGGAGAATTTGCGGAAGATGAAGGAAAAGTTGTTGCAGGAAAAACAGCTTGACTGGCAGGACAAGAAGGAGATGGAAAAGATCCTCGATGAGCAAAAGAAGTTGCAGGAGAAGATTGAGAAAGCGAAGGAGAAGTTGGAAGAGAACATGAAGAACCAGGAAGAATTTAAGACCCAATCCGAGGAAGTACGCGAGGAGCAGGAAAAATTGAAAGAACTCTTTGAGAAGGCAGCTGATCCTGAAGAACAGGAATTGATGGATAAAATCAAGGAATTGCTTCAGGAATTGGACAAAGAAGATGCTGTGCAAATGCTGGAGCAATTTGAGCAAAATTCGGATACCAAGGAAAAGGAAATGAACCGTTTGCTTGAGTTGTTCAAGCAGTTGGAGACGGAAAAGGAGACGGAGAGATAGGAGCACGGGGAGAAGGAGGAGTATGGGGAGAAGGAGGACACACAGCATCGGAGATCGTGCCAGTCTTGTTGCTGGCAGATACTGGCGGCAGCGCGGCGGTCGGGAAGCCCAGAAAGGTCGCAGCCGCGTCCATGCCGTTGCCATTCGTGTCGCGATACAGCTTCACGGTCACATTCGGCAATCCCGCCTCGCTGGCCTGGAACACGCCATCCTTGCCCTCATCATTAAAGATGGTGCCCTGAATCACGCCGGTGCCGCCGGGGCGGTAACCAAAGTCCACG
>JAUMBK010000233.1:0-23603 GCA_032115795.1 Saprospiraceae bacterium | reverse complement strand
GTTCTGAAAAAACGAAATGAAGGACCAAATATCCGTTTAACGAGCGAAGGGGGCCTTCCCGAACGAAGCCATTCTTCGGCGCGCAGCCGGGCATAGTACACGTACTTTTGTTTCATATGGTTTTCGTCAGCAAAGCTGTAATGCTCGATCGTTCCCTCCAGTTTGACGGCAGTCAATTTCTGATCTGTCACCAGTTTTTCGTGTACAAAATCGGAGCTCCAGTGCATGGTTTGTCTGTTGTACAGCCGAATGTTCCAGTCGGGATACCAACCACAATACCTGACAGGATTGCTGCCAAACCAGGTGCGTATATTCATCTTATAATAACAACCCGTGTCAGCTTTAAGTGAGCCAAGGATGTTCTGCAGCACTGTATCCAAAACTTCATCTGCATCAAGACAAAGTATCCATGGATGCCTGGCCAGTGAGGCGCCATAGTTTTTACTGGCCGAATATCCTTGCCAGGGATACGAAATAATGCGCACAGGCAGGGTGGCAGCAAGTTCAGCTGTCTTATCTGATGAACTCGAATCCAGAATGAGCAAAACATCATCGGATACAGCACACAGTGCCGCCAGGCAAGAGACAATGGTCCTTTCCTCATTCTTTGCAATGACAACGGCACTTACTTTTGTTTCCATATCAACACTGCTTGCCGGAAGCAATAAAATAGGGGTTTTTCAACATGACTTTGTTGTACCTTAAAGGCAGCCCTGTATCTGCATCCACCAGACTTCCTCCCGCTTCTTCAATCAGAATTTGCCCGGCAGCAGTATCCCACTCCATAATCTGAATCATCCGGGGATAGTAATGCGCCTCTCCTGTGGCAATACTGATGAATTTGAGGGCACTGCCAAGCGAAATCATATGAGGATTGGTCAACTTGTCGATGTATTCCTTCGTGAGGTCATCCATGTGGCTGCGACTGCCGACAACTTTCAGGCCACTATCCTGAAGTGAGAATCTGGCCGCCTCAATTCTTCGTGTTTCCTTGCCTGCAATTTCAAATGCCCCTTTTTTGTGGATGGCATAATACAATTTCCGGAAAACGGGCAGGTGAATATATCCCGCAACTGGCTTGCCTTTGTGGATGAGCGCCAGATTGATACTAAATTCATCCGTTCGGTTGATAAACTCCTTCGTTCCATCCAGGGGATCAAGCAGCCACAGGTATGCATACTCCTTCCGTATGTCATAGGGAGGGTGTGCTGATTCTTCAGAGAGAACGGGCACTTCCGGATACAGACGTTGCAACCCTTCGGTGATGATTTTGTGCGAAACTAAATCGGCTTCCGTTACGGGACTATGATCTTCCTTCAGGTCTGCTTGGTATTGATTTTTTGTATACACATCCATGATTGCTTCTGATGCCTGATAAATCAGCTCAGTTATGGCTTGATGATGTATGTGCATAATCAAGATGCGTTGTGTATTTTGAATGTGACTGTGTTTGCGGACGTATACCCGGATAGATCATCTGCCTTCACGGTGATGAGCCTGTTGCCCCGATGCTGATTTGCACAGAGCGCACGAGCAATATTAGTAAAAGTGTGTTTGGCAGGACAATCAAATGTGTTGGTTTTTGAGCCCCAACCGAATTCAATGGATGACGGACCAGCATCGTTGGTTCCCATGGTCTGGTGTGGATATGTCTTCCCTTTTTCCAGGGTAACATTCTCAGAAGGGGGAGTGACACCAATGACACAAGGCATTGTCACTTGATTCTTGCCCAAGTACGACAGAAAAAAGAGCATAAAAAGGGCAGTCACATACCTGCACAACAATCGCATGATTACAGCATCCATTCCTTTGTAAACAATACAGTCAGCCTCTTTGTTGATTTGACTACTTTGCAATTTTCAGTAGGGTATACTCTTTGGCGAGAAATTCTTCTCCTTTGGGTTGGAGGATGTATACCAGGAGCATTCCCCCACCGCCGGCACCGCAGAGTTTCATGAAAAACAGGTTGTTTTCAAGGCCATCTTGCCAGAGTGTGGCAAACGGTGCAGGAATAAAGCCACCCAATGCATCGAGCTGTAATAGACTAATTTCCCTGAAAACCGATTTCAGTAGTGCAAAATTCCCGGTAATCAAGGCATCAATGGCAGCTTGATTATGTGTTTTTATGCTTTCGATAGCCATCCTGAAAGCTGGATCCGACGTCAGTTTTTCCGAAAACCTGGCGACAAGTGGTCCGGTTTGTCTTTCGATTCCCGTGTCAATCAGCGCCATGTCATCCGGGATGGGAAAGTAAGGCGGCACTTCGATTTCTCCATTGCTCCTGAACAACAATGCATGATTTGTGTAAGAAACCAGGGGGTCCATGCCTGAGCTGGCACCGTGAAAGGCATTCTCCATCTGTCCCAGTAATTTCTTCACTTCGGAGATGTCAGCAGGTTTTTGGACACAATACTGGTCAAAGGCAGCGGCCACCAGGGCACCACTGCTGCCCAGACCATAGCCAAAAGGAATGTTGGACGGAAAATACAGTCCCTGATGGATGTCTGTACGCCATTGATCCATGTCAAACAAGAGGCTCAATGCAGGTATCGATAGAATGTGGCGGTATAACCTTCCTACTCCTTCAGAAGAGGCATTTTCTTCTTCGCCAAAGGCAAAACTGCCTGAAAAACCAGGGAATGGCACGGCAAGGGCATCCGAGCCCAACAGGACAGTATATTCACCAAATAAGAGGAGTTTGGAGGAAAATTGTCTGTATGCCATGGATAAATCTATCAGTGTAAAGTTGTGTTTTTTTTAGTGAATGACCTACCTTTGCCGAAAGTTATTCATCAGCAACAAAAATACATAAACGATATGTCATCTGCTTCCGAATCTGTACGATTATACTGGATTTACACGTTGTTGTCTGTCGCAGGCATAGTGTTGTTTTTAATGTTCAAACCAGAATGGTTTTGGGTTATGCTCCCTCCATTTTTCACCTATTTTGTAAAGGCAATGCGCTGGATGTAATCCAAAAAGAAACCGGAAGAGGCCTGTTTCTTGTTCAGGCCTTTTCTGTTACCATTTGATTGAAAATAAAAACTGGTCTTTCTCGTCAGCCGCTGTAGGTTTGATTTCAGATGTTTTCATCAGGTAGTACTTCGAAGGTGATTTTACAAGAAACAAATCCCCTGTTTTTATTTTTCCAGAGATATTTCTCGCACCATCTGCACTTTTTTCAGTAAAATTCACTCCTTTTGCCCATAACAAGCTGATTTCTTCCTTATACAGGATGCTCTCAAATGTAAATCCTGCAGGCATGCCGTTTGTGCCCGGTACAAGTGATTTGACCTCTGTGCCATTGATTCCTGAAATTTGCTGTCTCCAGGTCTTGTCTGCGGGAGGATTGACAAGGCCTTCATCCCTGATCTCTGCTGTGGAAGAGGTGGGGTTGGAAGCGAGAATGCTTGTGCTTGCACCACTGTCCAGATCAAGACCACCGACAGTACTTGATCCTGCAGCGTTGGCCAGAATCCCTGTCAGGCTGATGACGGGTGATCCAACAGTGATCTGGATCTTTCGGCTTGCTTCGAGGCCGTTGGTATCCTGAAAACGGATGGTATACACATATGTACCAATGGTAGTGGGGGTTTTAATAAACAATTCTTTGTTCAAGCCCTGGGTATCATTGCCTGATAAGGTGATGATATTTGTTGCTACCGGTGTCTGCAATTGCCCCAAAAAAATACCTGACAAATCCGAAGGCACTTTTCCGTCCAGTAATATGGTAATGGATTTCAGATCAGACGTTCCTTTTACTACTTTAAAAATAGTGCCTACAATGCTTCCTGGACTACGTATGACAGAGACATCTTCCTCTGGTTCACGCAAAACAGGTGCGGCATTCAGGCAAGTAATGACAATCGTTTTGGTTGTGGATACGCCATTGGTATCTGACAAAATTATGTCGTACACTTTTTTTGATGCATCTGCATGCGCTATCAGATCAAAAGTCAGATCAAATGCAGTGGCATCAACCAAAACGGGATTGGATGAAACCGGATTGCCTCCTTGCTTTAAACGAATGGGTGGCAGCAATACGCCTGCTTCTTTTATTGCCAGAGACTGTAATGACTTACTACCCTTGCTGCCGCTGATTTTCAGCTGGATTGTGCTGCCGACTGAAACTAAAATATTGTTGAGATCAATGGGCTGAACAGAGGATACTCCCAGCGTTGGCGGTGTTTCTGCTACCTGATCGTCCTTGGTACAACCACTGAATAAAAAAGAGAGGGGAAGCACCAACAAAATTAGTCGGGCAAAAGAAGGAATACGCATTTTGATTCTTTTTGGTTAAGAAACACTGATTGTGACCCATTTATTGTACAACCAGATGTGTTTGATGTATAATTGGATTTTCAGACATTTTGTTCAACTGAACCAAGCCGTGCAAGGATGCCATCTTCCGGCGAAACGGGTATAAAAGCAGGGGAAAAACCAAATTGGCGGGTATAATCCATGCTGATCTGCTTTTCTTCTTCAGGTTGCAATGGTCTCCTCAGCAGATTGATAGTACATCCGCCAAACCCTCCCCCCATCATTCGTGAACCTGCAAAGGCAGGATGATTGCGGGAGAGGTCTGCCAGCCAGTCAAGTTCTTGACAACTTACCTCATATTTTACTGAGAGTCCTTGGTGTGACAGGTTGAGCAGCTCGCCAAGAAGGGCAAAATCCCGGGCTTGGATTGCCTGTACGGCCTGAAGTACACGCTGGTTTTCCTCAATGACATAGGACACTCTGTTGTACAAAAGGTCATCCAGCAAAGGCCGGATACTGGCAAGGGCTGCATCTGGCAAATCGCGCAGGCTTTGTACTGCGGGATATATTTTTTGGATTATTGTTACTGCTCGTTCACACTGGGCACGACGGTTGTTATAATCTGTGTCGATCAGGTTGTGCTGGACATTCGTATTGATGAGGAGAAATGAATACGCATCCAAAAGCATGGGAATGGATTGATGTGTATTGGACTGGCAGTCAAGGAGGATGGCCTCATTTTTTGTCCCGGAAAAGATGGTGTACTGATCCATAATTCCTCCCCGTACGCCATAACCTGTTTCAGCAATCACGGCTGTTTTTATCATTTCCTGCACATTCATTTGCCAGTTGCCTGCCAGATTCAATATTTCGATCAATCCGCATGTAATGGCCGATGAGGAGGAGATACCCGCCCCAATAGGCAGATTTCCACCAAAGGCGAGCTGCAGGCCTGGAATAGGAAGGTGGTTGCATGCTTCCAATACCTGACTGAAGAACTTTTGCCAGCCAAAATCTGTCGTACTGCCGCCATCATGCCGGAGAATGGTTTTTTCTCCTGTATTGCAAGCGAGGACTTCCATTTCTGTCTTTGTTGTCTTTCGGGCAATAAACCAGACTCCCTGTCCAATGGCAAAGGGAAGCACAAAGCCATCGTTGTAATCGGTATGCTCGCCGATGATATTCGCTCTTCCCGGGGCAAATACAGTAAACTCAGGCTTTCCAAACGCCGTTTGAAAGGATTGGCTAACTTGATTGTGGGTCATATTGGCAAGGATTAAGAAAATGTTTGCATGGTTGCAAATTTTTTGTACGCCCCTTCCTGATGGATGAGGCTATTGTGGTTGCCTGACTGGATGACGCTGCCATTTTCCAGAACAAGGATCAGATCTGCCTCCTGGATGGTAGACAAACGGTGGGCAACAACGACTGAGGTACGTGAAGCCATAACCCGTTGCAGGGCATCCTGGACCAGTCTTTCAGACTCAGCGTCAAGTGCCGAGGTAGCTTCATCAAGAATAAGGATTGGTGGGTTGCGCAGGACAGCCCTGGCAATGGTCAGGCGCTGTCGTTGTCCCCCCGATAATTTTAGGCCGCGGTCGCCAACACTAGTCTGGTAGCCATCAGGCAACGCCGAAATGAAGTCATGTGCATTGGCAATTTTTGCCGCTTCGATGATTTTTTCCATGTCAATGGTTGGGTCACCAAAGCTGATGTTGTTGGCAATTGTGTCATGAAACAGAATGGGGTCCTGGGAAACGATGCCGAACAGGGAGCGAAGTGATGACAGGGAAAGATCCCTGATGTCGGTAGTGTCAATGCGTATTTGTCCTTCTGTCACGTCGTAAAACCGGGGGAGCAGGTCCACAAATGTCGATTTTCCTGCACCTGAGGTACCTACCAATGCCACAACTTGTCCTTTTTGAATGGATACACTCACCTTGTTTAGCGCAGGAGACGGGTTGTCTTTGTATTGAAAAGTGACGTTATCAAATTCAATTGACGTAGTGAACGAATTCTTTGTAATGGCATTTTTTTTATCAAAAATATCGGTGGGTGCTTCCAGAATTCTGTCCAACCTGTCTACCGCAGCCATGCCTTTTTGAATACTGAAGTAGGCCGCTGAAAAGGATTTTGCAGGTTCGATGACCTGGTAGAACGCAAATACAAACGCAAAAAATGTTTCCGGGGCAAGCTGGTTTTCAAAAACCAGCTGGGAGCCATACCACATCAGGATTGTGACAACGGTGACACCTAAAAATTCAGACATGGGGGCTGCCAGGTCCCTGCGGTTGACTACCCTGGTCAACACTTTGCGGAAGGCATGGTTTTCATCAGAAAATTTTTTCACCTGATACGCCTCCGCATTGAATCCTTTTATAATCCGCAGTCCACCCAGCGTTTCTTCTACCTGTGCAGTGAGGTTTGCAATCAGGTCCTGTACATTGGCAGATCTATCGCGCAGTGAGGTGACGACCTTGCCTATGATAAAGCCTGCAAAAAGCACCAGAATAAAGACAAACAATGTCAGCGACGGACTGATGTACAACATGAAAAAAATGCTGCCTGCCATGATAATGGGTGACTTGAATATCGACTCGATGACGTTTAGAATGGACCATTCCACTTCCTGTACATCCAGCGTCATCGATGAAAGCAGGATGCCTTTGCGTTCGTTTGAGTAAAAACTCAGAGGCAGGGCAAGGTATTTTTTAAACAGCTTTTGGCGCAAATCATAAATGATGCCATTGCGAATGGGCACCATAAAATACAGGGCTGCATACCTGAACGTGTTTTTAAGAAAAAAGACCAGAATCAAGAGGACGCACACCAGTATGAGGGCATGGTTTCGGCCATATTCCGCAATCAGACTGGCCATGTAGTATTTGATCCATTCATTGATATCGTTGCCTGCGGGTTGCCCGGGAATGCCTTGTACCCTGTCAAACAGGATTTGAAAGAAGGGAATCAACAGAGGAATGCTGATGATGGTGAAGATAGAGAGAAGTACGTTGGAAAGGATACTCAGTGCAAAGTACTTTCTGTAATCCCGGATACGGGCCATTATGCCCAAAAACCCTTTCATTCCGGTTGGCTTGCTATTATTACTCTGAATAATCCTCGATATTGAATGTATTCATAAATCCGGTATTGAAATCGCCAGCACGAAATGCTTCGTTTTTCATCAGAGCCTTGTGAAAAGGTACTGTGGTTTTAATGCCTTCAATAATAAACTCATCCAAGGCGCGTTGCATCTTTTTAATACATTCTTCTCTTGTCTGCGCCTTGCAAATCAATTTTGCAATCATCGAATCGTAATATGGGGGAACAGAATAACCAGAATAAACATGCGTATCAACCCTGACGCCATGGCCTTTGGGACTATGGAATGAGGTGATTTTTCCCGGGCTGGGTCGAAATCCGTTCATCACATCTTCAGCATTGATTCTACACTCCATAGCGTGCATAGTGGGATAGTAATTTTTCCCTGAAATAGGAATCCCCGCAGCCACTTTGATTTGTTCCTTGATCAGGTCGTGGTCTATCACTTCTTCTGTCACGGGATGCTCTACCTGTATCCGCGTATTCATTTCCATGAAATAGAAATTTCTGTACTTGTCAACCAGAAATTCAATTGTGCCGACCCCTTCGTAATTAATTGATTTACCAGCTTTTACAGCAGCTTCACCCATTTTTTCACGCAATTCCGGCGTCATAAAAGGAGAGGGGCTTTCTTCAACCAGTTTCTGGTGGCGGCGCTGGATAGAACAATCGCGTTCAGAAAGGTGAATCACGTTGCCAAACTGATCTCCTACAATCTGAAATTCTATGTGTCTCGGTTCTTCGACATATTTTTCAATGTAAATGCCGTCATTGGCAAAGGAGGCTTTGGCTTCCTTTCGCGCACTGTCCCAAGCGTCTTCAAAGTCTTCGTCTCTGAGGACGACACGCATTCCTTTGCCTCCCCCTCCTGCTGTCGCCTTCAGGATGACAGGATAGCCGATTTGATTGGCAATTTTTATGCCCTGTTTTACGTCCTTCAGCAGGCCGTCGGAACCAGGCACGACGGGTACACCCGCCTTGATCATGGTTTCTTTGGCGGTCACCTTATCACCCATTTTCTGGATCATTTCAGGCGTAGGGCCAATAAATTTTACACCAGACTGCTGGCATATTTCGGCAAATTTGGCATTTTCGGCCAGAAAGCCATAGCCAGGGTGAATGGCATCTGCATTGGTAATTTCCACGGCAGCCATAATCCTGGGAATATTGAGATACGATTCGGATGATTGCGCTGGACCGATACAAACAGCTTCATCTGCAAAACGAACATGCAAACTTTCAGCATCGGCTTTTGAATAGATTGCCACAGTTTTTATACCCATTTCTTTACAGGTACGAATAATACGAAGCGCAATTTCTCCGCGATTGGCAATTAGAATTTTAGTAAACATGGGCGGCTAGGTTGAAAAATTGAGTGAAATGAATCCCAGAGAAAAGGAGGAACTTACATTTCAACAAGGAACAAAACCTGGTCGTATTCCACAGGTGATGCGTCTTCCACCAGCACTTTGATCACTGTACCTGTTACGTCACTTTCGATTTCGTTAAACAATTTCATTGCTTCAATAATACATACTTTATCGCCTGCATTGATTTTGTCTCCTACTTTAATAAAAACTGGCTTGTCAGGGCCGGGTGATCGATAAAATGTACCTACCATGGGCGACTTAACTTCCAACACATTTTTTCCTTTCTCTGTCTCGCCACTGGCTGCTTTTGGGCTTTCATCGGCTTTGGCAACAGGGGCCTGGACTGGTGTCGGCGATGGTGTGGCATGCAATACCGGCATGGGCATTGGCGCTGAAATAGCCGGTGGAACACCCCCTTTCTGAAATTTATCAGTCCGGATAACAACTTCAAAATCCTTGTCCTTCAGTCTGAATTCAGTCAGGTTGGATTTATTGACAAGCTTAATCAGCTCCTGGATTTCATTGAAATTCATGGTCAGTATGTTTTAATGGTTTACGCCTTTACCCGCTCCAGATAAGCACCTGTGCGTGTATCTATTTTTATTTTGTCACCCTGATTGATGAATATAGGCACTTTTACCTCCGCCCCTGTTTCTACAGTTGCCGGTTTGGTTACATTCGTCGCCGTATCGCCCCTCACACCAGGCTCTGTGTATGTAACTTCCAAAACAATCGTTTGCGGCATATCTGCCGTTAACGGAATATTTTTTTCTGCATGAAATAGAATTTCAATTTCACTGCCTTCCTTCAATAGGTTAGGTCTGTCGAGCATGGATCCATTCAACGATACCTGATCATAGGTTTCATTATCCATAAAGTTATACCCGTTTTCGTCATTATACAGGTATTGGAATTTTCTTCTCTCCACGCGTACATCTTCAATCTTGTGTCCCGCGGGGAATGTGTTTTCGACGACTTTGCCCGAGGTGAGGCTTTTTAATTTTGTTCTTACAAAGGCATTGCCTTTTCCGGGTTTTACGTGAAGGAATTCCACAACAGTGTAAATATCTCCATTCAGATTGATGCAAAGGCCGTTTCTGATGTCTGACGTACTTGCCATAAAAAGTGGGTAATTATAAAGGTTACGTTAAATTTTGTGCAAATATACGTGACTTAGGAGTATTCTGTATTTTCCTGCAAAATTTATGATTGCGAAGTCACGAAAAGGGATCAAATCAATAGTGCCAGGAAAGCAATGTGCTGCCCCAGGTGAACCCGCCCCCGAATGCGGTCAAAACAAGTTTGTCCCCCTTTTTCAACTGATTTTCATATTCCCATAGACACAATGGCAAAGTCGCTGCTGTGGTATTGCCATATTTTTGGATATTGACCATCACTTTTCCTTGAGGTACACCAAGCATGTCTCCTACCGAGGAAATGATCCGCATGTTTGCCTGGTGGGGAACCAGCCAGTCAATGTCCTGGACATCAAGACCGTTGCGTTCAAGTACCTCTTTTACGGTGGAGACCATGCCCGTCACTGCTGCCTTAAACACCGGCTTGCCATCCTGAAATACAAAGTGCTCTCTGTTTGCTACGTTTTCTGCATTGGCCGGCTTGAGTGAACCCCCCGCCTTTTTATGGAGGAATTCCCGTCCGGCACCATCTGATTTCAGTATGGAGTCATGCATTCCAGTGCCGTCATTGGCCGGCTCAAGCATTACTCCTCCGGCACCATCCCCAAAAATAATGCAGGTAGTTCGGTCCGTATAGTCGACAATGGATGACATCATGTCTGCCCCGATGACGGCTACTTTTTTGTAGGTGCCGGCCTCAACAAATTTTGCCCCCGTGGTCAGCCCATATAAAAAGCCCGAACAAGCCGCATTAATATCAAACCCAAAGGCATTTTTCGCACCCACTTTATCCAGAATGGTATTGGCAGTATCCGGAAATGTGGTATCCGGCGTGATTGTTGCACAGATCAACAATTCCAAATCCTCAGGGCGGGTTTGGGTCTTTTCCAACAATTGCTTCAGAACTTCCACACCCATGTCAGAAGTGGCTTTGCCTGGTTCTTTCAGAATATGTCGCTCTTTGATGCCCGTTCTGGTGGTAATCCATTCATCTGACGTATCGACCATTTTTTCCAAATCGGCATTGGTCAACACGTCTTTCGGAACAAATCCGCCTACTCCTGTAATCGCAGCGAGGGTTTTAGCCATGACCTTGATGCTTTATGATTTCGTAAAAAAAGTGCAAAGATAATTCGTAATTGCATTATTGCTGCTTCACAAAACGAATATTAGGACAAAAGATTGCAAATATACAACTTTTAAATACAGCATAAATATCTATAATAGAGTTATATATATATATATTAAAGAATGAAGCGAATCGCTGTTTGTCAATTTGGTTTGTTTTGGTACTAAAATTGCAATGTATATAGCGATGTATCTCACTCTAATACAGATATGAAATCTTATTCATATCTGAAACCGGGGTGGTTGCATCTTCCTCAACAGGGAAATGTGTACGACGAACCTAAATAATTAGAAAATGAAACAGGGATGGATGGCCTTTTCCTTGCTTGTTTTTGCTTTGTTGCCTAGTGTAATGTATGGTCTGGAACCAAACAGGGCGTTTCAAAGTGAAGACTTGCAGGAAGCAAAAAAAAAGGCAGTAGAAGAACAAAAATTACTTTTTGTCAGCTTTTACGCTGATTGGTGTGCGCCATGTAAATGGATGGATCAAACCACCTTCAGGGAAAAAGAAGTCTTGACGGTGCTCGATAGCCAGTATGTGGCGGTCAGGATAAACATTGACAACGTGAGTGGGAAAGAATTAAGTCAACTTTACGACATCCGATACCTTCCTACCATGCTGATTTTTGATGCCAGTGGCGAATTGCTGGAACGGGTTGAAGAAACCCTTTCTCCCCGAAAGCTTCTTTCCTTACTCCACCAATTTAATACAGAAGAAAACAGGCACGTCCAGCTGATCGGGGTTAATACACCTCCTCCCAATGGGCAAGATGATGGGCAATCCGCTCCAGGCGTCCTTGTGACCGACTATCCTTCGGAAATGGCTGTTTTCAGGCTGCAAATGGGTGTCTTTTCCTCTTATGATGGCGTAGGTGATTTTGTCCAGCAACTGCGGGCGCAGTTTACAGAACCGATAGTGGTTAAAACAGACATTCAGAATGACAAAACATTCTTTAAAGTCTACCTTGGGCAATACTTCCGGCGGGAAGAGGCTGATAATTTCAGGCAATATCTGAAGGAGACACACCAGATGCCAAGCATAGTTCGAGATAACTAAGTAATGAATATGGCGAGGACCGTAATATATGGTATACGCACGTTGTATGGCCTGGATATGCATGGGTCAGTGCTACAAAAAGGCAGCGAAATGGCAGCGGTTTCACTGATGCATGGTGCCTGGCTGGCTATAGACAACCAACATATATCTGGTTTTGGTTCAATGGAAACAATGCCTGCAGATGCGGATCATTTTGTAGATGCAGAGGGTGGGCTTGTCATGCCTGGCTGGTGCGATAGCCATACGCACATCGTCTTTGCTGCCGGCAGGGAACAGGAATTTGTTGACCGCCTCAAAGGTGCCAGCTATGAAGAAATCGCGGCAAATGGAGGAGGGATTCTCAATTCGGCAGTGAAGTTGCGTTCTGCTACGGAAGAGCAATTGTTTGAAGGGGCGCACAAACGGCTGTACGATATCATGTGCACAGGTACCGGCGCCGTTGAAATAAAAAGTGGGTACGGTCTGACGACAGAAAGTGAGTTGAAAATGCTCAGGGTCGTCAGAAAGCTGAAAGAAACCGCGCCTGCAATGATCAAAGCCACTTTTCTAGGGGCCCATGCCATCCCAGCCGAATACAAAAATAACAGGAACGCCTATCTTCTCTTGCTGGAAAACGAAATGTTGCCAAGGGTAGCAGGGGAGGGGTTAGCCGACTACATGGATGTCTTTTGTGACCAGGGCTTTTTCACACCTGCGGAGACAGACCGCTTGTTGCGCGCGGCATCGAGGTTTGGCTTGCCAGCTAAGATCCATGCCAATGAACTGGCCAATTCAGGTGGAGTTCAGACGGGCATTGCAAATCAGGCGATCTCTGTTGATCATCTGGAAATGATTGGTCATGCAGAAATTGAAGCTCTTTCGACATCGCAGACAATCCCTACCATCTTGCCTTCGTGTTCTTTTTTTCTTCGCATCCCCTACGCTCCCGCCAGGCAAATGATTGATGCTGGTCTCGGCGTAGCTATGGCAACAGATTTCAATCCCGGAACCAGCCCCGCGGGGAATGTACCGCTCTTATTATCCATCGCCTGCACTCAGATGAAACTCTTGCCGTCAGAAGCATTTACGGCAGTCACCATCAATGGAGCCTGCGCCATGCAGGTCGAGAAGGAGGCAGGTTCCATCGCCGTCGGCAAACGAGCCAACCTGATTCTCACAAAGCCAATACCCTCCCTTGAATACATGGTCTATTCATTTGGAAGTGACCATATTGCGCAAGTTTGGGTAAATGGCCAGAAAATCAGGTAGTTGTACTTAGGTAACTCAAGTCCGGGTATCGTTTCTGTCTGCAACTTTCCCCCCTTTGCTTTGTTTGTACCCGCAAAAGTGCGGTTTGTCACATTAATTCAGATATTTGTACCAAATATTGATAATAAAACATGCTCCTTCATATTCACAAATCAAAGATTCACAGGGCGACAGTTACGGAAGCGAATTTGCATTATGTAGGGTCTATCACCATTGATGAAGACCTCATGGAGGCGGCGCACCTGCTGGAGGGAGAGCGCGTGCAGGTGGTCAACAACAATAATGGGGAACGGATTGAGACCTATGTGATCAAGGGGGCACGGGGTTCAGGGATGATTTGCCTGAACGGAGCTGCAGCCCGCAGGTTTCAGGTTGGCGACATTGTGATTATCATCAGCTACGCGTTGATGACGCCAGAGGAGGCAAAAGCCTATACCCCTGCCACTGTTTTTCCAGATGAAAATAATCGATTGTGTTAAGAATTCGGCCGTATCTTTGTGTCCGAGATTATTGATTTCATATGTTTATTTTTAGTTTATCACACTCCGTGTGAATTTATATTAAGGCCACATGGAATCTTTGATGAGGAATAGAATCATTGTGGTTTGTGTGTAAATGATTCTTTTACTCATGTCGATTTCATAAGAGGAAAATCGCAACGTTGCCTTTTTCTGACAAAAAAAAATATTCAGACACGTAAATTTATGCCATTCGGAAAGTGGCGCCAAACATAACCAGATGAAGAAACACCTCGCAAAAGGCGCGCAGATCCTGCTTTTCTTTTCAGTGGGTATCATAATTCTATATCTTGTGTTTCAGCGGCAGGAGGCAGCCTACAGGGCAGAGTGTGCACTGAAAAACATACCCACAGGAGAGTGCAGCTTACTCGACAAAATTGCGTCTGATATAAGCAACGCCCATTTTGGCTGGATTGCCGTCACCATTAGTTTGTTTATGCTGACAAACGTCATCCGTGCGGTGCGTTGGCAAATGATGTTCAGGGCGATCGGGTACGAAACCCGCGTTGTCAACCTATTGGGAACCATCATGGTCAACTACCTGACTAATCTGGGTATTCCCCGTTCAGGTGAGGTGATTCGTGCGGGATTGGTTTTCAAATATGAGGGTGTGCCAGTGGAAAAGGCGCTGGGTACCATTTTTACCGACCGCATCTTTGATGTGTTTATGCTTGCCATTTTTATGGTGCTTGCACTCTTTGTTGGTGGCTCCGAATTTGTTCATTACATCAATACCTCAATGGAGGCAGGTGGGCCAGCAAATGCATCGGATTCAGGAGTAATCTGGTTTATCGGTGTGGCTGTCCCTTTGCTTGTGATTGCTGCTGTCTTATGGAGAAACAGGGCAAAGCTTATGGCGACAAACATGGGTAAAAAGGGGTTGCAGTTGTTACGTGGCTTTGCTGATGGTGTCAAAAGTATCTCGGGCGTATCCAGTATACCTTTGTTCATTTTATATACTGTCAGCATTTGGATTATCTACTACCTGATGTTTTATTTTGCCTTTTTTTCTTTTGACCCTACAGCCCACCTTGGTCCGGCAACGGCTCTTGTTGTCTTTGTTTTTGGCAGCCTGGGCATTTTAATTCCAACTCCCGGAGGCATGGGCAGCTATCATTACCTGGTGGGGCAAGGGCTCGCGTTGTATGGAATTTCCGGAGCAGATGGTTTTTCGTTTGCCAATATAGTCTTTTTCTCTATCCAGTTGCTGGCAAACATCCTCTTTGGATTGTTGTTCTTGATACTCTTGCCTTTGTTAAACAAAAAATAACCATGGCCTCATTACGCGAAAAGGTGTTTGTTGTTGCAGAATATGCCGCTCCACTCGTGCGTGAATGGCATGATAGCGGCAAACGGCTTGTTTTTACAAATGGTTGTTTTGATTTATTGCACGTGGGCCATGTCCTATACCTAGAAGAGGCCAGGGCATTGGGCGATGTGCTCATTGTTGGATTAAACAGTGATGCCTCCGTTTCCAGACTCAAAGGCCCCAATCGGCCTATCCAGGACGAATACAGCAGGGCACATGTGCTGGCTGCATTGGAGAGCGTGGCAATGGTGGTCTTGTTTTCAGAAGATGATCCGTATGAACTTATCAGGCTGTTGCAGCCAGATGTACTTGTGAAGGGTGGCGACTGGAAAGCAGACCAGATTGTGGGCAGTGATCTTGTTTTAAAAAATGGAGGTGAGGTCAAATCACTTTCTTTTATGGAGGGGCATTCCACAACACAAATTGAACAGAAAATTCAAAATAGGGGGTAGAATATGCAACTGAAAAATCTGATAGACTTTCTGCAACAGGTAGCGCCCAGTGAGCTGCAGGAGCCATACGACAATGCCGGCTTGATAACGGGTCATCCCGATATGGAAATTTCCGGCGTACTCGTTTGTCTGGATGCCATTGAGGCAGTGGTGGATGAGGCCATTTCCCTTGGCTGCAATGTGATTGTGGCACACCACCCCATCCTCTTTCGCCCGCTAAAGCGTCTGAACGGATATGATTATGTGGAGCGCACACTGCTCAAGGCAATTCGTCATGATATCGCCTTGTTTGCGATACATACCAACCTGGATAATGTCTATCTCTCCGGAGTAAATGGTAAGATTGCAGAAAAAATGGGCCTTGGAAATACGCGCATATTGGCACCAAAACAAAACCAGTGGCATGAGGGCCATCCGGTAGGTGCAGGATTGATTGGGACCATGCCTGAACCGATGGATGTGTCTGTTTTTTTTGGTCTGCTGAAAGAAAAAATGGAACTAAGCGCGATCCGGCACACGGCCCTCTGCAAAGCCAAAATACATCGCGTGGCGGTATGCGGTGGTGCAGGCAGCTTTTTACTTCCTGTGGCCATGCGGGAGGGTGCGGATGTCTTTGTCACGGCGGATTACAAATACCATGAATTTTTTGATGCAGACAACCAAATCATCATCGCAGACATCGGCCATTACGAAAGTGAAAAATATACAATTGAGTTACTTTATAGCTTGATTATGAATAATTTTAGTACCTTTGCAGCCCATTGCACGAAAATTGTGACAAATCCTGTAAAATACGTTTAATATCACTTTCTTATGGCAACAGCAAAAGAACAAAGCATTGCGGACAAGTTACGAGGTTTGCATGCTTTACAACAGATTGACTCCAAATTGGATGAGATTGCCATCTTGAAGGGAGAGCTTCCAATGGAGGTGAGTGACCTTGAAGATGAAATCTCTGGTTTGAATACACGATTGAAAAAGCTGGAAGGCTCCATTGCGGAAATTGACCTCGAAATTGCCCGCCACAACAACAACATAAAGGAGGCTGAGGCACTGATAGCCAGGTACGAAAAACAACTTGACAACGTAAAGAATAATAGGGAGTTTGACGCCCTTACCAAAGAAATCGAATTGCAGAAGCTTGAAATTCAACTTTCTCAGAAGAAAATTCGCGAGGCTACGGTCAACAAGGAAGGCAAGGTAGAAACGCAGGGCGGGATTGCAGACAAGCTTGAACATCGTCTGAAAGATGTGGACGCCAAAAAGGTGGAGCTACAGAAAATCATAGAAAAAACCGAAAAGGAAGAGGCAAAGCTGGCCAAAGATTCTGAGAAGGCGAGAAAGGGCATCGAAGACAGGCTATTGGTGTCTTACGACAAAATTCGGAAGACTTACCGCAATGGCCTGGCCGTAGTTACGGTGGCCAGAGGTGCTTGTGGAGGTTGCTTCAACCGCATACCACCCCAGATGCAGATCGAAATCGGGGTAATGAAAAAAATCATCGCCTGCGAACACTGTGGTCGCGTGTTGGTTGATGAACAAATCTTCCATCCTGCAGAAGTATAACGAACATAGAACGAAAGTTTTCAAAGCCATCTCCGCAAAAGATGGCTTTTTTTTTGAAATCAGTGTACATTTGACCAACCATACTCACTGGGAATGCTTTTCAATACGCTAGACTTTGCTGTTTTTCTTCCTGTTGTTTTTGGCATTTACTGGTTGTTGTCAGGCAGGTTGTATTGGCAGAATCTCTGTATTGTCATCTCAAGCCTGGTGTTTTACGGATGGTGGGACTGGCGGTTTTTGTTTCTTTTGATTTTCAGCACCCTGGTCGATTACCTGGTGGGAATCAAACTGAACTCGAAGGCAGATGATGCTGTGCGCAAGTACTGGCTTTGGCTGAGCATAGGGGTCAATCTGGGCCTGTTGGGCTTTTTTAAGTACCAGCATTTTTTTGTTGATAATTTTGTGACAGCATTCCGGCTCTTTGGCTTTACACTGGATGTCAGGGCACTACAGTATGTGTTGCCTGTGGGTATCAGTTTCTACACATTCCAAACCATGAGTTATTCAATTGATGTGTATCGCCGGAAATTGTTGCCAGCGGAAAACTTTTTTTCCTTTTTGGCGTATGTCAGTTTTTTTCCACAACTAGTTGCCGGGCCCATCGAGCGTGCCACGCATCTGTTGCCCCAGTTTGAAAAAGAACGCACATTTTCATACAGTCTTGCAGCTCAGGGCATGCGTCAGATATTGTGGGGCTTATTCAAAAAAATGGTCATTGCAGACAATTGCGCTGCGCTGGCAGATCCCATCTTTGCAGAGTATATGCAGCTTCCGGGCAGCACTTTGTTACTTGGTGCCTTTTTCTTTGCCATCCAGATTTATGGCGATTTTTCCGGGTATTCCGACATTGCCATCGGTACCGCGCGTTTGTTTGGATTTGAATTGATGCAAAACTTCGCTTTCCCGTACTTTTCAAGGGATGTAGCGGAATTTTGGAGGCGCTGGCACATTTCGCTCACCTCCTGGTTTAAAGATTATGTGTATATCCCGTTGGGAGGGAGCCGGGTGAATCGCGCCCACATCATCCGAAATGTGCTGGTGGTATTTTTGCTCAGTGGCTTTTGGCATGGTCCCAACTGGCAATACATTGCATGGGGCGGTTGGCATGCCTTGTTGTTTGTTCCCCTCATCTGGAATGGGAATCATCGCCAGTACATGGCACCGGTGGCGTCCGGAAAGTGGATGCCTTCCCTGCGCGAAACAATGCAAGTGCTTTCCACATTTCTCCTGGTGTGTATAGGATGGGTATTTTTTCGGTCTGTCACATTGTCGAATGCGTTTGACTACCTTCGCATCATTGCGAGTCCATCCTTGTTGGAGTTTCCCAAGCTGGAAAAGGAAGCGGCAGCCTATACTCAAATCATCCTGATTGTATTGTTTTTTGCAGTGGAGTGGTGGGGAAGAGAGGGCCAGTTCGCCCTTGCACGGTTGCAAACCTGGCCAGGCACGTTCCGCCGGTGGGCAGTGTATCTTCTGTTAGTATCTCTTATAGGGTTGTTTATGAAATCAGAAGATGTGCCTTTCATCTATTTTCAATTTTAATATGAAGCGATTTATTCTGAAGTGTGCTGGCTTTTTATTGGCAACTCTCTTGATTTATCCGCTCGTTTTGGTGTTTTGGGGAAAGGTGGCGCCAGAAAAGATCGTAAGCAATCTGATAAATACACCTTTGCTGGGGTTTACGGCGAAAAAGCTGGCTGAAGTCAAGCATGTGTCCCGCCCGGATATTTTATTTCTCGGTTCTTCACATGCATACCGGAGCTTTGATCCAAGGATATTTCGGCAAAGTGGGTATACGACATTCAATTTGGGCACCAGCCAGCAAACAGCCACAATCACGCATTGGCTGGCATCGCGTTATCTGCACAGAGTCAATCCCGGCCTGGTTGTCTATGTGGTGGATGGCGTTATTGTCAGCTCGTCAGAAGTTGAATCTGCCGTGGATGTCATTCAAAATGACTCAGTAGGTCTGGATATGGTCCGTCTCATTCAGGATGTAAACCACATTAAAGTGCTGAATGCGGGCTTATATCATTTTGCCTGGGACATCCTGCCATTGGAAACATCGCACATGAGACAAAAAAAGAGAAATGTCGAGAAATATATTTCAGCCGGCTATAGTATTTATTTAAAGAGTAGTCTAAAAAATAAATTGACTAAATCAATAAATAAATTCGATTTGTCTAATAAAAATGTCGACTCGTTTAAAAAAACATTGGCATTGTTGAAGCAGCATCACATTCCCTATGTATTGATCACAACACCCTTTACCCGTGCGTATGCTGTCGATCACAATACAGCCTTAAATTTTCCATTTGACGAATACGGATCGTATACGGATTTTAACGCCCGACTTGTGCTGGAGGACAGCCTGCATTTTTATGATGCACACCACCTGAATCAGGCAGGTGTGGTTGTTTTTAACAAACATTTTATTCAATGGCTATCCGAGAATGGCTGTGGTCCCTCTGAACGCCCATTTCAGGATTAGATTTCGCCAACAATGGCTTCAGTGACATTCATAACGTGGTCTCCTATGCGTTCCAAAGACATAAAGACGGCATTGTAGACCAGACCAGAATGCACATTGTAATCGGGGTTGTTTACCTGGAGCAGGTACTCTGAACGCAGGGTATTTCTCAATTGATTGATTTTCTTTTCTACTCTGGCGGCATTGAACTTGGATATGTTTTTATAGTCTCTTGCTGCCAGGTTTTCAATCATTACATCCATAGCCTCGATGATGAGCTGGTTCATTTTCTGCAGGTTTGCACGCTGTTCTGGCAGAAAATACACCTGTTTTTCCATTTTATTTCGCAGCGTCACAGTAAGTTGAAAGTAAAGGTCTGCAATTCGTTCCAGGTCATTGCAAATATTCAGGATACTCCGCAGCATGACACTGGTTTCTGCAGTGACCTGTTCTTTTGAAAGGGAAGTGATGTATTCTGTGATGATAATTTCCAGTCTGTCCGTGGTTTCTTCATTGTCTTCTATTTTGCGAATCAACCTCAACTGCTTTTCTCTGTCGGACGCGGCAAGTATTTTTTTAAAATCATCGGCCATTGTGGCGACCAGTTCACCGAACCGAAGTGTTTCACGTTGCAGTTGGATTGGGGCCATTTCAGGGAGCGTGACACTATGGTCGAGAAAGGGATTGGTGGATGTTCCTTTTTCTCCGCCTGTGGAAGGATCAACGCCGGCTGTAGTATAGGCAAGACCGGAAAGCCAGGGGATAAAATGGATCAGCCACAATGCCTGGATCCCATTAAACAATGTATGAAATGCTGCAAGGCCAATGGTCATATCCAGGGGGTTGTGTATCATGTCTTGCAATCCACATGCTTTTTGCAGAATGTACGCCAGCGAGGAAAGAAAAAACGGCAAAATGACAATCATCCACGCGACCCCTGTTACATTAAACCAAAAGTGAATCCAGGCAGCTGCTTTTGCTTCTTTGTTGCCTACCAATGCCGCGATGAGTGCTGTAGAGGTGGTGCCTATGTTTTCTCCCAGAACCAGACAGGCAGCCAACTCCAGGGGTATCCATCCTTGCAGACAGAGCGTGAGCGTGATGGCCATGGCCACACTCGATGACTGTACAATCAATGTGACAATCAGGCCTATGCCCACAAACAGGAATCTGGAAAGCAAGCCATCGTTGCCAAGCTGCTTGATCCATGAAAAAAAGAGTGTATCTTCTGAGGAAAGGGGAATGGCATCCCGCAAAAAGCCGAGTCCTAAAAACACCATGGCCAATCCTATGGTGCATTCTCCCCAGTATTTCCATTTCCCTGACGAGACAAACAGCAATGGCACACCCAATGCAAAGAGGGGAACTGCGTATTCTGTCATCGAAATTTTAAATCCAAAAAGCGAAACCAGCCATCCAGTAATAGTGGTACCTATGTTGGAACCCATGATGAAGGCCGCTGATGCCTGTGCTGTTAGCAAGCCTGCATTGACAAAGCTGACAATGGTGACGGTGAAAGCCGAGGACGATTGGATGATGGATGTGATGAAAAAACCGGTAAATAAAGAAGCCCACTTATTCTTTGTGATTCCTCCCAAAATTTGCCTGAACTGTTCACCGGCAGCCCTTTGTACAGACTCGCTCATCCGCTTCATCCCGTAGATAAAAATACAGGTGGCGCCAAGAATCTGTACTATGTTAATCCACGTAAATCCCATCTGTTTATGATGCAAAAGAGGGGTGAAAGAAACTGTGTAACAACATCTTTTTCATGCAATCCTAATTAAACTGTGCATTGAAGCAGGTACTTGTGAATCGCATCCTGAAATTGTTTTCCCTCGTCAAAATGAAATTGTACGTTGGCTGGGAGGACATACAAGGGCAAGCCTGATGAGGCGATCAATTCAGAATGTAGCGCCAGGCGCATCGCATCTTTTTCGGTAGTGAGTACCAGCTTATTGGTTGAATCCAGCTGGTGATACACGCGAATGATTTTTTCAATATCCCCTTTATCAAACAGGTGGTGGTCCGAAAATTCGATTTGTGTTACTCCGGCCACTTGATTTTCAACATATTGCATTAAATAGGAGGTGTTGGCAATGGCACTTAGCAAAATGACATCCGAAGTGTCATCCAGTAAGATTTTTTTGTCGGAATCATGGAAATGGAATGGATGGCCATAGCTGTAATAGGAAAAGAACACGGTTTGATGCGGGAGAGGACGAATTTCCTCTATGGTCGCTCTTCGCGCAGTTTCAGAAAGCAGGGGTGGGCATTTGGAAACGATGATCATGTCAGCGCGTTTGTACGATGACCTCCATTCCCTGAGTCTGCCTGCCGGTAAGAGGTAGTCATCAGTAAACAGCGTATCATAGGCAGTCAGCAATATATTGAGGCCGGGTTGTACAGCCCTGTGCTGAAACGCGTCATCGAGCAGGATAAGCTGGGTCTGGGGAAAGTCTTTTAAAATCTGGGGGATGGCGTATGCCCTGCTTTCCGAAACGGCAACGACGATGTCTCTGTATTTTTTTCGGTACTGCATCGGTTCGTCGCCCGCCGTAAGTGCTGTGTCCTGCCAGGTGACAAAGCGAAAGCCTTTGGTGATTCGTTTATAGCCCCTGCTCAATGTGGCAACGTAGATGTAGTCAGAGAGCATTTCAATCAGGTATTCGATGTGGGGCGTTTTTCCTGCGCCACCAATGCTCAGGTTGCCCACGCTGATCACCGGAATATTAAACCGGGACGCCTTTAGAAAGCCAGTATCGTACAATACATTGATAATGGAAACACCCATTCCATACAGCAATGCCAGTGGTGAAAGCAACACCCTAAATAGGATTCTTTGCAGCATACGTTGTTTTTCTGCCAGACCATGCCTATACTTGCAAAAAATAAAATACAATGCGGTGGCCTAAAGCAACATTTGTCAATATTCTTACTGTAACAATCGGAAGTATGTTAGGGTTATGGCTGAAACAGTTTTTCTCTGAACAAATGCAACAAATGGTCTTTCAGACAGTGGGACTGGGCACCATGTTGATAGGCATTAAAATGGCTCTTCGTCTCCCGGAAGGGTACCTTCTAGTGTTTTTCTTCAGTCTGATTATCGGCGGATTGCTCGGCGTGGCGATGGATGTTATGGGCCTCTTGCATTCTCTCTCAGAGGCCCTCAAATCAGGCATTCAAAATGCAGACAGCCAATTTTCTGAGGGTTTGATCACAGCATTTTTACTTTTTTGTGTAGGGTCAATGACCATTGTGGGTTCACTTGAAGAGGGCATCCACGGCAAACGGGAGTTGTTGCATGTCAAGTCTTTGCTTGATGGTTTTTCATCGATTGCACTGGCATCTACATATGGTGTAGGAGTTTGGTTTTCGGTTTTGCCCATGCTTCTTTTTCAGGGAGGCATTACGCTGGCAGCGGCTACACTCTCTCGGTTTTTTAATGATGACATCATCGATTCGCTGAGTGCAGTAGGGGGTATGCTCATCATTGGTATATCGATACGCATGCTGGGTTTGGGAGAAATCTGGCTGGAAAACATGCTCCCTTCCCTGGGGGTGGTATGCATCCTGGCCGCCGGGTATAAAAAGTACAAAGCATAGTTTATCTTTGCAAAATGGAAACATTCACGATACGGCTCACCCAGTTTGAAGGTCCCTTCGATTTGCTTTTGTTCTTTATTGAAAGGGATGAACTGGATATTCATGATGTTCCGATAGCCAAAATTACCAAAGATTTTCTTGATTACATTCAGCAACTGGAGGCCCTCGATCTGGATGTGGCCAGCGAATTTATTCTTGTGGCGGCAACGCTCATGCGAATCAAGGCCAAGATGCTGATTCCACGGAAGGAACTGAATGAAGAGGGCAACGAGATCGATCCCAGGGAGGAATTGGTACAGAAACTCCTGGAGTATAAAAAATACAAATCAGTCATCGATGAGATGAGCCGCCTGGAGGAAGACCGGCATTACCGGTTTGCCC